>PEAG01000008.1 GCA_002753505.1 Magnetococcales bacterium HCHbin5 | reverse complement strand
CTTCACATCGACAATTGGGTTCAAAGAGGACGATGTGTTTGCCGACATCGCCCTGACCAGTAAGGGCCTTTCCGCTCTCAGCAGGACGCCAAACAGTCTTTCCCAACCCCACGGAAAAACGGCCGGTGATCTGCTCGTTGACATCAGCTCTGACCTGCTCAAAAAGGGATCTTGGGAAGGGCTTGTAACGATCGTCCGGTCGATGCTCGGCGCATGACAGGAGGGTCGTCACTCAAAGCAAGCTGACAAACTGCGCGATCCAGGGTATCTGCGTGTACTTAAGCATATGAAGATGCCCGGCGATGACCAGAAACGTGAAGTGATCTGCATCCCCCTCCGCAAGCTGAACGGTTGGCTTTTTTCGGTCAACGCGAAAAGGGTGCGAACGGATCTGAAGGCAAAGGTAGAAGCCTACCAGGAGGAGTGTTTTGCCATTTCTCCGTGGTGGAAATCACCACACAGATATCCGAAGATGACCAGCCCCGTGCCGTCATCTGCATGCCCTTGCGCAAACTGGCCGTATGGTTAGCAGGGATCTATCCCAACAAGGTCAACCCAGCGATCCGGGATAAAGTGATCGCCTATCAGAACGAGTGTGATGATGTTCTGTAGTCAGTACGACAAAATCACCGACACTCCCAGGTTAGGTATGGTGAAAATCCCCATACCTTCACCGGGCGGTCTGCACAACCCCGCCTCAGCGGGTTTTTTTACGTCAAGAGAAACGTGATTTTCCTGCGGCAACTGCATTTCGTTTGTCAAATGAGTTGTAACTTTTTGTCAAGACAGCCGTCACTTTACAAACGGTCGGCCACGCCTTCATTCCTGCCCCTCTTATCAAAATGACTCAAGGAAAAGATCCTCTGATCTGTTCCCTCTGCAAAAAGGCGACGGTGCCTATTGCAGTTCACCTGCCCAACCCACCGTCATCCGTCAAGGCAAGGCTGCAGGTTGCCTACCCACGATCAACGCAACCAAGCAGCGGTCACGCCAAAAAAAATAATGCAAATGATGTCGCGACAGACAACCCGCTTAAATCACCATACAAATAATTTTCCTTTACCAATCACACCATCAAACTGCCGACCTCGTCCAGATCCCGTCATCAAGGATCTCTATCGACTGATCAATCCGCCTGTGTGTGTTTTTGTTTTCCGAAACTTCAAGAGGGTTGCCACTCTGCACAATGAAGGAAAGAAAGAGTCCTGCAAACGGAAAAACGCGAGGCAGATTTTGAATGGTGGGCCGTATAGGACTCGAACCTATGGCCCGCTGATTAAGAGTCAGCTGCTCTACCAACTGAGCTAACGGCCCCCACCACACCTGCAAACCAACCCCGACAGTCTGACATTTTTTTTCAATTAGTCAAGTCCGACCAGCACCAAAAACAGCCAAACATCGTTTTTTTGTGGCTTGACAGACATTATACCTTCACCCCGCCACAAAAAACGATTAGAGTACCCCACAGTAAATGGTCGATACCTCACTGAATTTTGGCTAGAGAAACAACACATTGCCATGACATTGCTTCTGCTGGCCCTTCACGTTCTGGCCGCCGTAATCTGGGTGGGCGGTATGTTCTTCGCCCACATGTTCCTGCGCCCAGCCGCCAGTACAATGGAACTGGAACCGCGCGTTAACCTGTGGTGCAACGTGCTCTCCCGCTTTTTTCCCTGGATCTGGGGCATCACCCTTGTCATTCCCCTGTCAGGTTACACCCTGCTCCTGACACTGTTTGAACCGGCGTACGCAAGTTGGTACATCATCCTCATGCAAGGCCTGGGCTGGAGCATGATCTCCGTGTTCACCTTCACATTCTTCACCTACTATCGGAAAATGAAGCGTATGGTCCACAGACAGCTCATACCGGAAGCAGGACTCTACCTGAACCGCATCCGCAACATGGTGTCCATCAACTTGATACTGGGCATCGGAACCATCCTCATCGCCGTCACCGGACGATTCTGGTAAAAAACCCCTACTTCCCCTTCCCCTGCTGCTCGGCAATCTCCCTCTTTACCTGCTCCATGTCCAACGCCAATGCCTTCTCCAGTACCTCAACCAAACTGGACTCAGGCAGCATGCCCGCCTGGGAAAAAATGATTATCTTTTGCCGGAAAATCATCAACGTCGGAATCGAACGAATCTGAAAAACACCCGCCAACTCCCGCTGCTCCTCCGTGTCCACCTTGCCAAATACCACATCGGGATACTTTTCAGAAACCTTGTCGTAAATAGGCGCGAACGAGCGACATGGACCACACCAGGGTGCCCAAAAATCCACGATCACCGTGTCATGACCCGCCACAACAGTACTAAAATTTTCGCCATTCAAAACCACGGTGGCCATATCGCGATCTCCAAATCATCCTACAGTTAAAGAAGAGAGGAACCCCTGTCATTGGCAGGTTCTACAAAAAAATCAGAAACAACATCCACTGCTTGCCGCATGGGATGCGACAACCGTGCACGAACATCGGCAAATCCCGATCGCATCCTTTCCACCCTCTCCCCGTCCGTCAATAACCCCATGACATCCTGGGCCAACAGATCAGGACAAACCTCTCGCTGAATACGCTCCGTTACCAAACCATAACCGGCTACCAGATTGGCCAGCGAAATAAACGGTACCTGAATCAGCCGCCGGCCGATCTCATAGGTCAAGCGGTTGACACGATACACCACTACCATCGGTGCCCCCAACAACGCAGCTTCCAAAGTGGCCGTCCCCGAAGCAACCAACGCCGCATCAGCCGCACCCAGTAAATCATACGTCTCCCCCTGACGAATGATAATGGGCACCCTGTCCTGATCCGCCTGCCCCGCAGGCCAATAGCGCACCAAATCATCCGCAGAAAGTGTCTCCGCCAATGCCAGCACAAAACGTACACGGGGCATCCGCTGGGCAATCAACTGACAGGTCGCCACCAAAGGAGCCAACAACTGCTGCAACTCCCCATGACGACTCCCCGGCAACAGCACCACCAGCCTCTCGTCCTCTGCCATGCCCAACCGTTGACGCACCACCTGACGCGGAGAGTTTGCCACAGCCAAGCGGGTCAAAGGATGCCCGACAAATGTCACCGGCAAGGCAGTTTGCGCATAAATTTCCGGCTCAAATGGAAACAGAACCAGCAAATGATCCAACAAACGGGCAATCTTGACCACACGCCCCCGCCGCCAGGCCCAAACCTGCGGACTGACATAATGAACCACCGGAATCCCCAACCGCCTGGCCCGCTTGGCCAGCATCAGATTAAAGTCCGGCAAATCAATAGTAATCAACAACCGAGGTCGCTCCTGCTCCAACAGGCGCACCAGGTGCAAAAAAACCTGCCGCAAGCGCGGAAAACGCCGAATGACCTCAACCAGACCAACCACAGCCAGATCATTGATGTCAAACGCCCCCTGCAGACCACTGGCCCGCATGCGTGACCCCCCAACCCCCACCGCTGTCAAGTGGGGAAACCGCCCCCGCAAGGCCGACAACAACTCCCCACCCAACAGATCACCGGAAGACTCCCCGGCCACCATCATAACCTTAAACATGGGCACCCGCCCCAGCACTCATGGGCACACCCATGGCAACCATCATCTTATGTTTCCTGCATAAATGGCTTGACGAATCCGTGTCACCACCTGTAAAGCCCGCCGACCATCCAACCCACTGACGACAGGAAAACTCCCCTGCTGTACCGCCGTACAAAAAGCCCGAACCTCCGTTTCCAACGTGTCATAAGAGGCCACCGGCAACGCCACCTCCTCCATCACAGAAAGCTCCGTGCCTGCCTTGACAACCTTTTCCGCCCCCCGACGCACCATGGAAAGCTGATTCTGAATAAAATTGAGGGTAAAAAATCCATCCTGCTGAAAAATTTTCAGCCGCCGTGTGACCTCCTGCGAAATGCGGGAGGCAGTGATATTGGCCACACCACCATTCTGAAAACGCAACCGGGCATTGGCAACATCCACCTGATCGGTCACCACCGACATGCCCACAGCATCCACATCCACCACCTCAGACTGCATAAAATCCAAAACAAGATCCACATCATGGATCATCAAATCCAACACCACATCCAAATCCAGAGAGCGGGTTTTGAACGGGGCCAACCGTGCCGCATCCATAAATCGCGGTTCCATCAACAATCCACTCGCCTTCAGACCGACTACCGTCGGATGAAACCGCTTGAGATGACCCACCTGCAACACCCGTTCATGCTGCGCAGCCAAGGCGATCAGATGATCCGCCTCTTCCAAATGGGTGGTCATGGGCTTTTCCAACAACACATGCAAACCCGCCCGCAAACAGGCAGAGGCAACGGCAAAATGGCTCGCGGTCGGGGTCGCTATGGTGACCAGATCGACCTGAGAAAAAATTTCTGTAAAGTCCGAATAATATCGGACAGACAGCTCCTCCCCCACCCGACGCGCCTGCTCCGGGTAGGCATCCACCACAGCTACCAATTGTACGCCGGGAATCTGCTGGTATTTGATGGCATGGATACGTCCCAAATACCCAACCCCGATCACCGCCGCACGCAGCAAAACCTCCCCCCCGGCCGTACCAACCTCAGATAGCGGATCCATGGCCCTCTCCCTCTCCCCCAGCCTGGAACGCCACAACGGCAGAGCCCTCAACCCTTTGCATCTCCTGCGCGTGGCAGCCCACCAACACTAAATCATATCGATCCGCCAAGGCACAAGTCTCCTCCAGATCCAGTATCATCGCTGCTCCCGCTTCGACGGCCATGACAGCTATACCCGCCTGATGCAACCGTTTCATCGTGTTCGGCCCGATGGTCGGCAAATCAAGACGCAGATCCTGCATGGGCTTGGCCACTTTGACCAACACCCCGCCCCCACTGCCAGCCCACCCCTTGCCTGAAATCAGCGGACCTGCCCGCAAAATCATGGCATCGGTCCCCTCCATCGCCTCGACAGCCGCCACCATCTTTTGACGCACAACCACACCTTGGCCAATATCCAACCGCCCCAACACCTTGGCCGCCTCCCAGCCAAACCGTATATCTTCCCACTCGGCCGGCGTGGGCTGACGGCGGCTCAACACGCCGGCTGGAGCCAACAACTGCGGGACAAAATCGGTGACAGACTTGAGAACAAGACCATGTTTTTCCAGTATGGCAGCCGCACTGCGGAGCAGCAGGTCATCGTGCCGGTGCAGCAACCCCATAACCATTTTCAAAGCAAGGAAATCGGGCCGGACGTTCCAAATGCGCGACTTGGTAATCCCACCCGCCATGACAACCCACTGGACTTGATGACGCAGAAAAAAATCGAGAATTTTTTGGAATTGACCCAACCGAACCCAACACAGCTCCCCTACCCACTCCCCCAAAGCGGGATCGGTCTCCCCTATATGTCCAATTGCAACAACCCTCTGTCCCTGCAGTGCCCGCGCAAAAATCATGGGCAACCGACCATTCCCGGCAATCAGACCGATGCAGCGGTCCACCAGCTCCGTATTCAGCGACAAATTCCTCTCTGTCCCGTTTGCAAAAATTCCAGTAAATGCTGGAGCTCAGGAGAGTCCGAACAGAGCCGCTCCACCTCGGCAATCGCCTGCTCCAGGCGCAGGTGGGAACGAAAAACAATCCGATGCGCTTGTCGAATTTGTTTGATCACCTCTTCTGAAAAACCGTTGCGACGCAAACCCACCACATTGACACCCGTAATCTGTGCCCGGTTGCCCGCAGCAGATGCAAACGGAACCACATCCATGGAGATGGCAGAAGCCCCACCGATAAAGGCGTTGCGCCCAATCCGGGCAAACTGATGCACGGCTGTCAACCCACCAATCACCGCATAGTCCTGCACCTCCACATGACCGGCCAAAGTGGCCCCATTGGCCATCACCACATGTTCCCCCACCCGGCAATCATGGGCAACATGGGAATAGGCCATGATCATACAATGGTTACCCACACGGGTCAGCCCACCCCCCTTGGCGGTCCCCCGGTGAATGCTGACAAACTCTCGAATCCAACAGTCGTTACCAATCTCAACCCGCGTCGGCTCATCGGCGTAATGAATATCCTGCGGTGCCTGGCCAATGGAGGCAAAGTTGCAGATCCGGCTGCCATCCCCAACCACCGTATGCCCCTCGATCACCGCATGGGAGCCGACCTCCACATTGTTCCCCAACACGACATCCGGCCCCACAACAGCGTAAGGGGCAACCCGAACATTATCCCCCAACCGCGCAGCTGGGTCGACGACGGCAGTGGCATGGATCATGGCATTATTCCGAACCAGGGGTTATCGTACCGGCCACATCGGCAGATGGATCGGCATCCCGAGTCATGGCCATCAGCTCTGCTTCCGTCACCAAAGAGTCTCCCACATAGGCATTGCCCGCAAAACGCCACACATCCCGCCGCCTTTTGATCAGCGTCAACTCCAACCGCAGTTGATCACCCGGTACAACAGGCTTGCGAAAACGGACCTTGTCGATGGTCATAAAATAGACCAGCCGTCCACAGACAGAGAGCGGATCCGTCTTCCCAGCCAACAAGGCACCGGCCTGCGCCATGGCCTCCAGAATCAAGACCCCAGGCATCACCGGATAACCGGGAAAATGGCCCATGAAGTGCGGCTCATTAAACGAAACATTTTTAACGGCAACCAACCGCTCCCCCGGAACCACTTCCACGATCCGGTCCACCAACAAGAACGGGTAGCGGTGGGGCAAAATTTTAAGAATTTCTTGCAGTGACTCCACGTCCAACCCCCTAGAACCACTTTTTCGTGCGCTCGTTCAACCGGACCAGCACCCGATCCGTGATGTCAATAGAACCTGCCGCAAACAATACCTGCCCCTTGCCAAACACCACGGTAAACGCCTCTTCCCGACCGATCTCCTCGATTACCTTCAACAAGGCTTCGGTAATTTTTTTGGTCCAACGGCCGTTTTCACGATCAATGGCGGCCTGGTTGTCCTCAACCAGCCGTTGATAATCCCTTAATTTACTGCGAATTTCCGCTTCCTGGTCCGACGTGGCACCCCCCTTGTGCTTTTCGGCATCGGCCTTCATCTTTTTGATCTCGGACTCCATGCTGCTGACCTCTTTTTGCTTGGCTGCCAACTTTTTCTGGAGAATATCCCGCGCCTGCTTGGCCGCATCCGAAGCCGCCATGGCGCGCGGAACATCCACAAATGCCAGCTTGTACGATTCAGCCCAGGCCGTATCGCAGACAACCAGGTTGCCCGCGACGAACAAAGCAATCAGCAGTGCAACACTTGACCGCAACAATGAAACAAATTTAACCGATAGATTCATGACCCATATCACCTTCTTGGCTGCAAAGAGTGCATCCCAAACGCTGGGAGGCATATCATAACGTGGAGCCGATGGAAAAATCAAAGACCCGAGTCTTGTCATTGGACTCCTTCATGAGGGGGGAACTCAGGGTAAAACGCAACGGCCCGAACGGCGAATTCCAGTGGATCCCCACCCCCGTCGACATACGCACGCCACCCGACCCGTTCACATCGGACGGCAGATCGTTGTCGCCCAAGTAACCGGTATCCACGAAAGCCAACCCCCGCACCCCCTTCTCGGCCAGGCCCAACATGGGGAAAAACAGCTCTGCGTTCAACTGCTCAAAATGGGTTCCCCCGTATGCATCCCCTTCGGCGGTCCGCGGACCAACCCCGGCAGAGCTGAAACCACGCACCGAGTTGCTCCCACCCAGGAAAAACCGCTCAAAGATAGGAATATCTTGACCCAAGCCATCCTCCATCCCCACGCGACCGCGCAAGTGACCCACCCACTCCCCTTCCCCATCAAACGGGTGGTACAGATGGTTATCCGCAACCAAACGGGCAAACTTGACATCCCCACCCAGGCCGGAAAGATCCGTGGTTAAACGGTGAATTCTCCCCTTGGTCGGGGTAAGACGGTTATCCACATCCTCCCAGGCCAATGTATTGCTCACCATGGACTGCAGATAGGGACTCAACGCCTCCTGCACCTGCAAAATCCGGGAAGGGGTGCCCCCCCCATTGTAATGGATCTCGGTGTTGGAAAGGCGGTAGGAGATCGAGTCGGACAGATGGTCGGCGATGGGAAAGCCCAAGCTTAAGGATCCCCCGGATGTCTTCTCCTTGATGGAGGAGAAGCGGGTCTGGTCCAGATCCCGCTTGAAGAGGTCAAAACCGGCACTCAGCTTCTTGCCCATGAAATAGGGCTCGGTAAAACCAATATTATACTCCGTTTTCAGACCAGAGTGAGCCAGCGAAAAAACCGCACGCTGCCCCTTGCCAAGAAAATTGTTCTGGCTGATGCTGGCGGTGCCCAGGAAAGACTCCTGACTGGAATAACCGGCCCCCAGGGTAAAGGTTCCGGTCGGTTTCTCTCCAACCTTGATCTTGACATCCACCAACTCCGAATCCCCGGCAGGCGGAGTGGAGATCTCTATATTCTCGAAGAAGTTTAATGATTGCAGCTTGGCCTTGGCAGTACGCAGCTTGGAGGCGGAAAAGCGATCCCCCTCCACCAACGATATCTCTCTGCGGATCACATTATCCTGGGTACGGGTGTTGCCGGAGACCTCGATGCGATTGAGATAGACCCTTCTTCCCTTGTTTACCACAAGCTTGACCGCCACCACACCCGCCTCATCATTGATGATGCGTTCCGGCTTGATGTCCAGGAAGGCGTAACCAAAATCGCCGATGAGGTCGGTCAACTTTTCCACCGACTCGCGCAACTTTTGCTGGGAATACCAATCCCCTTCCGCCATTTTCAGGGCGTTGTAGAGGTCGGCCTCCGGCAGTTCGTCAAAGTCACCCACAATCTGCAGTGGGCCAAATTTATAGCGATTTCCTTCATGAACCGTATGGGTGACCAGAAAAGCCTGCCGATCCGGGGTCAACTCGGCCACAGAAGAGTCCACCTGCACCCGGGCATAGCCGTTGTCCAGATAGACATTGCGGAGTTGGGTCTGATCATACATCAACTTTTCCCGGTCATAGGTATCGGTATCCGTATACCAGGAGAGCCAATCCGAGGGTTGAATCAGGAGCTTCTTGATCAGTTGTTTATCAGAGAGGCCATGGTTGCCAATAATCCGCACCTCCTGAACTTTGGATTTTGCACCCTCCTTGATCCGGTAGACAAGATCCACCTGATTACTGTCCAACTCTGCCACTTTGAGATCGATTTTTGCCAAAAACAGCCCTTTGACACGATAAGCCTGGCGCAAGGCGGTCAGATCCCGCTCGGTCTTGGCCCGGTCATAAATGGCCCGGGCCTTGACGGTGACTATTTTTTTCAAATCATCCGCACTGAAAGCGTCGTTACCCTCAAAGGTAACCTCGCGGATCATGGGATTCTCTACCACCCGAACCACCAGGGTGTCTCCCTCCTGATCCAGCGTAACATCCTTGAAAAAGCCGGTTGCAAACAGGGCATTCAGGCTGTTGCGGGTGGCTACCGGACTGAAAGCGTCCCCCACATCCAACTTCAGGTAGCTCCGTACCGTATCCGGTTCAATACGCTGAGATCCCTCCACCCGAATATCGCCGATGGTGCCGGAACCCGCCATGACAACAGGCACAAAAAACGCCCCCACACCCCAAAGGGCGGTCAATCCTACGGCCCATAATAGAAAATTGCGTTTTAAATTCATGTTCACTCTACCGGATACGCCCACTGGAGATGAGCCAAGAGATCGCTCACATTAAGCAGTATACAAATTTCCAATTTTATCAGCAAGAGACGCCGCACGTCTGCCAAATTTTTGTACGACCATCCAGCCTGACCACAACTCCCATCCAGTGGCGTGAACACTCAAATTTCAAGCCGTTCCTTGGTAATGCCGGGCTGTATTTTTGACCGTTCTGGCTGATTGCAAGAAACCGATTGGCGCGGAAACGGGCTGCTGTTCAAATCAGGAGGGTTGGACCATTAGTGGCTCATGGGGAAAAATCGTGTCAAGTCATTTTTCAGGGCCCATAACATCAACAAGAGCAGCAACGCCATGCCTACCCGATTGGCCAACTGCTGAACCGCCTCCCCTACCGGTTGCCCCCTGAGGGCCTCAATGGAAAAAAACATCAGATGACCGCCATCCAGAATCGGTACCGGCAACAGATTCAGAATGGCCAGATTGACCGAAATCAATGCCATGAAAAACAGCAAATTGCTCGCTCCCTGCTCCGCCGCCTTGCCGGCCAGATCGGCAATCATCAGCGGCCCGCCAATCTGATCGGCTGAAACCACCTGGGTGATCAACTTCCAGGTACTGGTCAACGTCAACAGGGTCATGGACCAGGTCTGTTCCCAACCTTTGGCCATGGCATCCAGCGGCGCATAGGCAACCGTCTCCACGGCACTCCCCGGCCCCACCCCAATCAGTGGCAAATGGACACTCTCACCGAACAGATTTTTGGTCTCCTTCAATTGAGGCGTCACCTTGATCAGCAGCGGCTCACCCGACCGCTCCACCGTCAAAGTGAGGACACGCCCCTCAGAGGCCTTGATCATCTGACTGAAGGCCACCCAACGGGCCACGGGCTGATCCCCCACATAGGTGATACGGTCTCCCACCTGCACACCCGCCGCCTCCGCAGGCATCCCGGCAGAAACGGAACCAACCACCGGCAACAATTCGCTCACCCCGGTGAGATAGGCCCCTGTCAATGCGACAAAAGCAAACAAAAAGTTAAACGCAGGCCCGGCAAAGACAATCATCATGCGCGGACCAACCTTTTTGGCATAAAAGGCATGGGGCAAATCCTCCGAGGCGATGGGATCCTCGTCAGACTCACCCAACATTTTGACATACCCCCCCAGGGGAATGGCAGAGAGCCGATACTCGGTACCGCTGCTCTTATCCTGCCAACTGTAGAGACGAGGACCAAAGCCCAACGAAAAAACCTGCACCCGCACCCCATGGAAGCGCGCCAACAAAAAATGGCCCAATTCATGGACAAAAATCAGCACGCCCAACACAATAATTGCCCAAAATACGGTATGAAACATGATGACCTAGTCCAAAATGATCAATGCCGAGCAACCCACGCCTCCGCCTGGCGACGGGATGCATGGTCTGTTTGCACAATATCCTCCATCGACCCGATAACCGTCGATTCGGAACCATAAACGGATCGTTGCTCCATGGTCCACTCCACCACGCGGGCAATATCCAAAAAGTGAATCTTTCCTGCCAGGAAGGCTGCCACAGCCACCTCATTGGCTGCATTCAGCACCGTGGTTGCCAACCCACCCCGACGCAATGCCTCGTAGGCCAGTGCCAAACAGGGAAAGTCCGCCGCCGCCGGCGCGGCAAAAAAATTCAGCCGTTGCAGTTGGGCCAAATCCAACACCGGCACCGGGGTGGCAATCCGCTCCGGCCATGCCAACGCCACCGCAATCGGCGTTCGCATATCCGGTTGACCCAACTGGGCCAACAACGATCCATCCCGATAAGCCACCAGGGAGTGCACAATACTTTCGGGATGCACCACCACCTGAATCTGATCCGCGGCCACCCCAAACAGATAAAATGCCTCGATGACCTCCAACCCCTTATTCATCAAGGTGGCAGAATCAATGCTGATTTTTTGACCCATCTGCCAACTGGGGTGCGATAACGCCATGGCGGGCGTCACCCCTTGCAACTGGGCACGGGACCAACCGCGAAACGGCCCGCCGGAGGCCGTCAAAATCAGTCTGTCCAGCATCCGACCCGGCAGGGGACAGACCCCGCCGGGCTGCCTCTCCTGACAACCATTGGATAAAACTTGAAAAATTGCGCTATGCTCCGAGTCAACGGGGATCAGGCATACCCCCTGACGCGCCACCTCTGCCATAAAAAGGGAACCCGCCATGACAAGGCACTCTTTATTGGCCAGGGCAATATCCTTGCCTGCCCGAATCGCTGCCAGGGTGGGTTCCAAACCAGCCGCCCCCACAATGGCGGAAACCACCATGGTCGCTGAAGCCCAACGGGCCGCCTCAACCACCCCTGCCGGCCCCGCCAGCACCTGAATGGCCGTTCCCGCCAAGCCTTGCCGCACCAGGTCCGCCTGCTCCGCTTGATAAATGGCCACCACCTCTGGTCGAAAGCGCAACGCCTGCTCAATCAGTTGTGCCCCGTTATGACCGGCCACCAGCGCAACCACCCGGAATCGGTCCGGATGGTCGGCAATAACACGCAACGTATTGACCCCGATGGAGCCGGTCGAGCCTAAAAGGGCAATGTTCTTAACCAACAAGCGTCACCAAACCTTTGGCGGGAACAAGGGTGGTACTCCACAAAAACAGATAATAAACCGGAGTCGCAAAAAGCAAACTGTCCAGTCGGTCCAGCATGCCCCCGTGACCGGGAATGAGTTGGCCGGAATCCTTTACGCCGGCCTCCCGCTTAAGCAGTGACTCTGCCAAATCCCCCAACTGCCCGACCACCGACAACAGGGCCGCCAACAGGATGGCCTCTCCCCAACTGTAAGGGAGCGATACCACATGTGCCATCACCCCACCCACCACGCTGGCCAATGCCATCCCGCCCCAAAAACCGGCAACAGTCTTGCCGGGACTGATATGGGGAGCCAACTTGCGAGAGCCCCAACGACGACCCACAAAATAGGCCCCCACATCCGTGGCCCATATCGTCAACAGCAGGAAACAGATCAACCATCCCCCCCGTTCCGCCCGATGAATCTCCAACAACAAAACCAGCGGCAGGGCGCAGTAGAGAACCCCCAAAAATCGCCAACCCACATCATCCAACACTGTCATGCCGGGACGATGACGCAGCAATCCTTCAGAAAAAAAGATCAACAATAACAATGTACTAACCACGAAAACCGGCAAACCTCCCACCGGAACCATCCCGGGGGGTGCCGTCTGCACCGCCGGACCCATGCCCGGCATCCCCGCCCACAACACAGACCACACCCCAAACGTTAATGGAATAAATCGTCGCCAGACAAAGGGTTCCCTCATACGATACCATTCGTAGATCAACACCGTCGCAACGGGAACCAACAACAGAAACAGATGAAAGGTCGAGCCGAACAGCAGCATGAACAGCAGAGGCGGTGCCAGCAGCAGGGCGGAAAGGGTTCGGGCAAGGAGAGGAGCGTTCAAGAGGCGACTCAAACAGCCGCACCAAAACGCCGCTCCCGACCACCAAACTCCTCGATGGCTTGGCGCAGGTGATCGGCGTTAAAATCGGGCCAGAAAACAGGTAGAAAGACAAGTTCCGTATATGCCATTTGCCAAAGCAAAAAGTTGCTGATGCGTTGCTCGCCCCCGGTCCGAATCAACAGATCGGGATCATCCAATCCGGCGGTGGTCAATCGTTGTGAAATCAATGTTTCTGTTACATCCTCCGGGGAGAGGGTACCTGCCATGGCCTCCCGCACCAAGCTGCGTGCAGCATCCACCAACTCCTGCCGCCCCCCATAGTTGACGGCAATATTGAACTGCAGCTTTGTATTGTGCCGGGTTCGCTCCTCCAATGCATGTACCTGTTGCTGAATGACATCCGGCAGCTCATGGACCCGCCCCAAGGCCCGAAAGCAGACCTGGTCAGCCACCAGCGACTCCATCTCGTCGCGCAAATGATAGGCCAGCAGATTCATCAAGGAAGAGACCTCTTCTTTGGGACGTTTCCAGTTTTCCGAGGAGAAAGTATAGAGCGTCAAGGCCGGTATATTGAAGGCGATGCAGGCATCAACCGTGCGTCGAACCGCCCGAACGCCCTGCCTGTGGCCCTCTACCCCGGGCAAAAAGCGCGCACGCGCCCAACGCCGATTGCCATCCATGACAATAGCGATATGACGTGGCAACCTTTGAAGGGAATGCGATGGATCAGACATGTAACAACCAGATAAATAAAATCATATCTGCAAAATATCGGCCTCTTTATGTGCCAGAATTTCATCCACCTCCTTGGTGTAAAGGTCGGTCTGTTCCTGGACCTTTTTTTCCCATATATGCAGATCGTCCTTGGAGAGCTCCTTGTTTTTCTCCATCTTTTTCATCTGTTCCAACACATCCCGACGCACGTTGCGCAGGGCGACCTTGGCCTGTTCGCCATATTTGTGGACCAGCTTGACCAGGGATTTGCGCCGCTCTTCTGTCAACTCAGGCAGTGGAATGCGCAACAGGGCACCATCACTCAGGGGATTAAAGCCCAGATCAGACTCCCGGATGGCCTTTTCAATCGCTTTCAGGCTCTTTTTGTCCCAGGGCTGCACGGTGAGCATGCGACTTTCCGGTACATTGATGGAGGCCAGTTGATTGAGGGGCATGGGCGAACCATACACCTCCACCATGATATGGTCCAGAATGGAGGCGGAAGCCCGCCCGGTGCGGACGGTAGTCAACTCCTCCCGCAGGGCTCCCAAACATTTTTTCATCCGATCTTCCAGCAGTGCAAAGAGTGCTTCTGCCATCACTCCACTCCTATCTGTGTACCGCGATTTTCACCCCGAATGACAGCCGCCAACGCACCCGGTTCCAGGATGGAAAAGACCAAAATGGGGATACGATTATCCCGACACAAGGTGATCGCTGTCAGGTCCATCACCTTTAAACCCTTGGCCAACACCTCGTCAAAAGAGAGCCGGTCATACCGCTTGGCCTGGGCATCCTGTTTGGGATCCGCGCTGTAGACACCATCCACCTTGGTCCCTTTAAGCAACATGTCCGCATGAATTTCTGCGGCCCGCAAGCTGGCCGCCGTATCTGTCGTAAAAAAAGGATTACCCGTTCCCGCCGCAAAAATGACCACCCGGCCTTTTTCCAGATGCCGCACCGCCCGACGATGGATAAAGGGTTCAGCCACCTGTGGCATGGTGATGGCGGACTGAACCCGTACCGTCAAACCAATCTTTTCCAGCGCATTCTGCAAGGCCAAGGCATTGATCACCGTGGCCAGCATGCCCATATGGTCGGCACTGGAGCGTTCCATTCCCAAGGCACCACTGGAGACGCCTCGAAAAATGTTGCCCCCACCCACCACCAGAGCCAACTGCACCCCCTGATCGTGGACCTCTTTCAACTCGGCCGCCAATCGATCCAGAAAACGGGAGTCTATGGCGACGCCATCCCCCATCAACGCCTCGCCCGAAATTTTGAGCAAAACCCGCCGCCCGCTGGAAAATGTTGGTTGTTCCATCCCTATGATTCCTCTGCTTAACCAGCCACTTTCGCCACCTCGGCAGCAAAATCCTCCTCTTTTTTTTGGATCCCTTCTCCCAGCACATAGCGGACAAAACCGGTTATCTGAACAGGGGATGCCAACTCTTTGGCCTTGGCCGCCACGACGTCGGTCACCTTTTGATCAGGATCCATCACAAAGGGCTGCTCCAGCAGGCAACTCTCGCCGTAAAACTTGTCCAACCGACCGAGCACCATTTTTTCGATAATATTTTCCGGCTTGCCGGAGCTGCGGGCCTGTTCCGCCAACACATTGCGTTCCCGCTCCAGGGCATCGGCAGGCACAGCGGTCCGGTCCAACCAGGGCGGTGCAGAGGCCGCCACATGCATGGCCAATTTTTTGCCCAGATCGGCCAAAGCGGCCGTATCCGCAGAGGCGGAGGAGACCCCTACCAACACCCCGATCTTGCCATCCATATGGATGTAGGAGACCACCAACCCCTGAGGCACGCTCAGGCGCGCCAAGCGGCGCAGGCTCATGTTTTCGCCGATGGTGGCAATTTTGTGGGTCAACTCCTCTTCCACAGAACGCCCCGTCTCCGGGTAACTCATGGGTTTCAACTGTTCGACGTCGGCGGCACCAGACTGAAGAGCCACCCGGGCCGCTGTTTCGGAAAAGGCAACGAAGTTCTCATTTTTGGAGGTAAAATCTGTTTCGGTGTTCACTTCCAGCAACAGCCCCTGGGCCCCGTCCACCACCGCGACCACTTTACCATCGGCCGCCACCCGCCCCGCCTTTTTGGAGGCAGCGGACAAACCCTTCTTGCGCAGCCAATCCACCGCTGCTTCCATATCACCGTCGGTCTCTCCCAGTGCCTTTTTGCAATCCATCATGCCGGCACCCGTCTGCTCCCGCAGGTCTTTGACCATTTTCGCGCTAACTACCATTGCTCTCGTATCCTTGCTAAATATGACAGACAAGCCAGATTGGCTCTGCAGACAACCCTCCCCGCTGGCAGGAAGCCTAGTTGCTCTCGATCACCATCTCTTCCATCCCGGTCTCCACCACAGCCCCTTCCGGAGCCTCTATTTTTTGGCCTGCATTGGCATCCACACCGGCCAGGGCCCTGCCCTCCAGGATGGCATCCCCCATTTTATTCAGGAACAGCTTCAGGGAACGGATGGCATCGTCGTTGCCAGGCACCACCCAATCGATGGGATCCGGGTCGCAATTGGAGTCCACCAGGGCAACCACCGGAATACCCAGCTTGTTGGCCTCTTTGACGGCCAGCGACTCCCGATTGGTATCCACCACCACGATCACATCGGGCAGACGGCTCATGTTTTTGATGCCACCCAGGGAACGCTCCATCTTTTCCCGTTCCCGCTCCAGCTTTTGCACCTCTTTCTTGGTTCTTGCCTCGTAGAGACCGTTGGTTTTCATCTTTTCAATATCTTTCAGACGCCGGATCGAGCCCTGGATGGTTTTCCAGTTGGTCAGCGTACCACCCAGCCAGCGGTGGCTGACATAGTATTGGCCGGTGCGTTGCGCCTCCTCTTCCACCATGTCGACAACCTGTCGTTTTGTTCCGACAAAAAGCACCACCCCGTTATTGCCGGCCCGGCCCCGCAAAAAGCTGTAGGCATCCCGCAACATCACTACGGTCTTTTGCAAGTTCAGGATATGGGTACCATTACGCGCCGTAAAGATGAAGCGGCCCATTTTGGGGTTCCAGCGTTTGGTTTGGTGTCCAAAGTGGAAGCCCGCGTCCAGCAACTCGCGGATAGAAAACTTAGCCATCGTTACTCCTGTTGTTTTGGTTGTTCAGCCGCCGTTGTTGTCTGCATGCGGCCCACAAACTCTCGCGAGGCACCGGGACCGCCAACAATCGGCGTGAAAGATTAGCAAAATAAAGTCAATCGGCTGATTCTACCCGGTCAGCCTGTCGTTTGCAAGTTTCCGAACGATCCTTTCGCACAAAAAGTGGACGCACGCATCGGCCCTGGCGGGCGGGCGGGCTCAGGCGGAGACGGTTGCCCCTCTCCCCTCGCGGATGGCTGACAGCAGATTCCAGGCATTATCCAGCTGTTCTGGTTGCCCTTGCAGGTGCAGGATGATGGCTCCGGTGCAATCTGCCACGCCACCGGCAGCCACCAGGGTGGCCTCTACGCCGCAGAGCAGGCGCAAGGCATCGATCTCCGTTATCAGGGTGGCGCAGCCGGCCATGATGGGTATATAACCCACCGGGGTACCCATCACCCGTTCCAGCCGCCCCTGTCCCAGCAGGCCACAGGCTGCGGGAACGGAGGGGATGGTTTTGCCCAGAGAGACGGGGAGGATCAACTGGCCACCTCTGGCCAGCAGAATCGCCAAGGCCGCCCCGATGGTGCCTCCGGTGGGCGATCCGATCAGGACAGCGGCGTTGCCTTGGGCATCAATGGCGTTGGCCCCCTTTATGTAGACATCACCGGCGGTGAAACGGTCCAGCAGGGGAGCCGGCCAGCCTCGGGTTTGGACCCCCTCTTCAAAGAGCAGCGGCCCGGGACCGCGTCCGGCCGCCGGAGTCTCCCCCAAAACACCGTCCCGGACCCAGCCGACAGCAAAGCTCTCCAGCCCTGGGTCGCTACCGGTCAGGGCCCAGACGACATGGCGGGTGGTGCTGCCGCCCACGATGACCATGCGTCCCGACCGGGTGCGGGCCTGTACCTGAGGCAGCGCAGCCACCGCACGACCGATCAGATGCTGCCCTTCGGCTGGACGGATAACCACCAGGGCGGTTGCCGGGGCGGCTACCGGATGGTGGGTTGGGGTCGGGATGTTGTTCATCTTTTCTTGCCCATCATATTTATTGCCACGCACAGCACTCCTCTCCTGGCCCCCTGCGAAAAAAAAAGAACACCCGTAAAAAAAACTTGCCAAATGGTGGCATCTGTTATAGCCTCTTCTGCTCATTATGTCCTGTTCGTCTAGTGGCCTAGGACATCGGCCTTTCACGCCGGTAACACGGGTTCGATTCCCGTACGGGACGCCATCTTTATGGAAAAGCCTGCAAATCACCCGTTTGCGGGCTTTTTTGTGTCCGCAGCAGACCACAAGGCACGACAACACGCCCCGCCATTGTTTATAAAACGGCAAGGGGGAGAGAAATCAATCAACGCAGCGCATACTTTCTCATGCGATACAGCAGGGTATCCCGGCTCAAGTCCAGCAGCTTGGCCGCATGCGTTCGGTTGCCATGTGTACGCTCCAGGGCGGCGAGGATCAGGTTGCGCTCCACCCACTCCAGACTCAACCCGTCGCTGGGCAGGGAGAAAGGTGCCAAAGCAGGGGTGAAATCTGCCTTGTTTGTGCCACAGGCGGCGTGCGGAAAAAGTTGACCCCGGATGCAGGTGTCGCTGATCTCCTGTCCGGCTTGAAAAATGACCAGACGTTCACAGAGATTGCGCAACTCCCGCACATTACCCGGCCATGTATGGCTACGCAGCAACTCCAGCGCAGAGCGGGAAAAAGCGGGGAGAGCCACTCCGTGCCGGGTAGCAAAAGAGGCCAAGAAGGCGTTGGCCAACAAGGCCACATCCTGGCCTCGCTCCCGCAAGGGCGGCAGCAGGAGAGGCACTACATGCAGACGATGGTACAGATCCTGGCGGAATTGACCCGCCGCAACCAGTGCAGCCAAATCCCGGTTGGTGGCTGCCACGACACGCACCTCCACCCGGGCGGGTTGCTCCACGCCCAGGGGCTGGCACTCGCCATTCTCGAGGAAACGAAGCATTTTTGCCTGGATGGACAGGGGCATGTCGCCGATCTCATCCAGAAACAGCGTACCTTTGTGTGCCGCTGCAATACGACCGATTCGTTTGGCAACGGCACCCGTGTAGGCCCCTTTGGCGTGACCAAAGAGTTCACTCTCCACCAGGGTTTCAGACAAGGCCGCACAATTGACCGCGACAAACGGGCCGTCGGCCTGCCTGCTGGCTTCGTGGATGGATTCAGCCAACAACTCCTTGCCGACGCCGGATTCACCCTGGATCAGTACGGTGGCTCCCGTCACCGCTACCAACCGTGATGCCCGCAGGACGGAAAGGAATGCCGGGGAAGAGCCCATCATTTTGAGCTGTGTTGCGCTGTTCATGGCGGAATCAAACAATTCACCGTTTGAGAGAGTTCGTGTAGCCGTGAATTATGTGCCGTCCAGCCCAATAAAATCAAGTTTAAAATGCCGATGGCCAGCAGGATCCAGGCGGTAAAGTGTCCAACGCGGGAAAGGCCACCCAAATGGACAACATATCCCACCAGCCACCCGGCTGAGAGCATGACCGGCAAGGTTCCCGCTCCAAACAGCAACATCACCACCGCCCCTGAGAGGACCGAACAGGAGCCACTGCTCCACAGCAAGGTGCCATAGACCAGAGAGCAGGGAAACCAGCCCCACACCAGACCAAAAACAAAAGCCTGCAACAGCGTTTGAGGGGTCATGAACCGTTTGGCAAACGGCTCCAGCAGCAGCCAAAGATGGCTGCCCAATTGTTCAATCATGTGCATGTGGGGAAAACGTCCGATCAAAAACAGCCCGTTCCCCACCAGAATGATGCCCGCCAGCCCCTGCAGCAACAGATGTCCATAACCCGGTGACAAGGTGGTGAAAAGTGCGTGCCCAAACAGGGTGACCAATGCGCCGGCAATGGCATAGCTGACCAGACGGCCCATGTTGGCCGCCAACGAAAGCAGCCACACCCTCTTGCGTTGCGCCACGGGGACGGAGGAGACCCGGAAGGTCATTGCGCCGACAATGCCGCCGCACATGCCCAGACAGTGCAACCCGCTGGAAAAGGCCAGCAGCAGGGGAATGAATAAAGAAAAAGTTTCCAACGAGATCGGCCGGTATCGATGTTGTTTTTATGTGATGGGTGTCACATATTCTGGCCTTCGCTTGCGCCAAAGGTTCAACATGCCACCGCGCAAGACCATGCCATCAAGGGGCCTGTGTCGTCAAGGCAATCTTATGGATACCGTTGTTTTGGGCAGTGGAAAGCAGTTGGGCAAGCTGTTGGTAGGAGGTGGCCCCATCCCCATCTATGCGCAAAACCATGTCAGGATTTTGCCCAACGGCTGCCCGCAAATATTCGGCCAGAGCGGAGGGGTCCACGGTTTTTTGGTCGATCGAAATGGAGCCGTCCGCGTGCAATTGAACGGTTACGGGGGGAGTGGACGGACTGCTTGTGCCCACTGCGCGAGGCAGATTGATTTGCAGGGACTGGGTGATGGCAGGTGCCAACACAATAAAAATAACCAGCAAAACCAACATCACATCCACCAGGGGCGTGACGTTGATTTCCGCCAGGGGGCGGTCTTCCGACTCTGAATCCAGCAGACTACCGGCCATGACGCTCTCCCTGGGTTACCGCCAACAGGTGCAACAGATTGCCTTCGGCCAGGGTCATGAGGCAACGCAGGCGACGAATCAGCAGGTTGTATCCGACCGCAGCCGGTATGGCCGCGAACAGTCCCGCCGCGGTCGCCACCAGGGCTTCGGCCACCGGCCCGGCCACCAGATCCAGTGAGAGTGCGGTCTGATGATTCAAACCGGCCAGTGCGTGCATAATGCCCCACACGGTTCCCAACAGACCGATAAAGGGGGTCGATACGCCGATAGAGGCCAAAAAGCTCAATCCGTTTTCCAGGTAGACCCGTTTTTCCCGGATGGCATGGGCAACCTGGGCCTCCCAGTGGGCCCCGCGAGGCTCAGCCAACAGATGCAGGGACTCCCCCAGCAGTGTTGTGAGTGCGTCCCACCCTTTCCGCTGCGTCAACGCGGTACGCATACGCTGTTCTTGCCGCAACAAGCCATTGAAACAGTAAAACTTGTATAAAATGACACTCCAGCCGACCACGGACAGCACAATCAGGGTCAACAGAATGGCGCGCACGACCCCGTCTGCACCGGCCCACCAGTTCATCCAGGTCATGGAACTGTCCATTGTTTTCTCCCTGCAACACCGTTGAAAAAAGTATGCTCACTTTTGCAAATAAAAACGAATGGGCAGCGCGACGCGCGCCGCTGCCGCCAAGCCGTTGCGCCGGGCGGGTATAAATTTCCACCCGCTGACTGCTGTCAGGGCTGCACGATCCAACGACTCATAACCGGAACTGCTCTGAACGGACACCTGTTCCACATCGCCGGTTTTGGTAATGCTGACGGACAGCAGCACTGTTCCTTCATGTCCCATGCGCTGTGCGGCGGAGGGATAGCCGGGCTTGGGATTATGGGTATAGGCAGCTTGCAGGTCAGGCGGACGGTCGTTGTTTTCCGATCCGAGTGAGGCGGATGCCGAGTCAGACTGCATGCCATCCTGGCTGGTAACGGGTGAGGCTGCCTCATGGGTTTCACGTACCTGTGCTGGCCTTGGTGCGGGAGGCTTGGCTGTTTTGTTGGCCTTTTGCGCGACGGTTGGCGGTTTTTTCGGTGGTTTATGCGATTTTACCGGGCTTGGAACGGCCTGTTCTTTTGTCTCTGCCGGGGGTACCGGCCTTTCCGCCTGTGCCATCGCAGGGTCTGCTTTCTCATCGGCATCCTGCGGTGTCTCCCGCTCCTGGGAAGGTGGATCGGAAGGTGGATCGGTTGGGGCGGAAGAGGAGAGCGGTGCCGGGGAGGTGTGTGTGGGCATGGGAGAGGCGACCATTTCAAACTGTACGAAAGCGTGCGAGGCAGCAAGCAGTGCGGGCCTGTTGCCTTGCGCCAATCCCAACACCGTCAGCAGATGCAGCGACAGGGAGAGAGCCAGTGCCTTCCGTATATTTCCATTGCACATCATGAATGACACACCGACGCCAAAACCATGGATTCCCATATTCCTGTATCGCAGGGGGTTGGAGAGCGTTACGCTCCCCAACCCCTGCAACCGTTCAGATCGTATTGCTACATGTTGACCGTGAATTTGGCCCAGATGGTACGGCCCGGCTCATGAATACGGGTATCCGCCGGATATCCCAACCCCACGGAACCATCGTTGGACAGGTGTTCCGCGTAGGTCTGATCCAACAGGTTGTCAATACCGAAAGTCAGTTTTGTCTCTTTGCTGGTACGATAGCCGGCGTTGACGGATAACACACCAAATCCACGACTCTCCCCAATATCGGCCCCGCCGAAGACAATGTTGCCTGACCCGACATCCACCCGCGTCTGTTCAGCCACCAGACGCCACAAGAGACCCGCAGAAAAGGTCTGGTCGTCATAATCGGCAGCCAAACGGAACTCCAACGGGGGTTGCTGGGCCAGCGGTTTGTTGTCGGTCTCATTCTCTCCCCGCACATAGGCCAACGAGGAGCGCAACGTCACCCTGTCCGTCGCCCGATAGGCCAGATCCGCCTCCCCACCCATAATGGTGGCCTCTATGTTGCGCGTCAAAGTCGGCGCAGGGAACCAACGCAAAAGAATATAATCCTCCACCTTGGCATAAAATCCGGAGACGGAGCCTTGCCAGCCATCCCGTTTCCAATTCAGTCCCAGATCCAACTGGGTGGTCTTTTCTGGATCCGTCGTGATGAATGCGCTGGTTCCGGTGGTCTCATCGACGGTAGTGGGCGAAAATTTCATCCGCTCCCAATAGTCTGCCGTCCGCTCCGCATGCCCCAGCCCTGCGTACCAAATTCCATGACCTCCCAACTGCCCCTCATAACGCACAAAGCCACTGGGCAACAACGAGCGGTCCACCGCACCCAGGCTGTTGTTCCCTGCCGTTTGCAGACAGGTACCGTCGGTATCCCGAGAGAGACAGGCCCGTCTGTCCTCTGCCAGATGGCGATCCAAACGGGCACCGGAAATCACCATATCCCCCGACGAAAGCAGATAATTCCACTCGGCAAAGAGGCCATACTGCTCAAACGATGCATCCTCCATGCGGGGAGCGGCCAACATCGCTGATTCGGCTGCTGTGGCGGACATCATGCTGGACCCACTGCGCAGGGTATGCACATCCTGTTTGGCATCCACTCCCAGCACCAGATTGGCATTTTCCGCCACCGCCAAGGTGGATTTCAAGTGGGCCCCGACGGTCTGCCGGTCCGGGTTGTTGGCCATCCGCATCTCAGGGGATTGACGCAACGTAAAGTTGTCCATGACATGGTCTACATAGTTGTAATAAACCTGCGCATCCAGCTTTTTAACCAAAGGTGAAATATTTTTGCGTATGAGCTTAAGGGCCAGATTTTCCCGCTCAAACATGCTGCCATCCATGCTGCGGTCCGCATAGGCGGCCTTGCCATCGCTGCGAATGGCAGAGAGTTCCAGCAGGGTATCGCTGTTTGGCGTCAAACCTACTGCACCGTGGGTACTCCAGCGAGTATACTCCGAGTGTACCGACTGGCCGCTGCCATCCTTGTAATCATTCGCCTGGGTTCGGGTGCCACCCACTTCGACGTAGCCCTCCTGCGATCCTGCCGTCACATTGCCCACCTGATCCGAACGACCCGCGCTGCCAATGGTCAAGCTGCCATAGCCTTTCCAGCCATTTTGCCCGAAAGATTTATCTTTTCTCTCAAACAAGACCGCTCCGGCCGAGCTGCCGGCTCCATTGATCACCGACTGCGGACCTTTGATCACCGTGACCTGGTCATAGGTCTCCGGAAAAACATAGGCCGTTGGTGGATCCATGCGATTGCCGCAGCCCCCATAGATCTGCTGCCCGTCCAACAAAATATTGATGCGAGAACCGGACATGCCCCTCAACACGGGGTCGCCATCGGTTCCGCCCTTGCGGATTTGTGAAAATCCGGGCACACCTTTCAGGTATTCTGAGCCGTCATGGGCCGGAATGGGCTGGCGGGGAGCCTTGGGATTGTTCCGTACGGTCAACGGCTCATCACTCATGGGGGCGGTGACTACAACCTCATCCAGCAGCTCCACCGTTTTCACCGGCTGTTCCGCCTGTGCGGTCAGGGTCGAGAACAGCATCCCACTCCCGCCCAACAGGAGGGGCAATAATTTTTGCTTGCAGCGACGCTCCATTCTTCTCTCCCTACACAAGTGGTTTAAGTCCGTCCCTGATCGTCCGCGTGGAACCCTTGATAAGGCAATTGCTACGCCATTAATATATTTTGTTATAAATCAATTGGTTGATTTGCAAACAAGAGACCAGGGGAGAGCAGTCTGTGTGAAATGAGGCCATCCGTTGTGTGAAATCACACAGTGGCAAGTGCTGCATGGGGAAACCCTGGGGGAGTGCATACCATGGGAACGGGAACAAACAAATACGGTCGGTCTCTGTGGTCGTTCTGCGGGATACCGATGTCGCGCCGGTTTGGCAATTGGGAAATGGTCATTTTTCCCCTTTTACAGAAAGGGCTTCCCTTTGGTAGGATGCAGGCCCGGTGCGGAAGACGTCGCAACCCTGTCAACCCCTATGGATCTTGGTCTCACGCTCCACCCTGCCATGCCCCCCACAAATGGGTACGGCCTGCTTGGGTTCGGTTTTTTTCCCCCGTTGCTTTCCGGCCCTGCGGTGATCATGGTGTGGCTTGTTGATGGTTTCCCCGATGTACGGTCATGGGTCTGCCATCTTTTCTCTCCCTTTGTCACCTCTCAAATCAGGAACACGTGCATGGCAAAACAGAATATGGTCATTTACTTGATAGCCGGCTGGTCCGGTTATTTTGTGATGGCCCTTGAGTTGCTGGGAGGTCGTTCCCTTGCCCCATTTTTTGGCACTGGAATCTATGTCTGGGGTGCCATTATCACCCTCTTTATGCTCTCCCTCTCCATTGGATATTTGTTGGGTGGGCACTTTTCCGCCTATCGCCCCACGCTGCGCAAGTTGAGTACCATTCTCGGCCTCGCCACGATCGCCGCCATCCCTTGTGCTGCCGGCTCCAATTTTATCCTGGAACAGGTTTTCGAGGCGGTGTCTGATCCACGCTACGGGGCTCTGTTGGCCTCCATTCTACTCTTTTTCCTGCCCATTACCATTTCGGGGGCCATTTCACCCTATGCCATCCGACTGCTGGTGGATGGCCTGGGCTCATCGGGACAGGTGGCTGGACGGGTCTTTTTTGTCTCCACCTTTGGCAGTACCGCCGGAACCCTGTTGACCTCGTTCTACCTGGTGTTGATTTTTGAATTGGATCAGCTCTTTTACGGCATGATGGCCATCTCTTTTGCCTGTTCCCTCATCGGCCTTCTGACGGGTGGTACACTTCGGGAGCAAGCCAGTGAGTGTTAGCAAATATGTCCTGTTTGCGCTCTGGTGCTGCCTGCTGCCCGCCACAGCCTCCGCCGTCGAGATTCACCACGAAAAATCCCTGTATCGTAACGTGTTGGTGTATGAAGAGAACGGACTGCGTTGCATGAAGTTTGGGCGGCATGACTCCGGTCGGCAGACCTGCATCTCTCTCAGCGATCCGGACGCCCTGGTCTTCAATCCTCCCAAAATGTTGCTGGGTGCCCTCTATTTAAAACCGAAACCAGAGCGGGTATTGGTCATCGGGTTGGGTGGAGGTACTGTCGCCGTTACCCTTAACAAAATGTATCCGACAATTCAGATCGATTGTGTCGAAATTGATCCGGCGGTCGTTCGGGTTGCCCAACTGTTTTTCAACTTTGCGCCGAACAAAAATATCCATGTCTCCACGGAAGATGGCCGGGTCTTTGTCAAGCGACTCCTGTTGCAAAACCGCAAGTATGATTTGGTGGTGCTGGACGCATTCGACAACATATCCGTCCCGGAACACATGACGACCAGGGAGTTTTTGCTCGAAATCAGAGGATTGCTGAAACCGGATGGCGTACTGGCAGCCAACACTTTTTCGAGTGGTCGCTTGCATGACTCGGAGTCTGCGACCTATGCGGCTGTTTTTGGAACGTTCTACAATTTGCAAAAAAACAATCGGGTGTTGTTGACAAAACTGGATGGTCTGCCAGACCGTCGGCAGGTAGAGATCCATGCGCAGCAGGTGGAAAATCAACTGCGCCCGTTTTCAACCGGCAAGGATTGGCTGTTGCCGCTCTTTGCGACTGATGTGCAATGGCCACCCCATACAAGACTGCTGACGGACCAGTATTCGCCTGCCAACCTGTTGAATGGACTGTAGAGTGCCCATCGTCTCAACAATTGCAGGGGTCAAGTGTCGTTATAGTTCATCCAGCACCCATTCAACCGCAACAGGATTGCGCTGGCATCACGCACATTCATACCCCCTTCTGCTGGGCCGTGCGGGAGACCTGAATGCCCAGTTTTTTCAGTCGGTGCCAGATACTGCGGTCACTGATCCCCAACAGTCGGGCCGCCTGGGCCTGTACCCCGTTGCTCTGGGCCAGGGCCTCTTTGATCAACCGACGTTCCGCCTGCTCCAACCACGATTCCAGGTCTTGCCCTCCCAAACTCCCCAAGGTAGGGCTGTTTTCCCGATTCGACGTCGGCGACTGGGCCAGGATGCGATTGGGCAGATCCATCAAGGTGATGCTCTCCCCCTTGCAAGACAGCAGGGCCCGCTCCACCGCATTGCGCAACTCCCGGACATTGCCAGGCCAACTGTAGTGCGCCATGGCCTCCTCGGCCTCCGGGTCAAAGCGGAGTATCCGTTTATCCATCTTGGCCCGCAACTCCGCCAGGAAAAATTCCGCCAACAAAAGCGCGTCCCCTTCCCGCTCCCGCAAAGGCGGAACCCGGATGGGATAGACATCCAGCCGATACATCAAATCCTCCCGAAACAACCCCTCCCTGACCCGTTGTTTCAGATCATGATTGGTTGCCGCAATCACCTGCACATCTACTCGCCGCAACAGCCCCCCCCCCAACGGCGAAAATTCACGCTCCTGTAGCACACGCAACAGCTTGGCTTGCAGGCTGAGCTCCATATCCCCGATTTCATCCAGAAACAGGGTGCCACCATCGGCCTGTTCCAGAAATCCCATCCGACTGCGGGTGGCCCCGGTAAACGCGCCACGCACATGCCCAAACAGTTCACTTTCCATCAGTTCATGGGGAATCGCCGAACAGTTGACCGCCACCCAGGGTTGGTCGGAACGCGAGCCCTCCTCATGAATGGTGCGGGCAACCGCCTCCTTGCCGGTTCCACTCTCCCCGGTGATCAATACGTTGGAGCAGTAGGGTGCCACCTGGGCAATCTGCTCCCGCAGGCGGATCATCGCCTGACTCTGTCCAACCAGCCTGCGATACGGTTGAACCGCATGGATCACCGCCTCCAGCCGGCTGTTTTTCCTGGTTAAATCCAACAATCTCAAGGCACTGTTGACGGTGAATTGCAACGCTTCCGGTTCAAAGGGTTTGGTCAGATAATCGGTAGCCCCCACTTTGACACACTCAATGGCCGAACGAATCGAACCAAACGCCGTCACCACGATGATCGGAATCTCCGGCCGCTGCTCCCGCACAAGGGCAATGAACGCCTCCCCCGACAGACCGGGCATTTTAAGATCGGTGAGGATCAACTCCAGATCGGGATTCTGCACCAAAGCCAAGGCAGCATCTCCACTGCTGGCAATCAGAACATGATGGTTTGCATCCTCCAGGGTCATTCGCATGACCTGGAGCATGTTGGGATTGTCATCAACGATCAATATCGTGCGTTGCATCACAGCACCTCATCTGCTTTGGGTAAACGCATCACAAAACAGGTGCCAGGGCCAATATCGGGGGCCAGGGACAACCAGCCACCATTGGCCTGCACCAATTCGCTGGCTATGGTCAAACCCAAACCGGAACCCTGCGGTTTGGTGGTATAAAAGGGCTCAAACAGCCGGGGAATCTGCTCCAGAGCCAGGCCGGGCCCACTGTCTTGCAAATAAATTTCCACCTTCCCACCCTCCAGGCGCACCTCAACCTTGATCTCCCCGGCCTGCTCTCCCATGGCTTCCAATGCATTGTTCAGCAAATTGACCCAAACCTGATGCAACAAGTCGGCATCCGCCCGCACCCACAACTGTTCTGCTGGCACAACGCGCGTTAACGTAATATTATCTCGGCCGGCCAGCACAACCCGCAGTGCCTTTTCCAGTGGTTGCAGCGGATCAATGAGAGCAAATTCCGGCTGTCGATAACGGGCAAGTTGCTGAAAATCCTGCAGCAAACGGTCCATGGTCTGTGTCTCGTCGCGGATCATGCTTCGCAGCAATCGCTGTCGCTCTGGATCGGTCGTTGTCTCCAACAGACCGGAAGCAGTACGTATCACGCCGATAGGATTGCGGATTTCATGGGCCAGAGCCATGGACAACTCGCCCAGGGCGGTGATCTTGTCATGCTGGAATGTCCGCAACTGCTCGTCCCGGGCCTCCTTCAGGGAGAGGGCCATGGCATTGAAGGTTCGCGCCAGGTCACCAATTTCGTCATCGGAATGGATCGGCACTGTCGCCCGAAAATCCTGCGCCGCAACCTGCATGACCGCATCCCGCAGATAGGCCACCGGTCGCACAAGGACACGACTGAGCAACAAGCCGGTGATCAGAGCCAACAGTGTCCCCATCAGGGTGATGGTCAAGGTCAGCGTCACCCTGTCAAGCAACAGGTTTTCCCCCCGATGTTCCAGTCCGGTGAAGATCACCGCCTCAACCTTGCCATTGCCATCAACCACAGGCGTGTACAAACCCCAAAAGCGGCCATCCTCTGCATGTTCGCTGTAATACTCTTGCCTGTTCATCAAATCGGCAAACGCCTCGGCTGGCAAACGCAGCTTGAGCGCGGGACGATCCGTGGAGAATGCCTTGGTGAATGTTCCCATCTCCGGGTAGAAGATGCGGGTTCGCAACCCGCTCATCCTGTTCAATCGCAGCAGGGCACTCTTGTCAAACAGGGTACCCACCACCAGTTGAAAGCAGGCCGTCTCCTGACGCGGAAAGGGTTCCAGCCGGACTGCAGCCAACAGTTCTGTCTCGTCATGCCTGGCCCGCACCACTGCCATGGATTTCCCGGCTGCGGGGGGCAACTCCATCGTGACAGGCTGGGATGAATAGCGCAGTCGGCCCTGCATGTCATAAATCTGGATTAAATTCAGTCCCAATTTACCGGCAATATTGGTCATTTTATCTGAAATCAGCGTCCGGTTGAGCTTCATTTCCGTACAGTTGTCGACAATCTCCTCATAGAGATCAACAAAAGTCACTGCACTGGCCTGCAGGCTTTCCAGCCAGTTTTGGTTGACCTGCGCGGCCTCCCGAATCCAATGCTCAATGGAAACGCTCATGCGATTGGCAATCCAGGCCGCCGAAACAAGACTGGCGATCAGCATGGGTACCACCATGATCACCAGGATCACCTTCAGCACTTTGCGTTGCACCCGGTTTATCACAAAGAAAGAAAAACCACTACACATTACGGAGGTTCCTCCAAAACACGGTGTATTCCAACCCGTGAAAAGCGCGGGAAACAAATTTATAACTTATTGTTATAAATAAACATATCACATGGTATCCCTCTTGCGTTCAGCCTGTAAGATGAGGGGGAGGACTATTGCAATCATGGAAAACAGCCACGGCAGGCGCGTGCCTCCACGTGGTCTGTTGTTGCTTCTGTATGGATACCATTCAACAAGGGAAACAAAACAACTCTATGCACACCCAGTTATCGTCCTCCGTTCGTTGGCGCGCCTTTTTGCCGTCGTTGCAGTGGTGGGATCGGGTCACCCCGGCCACACTCAGGGCAGACCTCATTGCCGGCTTGACCGGAGCCATCGTGGTATTGCCGCAGGGAATCGCCTTTGCGGCGATTGCTGGCATGCCACCGGTCTATGGGCTCTACGCCGGCATGGTTCCCGCCATCGTTGCCGCCCTGTTTGGCTCCTCCTGGCACCTGGTCTCCGGCCCGACAACAGCCGCCTCCATTGTCCTCTTTTCCCTGCTCAGTGTCCATGCCGAACCCGGCAGTGCGGCCTATGTACAACTGGCACTGACCATGACCTTTCTGGTGGGCCTGACCCAACTCGGACTGGGTTTGATCCGCATGGGCACCCTGGTCAATTTTATCTCCCATTCGGTGGTGATCGGCTTTACCTCCGGGGCAGCCCTGTTGATCGCCACCAACCAGCTCCACAATTTTTTTGGTATCCACATTCCCAGAGGCACCGACTTTACCCAAACCCTGGTGGCCCTCTTTCAGCAGTTGGATCAAATCAATCCCTACATACTGGCGGTCAGCCTCATCACCTTGGTGGTGGGCATCATGTTCCGAACCTGGTTTCCCCGCATCCCCTACATGATTGCCGCCCTGGCAGCGGGCACGTTTTTGGCGTTGCTCATCGACTCCCTGATCAGCGTACCCTCTGGTATCACCCGGGTCAGTGCCTTGTCAGGCAGCTTGCCCCCCCTCTCCATGCCGGATTTTTCGCTTTCCACTCTCCGCACGTTGGCACCGGGTGTGATCGCGGTCACCCTGCTGGCTCTGACAGAGGCCATTTCCATTGCCCGTGCCCTGGCATTGCGCAGTGGACAGACCATCGACTCCGATCAGGAGTTTGTTGCCCAGGGGCTTTCCAATCTGGTGGGCAGCTTTTTTTCGGCCTATGTAGCCACCGGCTCCTTTAACCGCAGCGGTCTCAACTATGAGTGCGGAGCCAAAACCCCCATCGCCGCCGCCAGCTCTGGTCTGATGCTGATTGTTCTGGTCACCATGGTTGCACCCCTGGCGGCTTACCTGCCCAATGCAGCCATGGCCGGGGTGCTCTTCCTGGTGGCCTGGGGCTTGATTGATTGGCACCATATCCATCGGACCCTGCACACCAGTCGTTCAGAGACGATCATCATGGTTGCCACCTTTTTGTCGACCCTGTTTCTCAACCTGGAGATTGCCATTTTGTTCGGGGTCATGCTCTCTCTGGGCATTTATCTGGCACGCACCTCTCACCCCATCGTGATTCCCCGTGTACCCGATCCCAGCCATCCCCATCGCCGCTTTTTTACCCCGATTGACACGCCGGAGTGTCCCCAGGTTCGCCTGGTCCGGGTGGATGGTTCCCTCTTTTTTGCAGCCATCAGCACCATTCAGGAACATTTTGAACAGATGGCATCGCCGCAAACCCATCTGATCGTCGTGGCATCGGGGATCAACTTTGTCGATCTGTCTGGAGCAGAGTTTCTGGCCCTGGAGGCCAGTAAACGCCGCGCCGCCGGGGCCGGCCTCTATCTGGTCCGTCTCAAGGAGAGACCCTATGTGCTGCTGGAACGGGGCGGTTATCTGGAAACCATAGGAAAAGAGAACCTCTTTGCATCGAAGTATGAGGCGATTGCAGCCGTCTTTCGCAAGCTGGACCACGCCAGGTGCGCCAAGTGCCCGCTCTATCTCTTTCAGGAGTGTGCCAGCGTCGCCAAGAGCGACCAGCCCAGGCCGATCCCCCGGCTCGCCAACCAGGCGGCCTGAGTGCAGGGATGACAGCCGGAGGCTGCGGTCAATGGCTGGATGAATCGGAAATAATTTTAACCCGCCGACGGGGAGTCTGAATGGGAATTCCCCCTGTGATCCCCGTCGACGGTCAATGGGATGAATGGAGAAAACGCATGCACCATGCAAAGATCCTTCTGTTGCTGCTCTTCGGATTGCTGTTTGCGGTCGCCCTTGCCTCTTCAAACCTGGGAGATGGCAGCGAGATTCTGTTTGGGGCCCTGCACCCGAACAACCCCACCTTGAGTGTTGAGGGGCTGGTCGTCGTTTTATTGTTTACCCTGTGGTGGAGCAGGAGTCGCGGAACGGCTTTTTCCGCTGTGCGCCGCCGAAAATCCGTGCTGACGGAGTGTCCTCAACTTAAAATGTTGCGCATCCATGGTGTTCTGGACTCCGGGGTCACGAGCCCGATCCGGGAAATTATCGCCCGCCATTCCGCCGCGCGCCCCCGGCGAAAACATTTGGCTCTCATCGCGGAAGGGGTGGAGTCCATGGATCCTGCCTTCGCCACCATGATGGCCCGTGAGGCTCAACAATTTCAATCCCGCAAAGGGGGGTTCTATCTGGTCCAGGCCAACACAGGCGTGCTGCATGTGCTGGAGCAGACCGGTGTGATGAATGAGATTGGCCGGGAAAACATATTTTCTACCAAGGAGAAGGCCATACAGGGTATTTTTTCGCGCCTGGATGCGAATGAGTGCCAGCACTGCCCTGTTCGCGGCTCATTGGATGCCTGCGACCTGGTTGCACCCCAGCCTCTGGCAACCGACAACAGCCCGCCTCTGCTCAAGGGTCTCAACGTGTCGACCAGCCCAAAAAACATGCCACCCTCTTGAAACGTGTCAAGCTGGCGGGAACGGGCGCGGATCACACATCCGACTCGACGACACAGTACCGGTTGCGCCCGGCCCGTTTGGCCTGGTACAGGGCTTCATCCGCAGCCTTTTGCAACTCTACCGGACAATCGCCAACCAGGGGATAGACAGCCACGCCCAGGCTGATTGTCACCTGCAGGTCATCCACCCGCATCCGTTCCACACCCACGCGCAACCGTTCCGCCATCTGCTTGGCCCCCTCCAAGGCGGTATTGGGCAAAATCAGGCAGAACTCTTCGCCCCCGTAGCGACAAGGGAAATCCACATCCCGGCAAGAGTGCTGCAGCACGCCCGCCACCGCCTGCAATATCCGATCCCCCTGGTCATGGCCATGTTCATCGTTGAAACGCTTGAAATGGTCGATATCCAGCATCAGGACGGCCAGACTTTGGTGGTAACGCTTGGAGCGACTGAACTCGTCACACAAGGTCTCATCCAGGAAACGCCTGTTGTAGAGACCGGTCAAAGAGTCTGTGTTTGACATGATTCTCAGCTGTTTTTCCAGCCGCTTCTCCTCGGTCACATCCCGGAACAGGGCCGCCGAGCCGATCAGGAGGCCGTCGGGGGTGTGAATGGTGTTGGCATGCACATTCAACACCCGGTTGTGATGTACCACCGTCGTCGGCACATCGATACCGGATTTTTCCAGATAAACCTGCAGATAGACCGGATCGTCCAGAAGGTTCAAAAACCCTTCCTGCACAATCTGTTCGGCACTTTTTTGCAGCAATCTTTCTGCCGCCGGGTTGATCAGTACCACTTTGCCCTGCCAATCGGTCACCACGATGCCCTCGCGGGCACTCAGAATGATGGTCGTCAACTTGTTGTGTTCATCCTGCAATCCCTTATGCAGACCGAGCAACTCTTTGCCCATCGCATTGAAACAGACGGCCATGTCCGTCAATTCATCCCGACCGGCGACCTTGATTTGCCGATGAAAATCTCCCCGGGCGGCCTCGGTGATCGATTGCATGAATTCACCAACCCGTCGCACGACATGGAAACGGGTAGTCAGAACCACCAGGAAAAAGAGGGCAACCATGGCAAACAGCACCAGGGAGGAGAGGGTGACCACCCAGTCCACCTGTTTGCGCCACGGGGTGATATCGAAATAAATCTCAAAAGCCCCGAGAAACTGCCCCTCTTGCATAATGGGAACATAGGTCTCCACCACATCCAATTTGAATGTTTCGTTCTCCATCGTCCGATGGTCTTTCTGGACCGTCATGCTGAGCGGTTGGCCTTTGGCAACCACGTCATGGAAATAGGCATGTTCATTGAGCGTACCCACCTCTCGTTGAACAGAGGAGTGCAGGATGCGTCCTGATGCATCAAACAATCGGTACTTGTACAGATGAAACGCCTCGGCAACATGGGCCATGGCGGACTTGAACGCATCGGTCACCACCAACGCATGGGCGGAGCCAGCCTCATTTTGCACCCTTGTCACTACCGAGGAGGCCATATGGTTGGCCACCCGGATGGCATTTTCTTCTGTGAAGCGGGTCAGCAGGTTGCGAAAGGAGGGGTAGGTGACCTGGAAGGCATGTATCGGCAACAGGATGACCAGGACGAGGGTCAACAGAAAACTTTTCCGCAAAAAGCGCGCACGGAAAATGTCGGCCACTCTGCCAAACGGCCCGTAAAACCGGTGGTACCATGGAGATGTATTGATCATTGTCTTGACAACACCAGATTGAATTTAAATCCCTTTTAGACAAATCACCATCTGGAGGGTGAGTGTCTGGCTGCGAACCGGTTGGCCCGACATGCTCCAACGACAATCTGCGTGCATGATACTCTACCCGGAGAACGGGTGAAAGGAACTCTATCCGCTACCACCCCGCAAAATCCTTGCAAGAAGAGCAGATGCCATCCTCTCCCCCCTTTACACCCTCTCTTCCCCTCGACTATGCTGGCCCGCGTTTGCATTTTTCAGGCAGACATGGATAACATAAACACCTGATATGAACAGCCTCAACCGGGGAACCTTCAATCCATGATGGACTTGAGCAGGGCATCACGGGCATCGGCATAAAATTGAATATCCACCCTGGTGGCCATCTCATCCGACAAATCGATCAATGGCCGTCGGCAGGAGACCGGCATAAGCAGGGCCGTGGCCCCTTTTTCGACCGCGATCTCGGCCAGCATCACGGCGTTGTGGATCGGTTCAATGGAGCCCCCCAGATTGATCTCACCCGCCACGATCAGTCCGCCCCGCACACTTTTCTTGAGCAGAGCGGTACACAGGGCGATCAGGGCGGCCATGCCGATCTTGGATCCGGACTTGGCGGCATCGAATGCCCGCAACTGCACCGTGAACTCATGTTGCCTGGGATTTCTGTCGCCCACCAACTGAGACGAACGGGCATAAAAATTTTGTTCCGCAAAGCCAATGGACTCCTTGAAACCGGAGGGAACCGGCTTGTTGAGGAGCTTGACACCGCTGCCCGGTCCTTCGTTGACCTCAATGCGGTACAGTCCAGGCGGTTCCTCCTGTCCTCCCGGACTGAGGGTCCAAATCTGTCCCGGTTCCAAGGGATCTCCCCCAATGCCGCCCTCGCTTTGCAGTTCTGGCGTGGCAACAAATTTTTCGATCCCATCCTCGCCCATCACATAGCTGAAATGGGTGTTGCGGAATTCGGCTGTTCCGATGCGCTTTTGCTGCTCCTTGACCCTTCTTCTGGCCTCCAGGGCCACACGGACCGCCCACTCCAGATCCGCATCGGGAATCGGAAGATCGGCGGAGGGATAGAGCAGTTTCAGCAATCCGCTGACCGTCTTGTGGACCGCATTGGTGTCACGACCACTCAGGGCACCCCCAAAAGAGAGACGATTTTGCATGGCCGGAACACGGCTTTGGGTGCGCAGTTGGCTGAAGCATTCCGCTAAAAAATCGCTGACCATGCCAAAATGGTTGGTCAGCAACGTCCGGTCTATCTTCGGCACATCCCAGCCGGGCAGAAAGGCGTGAATGCGATCCATGAAGGCGGTGTCGTCCCGCATCTCCGGGGGCAGGGGACCGAAAAGATGGCCAATGCGCTGCTGATGCGTTACATCTACCTCAAAGTTGCCCACCAGCACCAGACTGCCGTCTGCCCGAATGCTCTCCTTGCCCCGGCTGAACTCTCCAGACTCCATGTAACCCTTCATGATGTTGACGCCATCCTTCTGGTCAAAGGAGATGCCGGAGATCTCATCAAAACAGACCACATCATATTGGCAAACCAATCCCCGTTGACCGCTGGCATTGTTGACAAACATCCGTGCCACGGTGGCTTTTCCGCCCGAAATCAGGTGGGCATACGGTGAAACCTGCTGAAACAGATGGCTCTTGCCGGTACCTCGTGGCCCCAGCTCCACCAGGTTATGGTTGCGCTCCACAAAAGGAACCATCCGCAGCAACAAGGCATTTTTGCTCCGCTCCGACAATGGCGCAGGCTCAATGCCCACACTGCGCAAGAGCAACGTTTTCCAGTCCACCGTGGAGAATGCCCGTCTCGCCTCGGCCAACGGTTCCAACACCTCCCGTTTGGATAACTGGATGGCGCGCAGATTCTCCACACCAAAGGGACGGCCATTTTTCTCCTGGGCAATGGGCGCATCATAGGTCAACGTGACTTCGGCGTAAAAACCGCCGGTCAACATGCGTTCATGCTCGGCCACCAACGTCGGGCTGATGCGCACATCGGTGAGGCGCAACGAGGGCAATGTGGCCAGATAGGCATCGCTCTTGGCATCCAGGCGCACGCTGATCAGGTCGATGATTTTGACCTCGCCATTTTCTCTGGCACGGGCCTTGAACAACTCCTCCTGGCCTGCCTTGACCGTCTTGGATGCCAGTTGCCGTTGGACAATCTCCAACCCTTCGTCAATCTCTTCCTGATCGATGCTGGCACAGTAGCGACCGAGCAAAAATTCAACCACATAGGTGGGGACCGGAAACTGGCGACTGAAGGTGCGCACCAGATCTTTGCGTACCAAATAACCGTCCAGAAGAGAGGCGGCCAGACGATCTACGGCATCCAGTTCCATCATCTCTTCTCTCCGCCGCCGATTACAGTGGATTGTTGTGCCATCAGTTGCTGCCTGTCGCTCAGAATGACAACCGTCGCCTCGCTCCCTTCCAGTCCATCATCTTCCACCACCACGGAACACCCTCCCTTCTTTGGCGCAAAGGGTCGGATTTGCCTGACCACACTGGTGGCCGGGTTGCCTGGGTGGGTGCGTATATCCAGCAGGAGTTCGTCGGACTCCCCCTCGATGGTCACGGTGCAACGCATCCCTTTCCAGTGTACGGATGCCAGGGTGATGGGGCTGTTTGGCTCGTCTGTGTCGGTGGCTGCAATGGTCAGATCCAGCGTCAGGCACTCTTGCAAACTGAGACCCCCATGCGCATATTCCATGCCCGCACGATAACAACAGACCCCGTCAGCCAGGGCAACCGACAGATGGGGATTCCACGACCAGGGGAACAGGGGTGCATCGGTTCTGGCCCCCGGTTTGATGACGGCACACCGTCCCCATCGGGTTTCCGACAATGAGGCGGCCAGTTCCCGCTTTGGCAATCCCCCCGGCATCCACAACCATCCATGATCTGTCCGAATCCGAATGCGTCGCCACCCGGCCTTGAGCAACTGAGAGACCCGGTGGGCGATATCGTCCAGCAGGGTCTCCAGATGATGGGCCAGCTTCCAGCCGCGTTCGTGGCCTTCATGGTCCAGGTTGCCAACGGTACACCATGCCTGACCTAAGGGATTTCCTGTGCCCACTGCATCGAGCACCTGCCAACCGGCTGTTTCCAGCACTTTGCGCAGGGCATATCCTCCTTTGAGCGACTGGCCGGTGGCAGCGACACACGGCTCAAACGCTTCCTGATCGGCCTGGCCAGCCAAGAGGTGGCGCACGGGTGTCACGGCTGGCTTGCCGGTGGCGGTCACACTGGGCAGGGCAGACCAGCGCGGAAGCTCTGCCACGGAAAAGCCACGATCCACCAGTTTTTGGGCCAAACGCCGTGCCGTATCCAGCCGCAGACCATCCACAAACAGAATGCAGTCACCCGGAGGCGTGGGGGGCGGTTCTTTGCCCAGGTCCAGGGCGGGATAGCCCGACGTGTGTACCATCTTTTGCAGGTGGCGGGCCGCCTCTTCCAGCCAGGGCAGATAGAGGGCGCGCACAACGCCCCGTACCGCCGTCAACGCCTCATCGGTTTGAATGGTGGATAAGGCCCGCAGTGCGGCGTCATCGGCTTGCCATTCCTGGTTGCAGTAGGAGGCGGTCATCTCTTCGATGGTTCCCACGGCCAGGGATCGGCTGGTTGCCTCGGCCAGGTCATGCAGATGGGCCAGGGCGAGGGCCAGCGGGGATTCTCCGAGTTCTGCCCAGACCCAGGCCCGCCGTTCTCCATGCCGTGTTTCGAGTGCCTGGAGGCGGTGCCGGATTGTGTGTGGGGGGCATGATTCGAGTGGCAGGAGATCACCCCGCAGGGAGCGTTCCTCCTGGTCATTGTGTTGTGGCCAACCGCTCAAGTCGGCAAAGGGCACCCTCGGCGTGGCGGTCTTGCGGATCAGGGCGGGAATATGGGGATACCGCTTGGGAGCCTCGCAAAAGCGGTCCCACACGGCGCGCCACGCCCCCTCATGGGCTGCCATGCGTGCGGCTCCGATCAACGGGCCATCGTTGTCCGGGTCAAATCCCAGACGCAGCGTGCAGACCGCCACAAACCCGCTCCAGCTGTTTTTGTCCCGCTCTTCCCGGAATAACTCGCCCCGGTCGAGCCACTGCAGAATGTCGCGGATGGGATCATCCCCAGCCAGCAGGGTATTGAAAAACGCCTGATCCAGTCGTCGGCCTGCAAGCGGCTGGATCTCTTCATCCAGCAGGCGATAGAGGGCCATTTGCATGGCGTTGCCGCTGCCCTGATCCATGGCCACATCCAGACCCAGTCCACCCCGATCCGCTTTGAGAAAGGCCCGAATGGTCCAGTCCTTGGCGTTGACCTGAGACCAGAGGGTGCCCCGGTATTGCAGTTCTGCCAGGGGTTTGATGAGCTCCGGGCACTCTTCCACGGCGCGCAGATCTTGCCGTCCAAAGCCGGGCAGGTAGAGAACGGGAATGGCCTCGCCGGGGAGGGGGGATTCGATCCCTTTGCCAGCCATGGCGCAGCGCAACCAAATGGCGGGACCGGTACGCCTCTCCGGTTCGTACATGCCCAGGACCAGCAGTTCGGGCATCTCTGTCAGAAGGCGGGGTATGATGGGTTCCCATTGCCGATCCTTGTCCGGCCAAAGGATGCAGTCCGGTGGCACGGTGGCGTCCGGGTTATGGGTTGCAGCGGAACGGATGGTCTGGATCAAACGGTCAAGGATCCGCATCTCTTCCTCCGGCAAAAAAGGCCCATCACGCACATATCAGGCAGCCTCTCATAACAAGCCCTGGCGGTCTGCTTCGAGCCAGACAAAGGGAGATATTTTTTTGAAATAATCAGCCGTAAAGTGATGCTGAATGTATTCCTGAAAATGTCGCATACGCATTTTTTTGTGTACCGGATCATTCAGCCCCAGCCGATGGATGGTATTGGTCACTTGACCTTGGTCTGCCGGGGAAAGAGCCGGATTGGGAAAGATGCGCCCGTCTACCAGTAGATCCAAATGAAACCAACCGCCTTGCAAAGTGAAGGGATCCAATACGTCATCAAAATTGTTTTTACAGCGGTTCATTCCCAGACAAGCCAACCGGTAGTTGCTCCATTCGTAAGTCAACCCTGCCAACCGGGATTTGGCGACAAAGTGATCCACCGATGCGGCCCCTGTGCCTCGTTCAAAATAGACAGCCAAATAGGCGCAGGTGCTTTGGTATGATGTGTAGAGGTCATCCAGGCAGTTCCGCCAGTAGGATTGGATTTTTGTTCCACTTGGAAGTGGTTGATCCAATGCCAACCCTTTTTTGGCCAAGTGGGCCAAACCTTTTTGCCGTACATCAGAATTAAACTGTGCCGGTTCGGGTTGAGGGGAGACGGGGATCATGGTTGCAACCCCTTTTTCTCCAGGATATAACGCCAGCGAATCCAGAACGGATCGGTATCGCCCAACACCGAGCGCAACTTTTGTTCAATTGCTCTCACTTGATCGGCATCAATCAGACCTTCGTTCATCCGTATGGAGGCCTCTTCCAAAACCTGTTCGGCTTCCAGGGAACCGCCACTTTTCAAATCAAAGGCTTTGCTGGTCAGCCAGTTGGAGGCATCTCCTCTGCGCGTGAAGGGTTGGTCTGTCAGTTGTACCAAAGGATTGTGATGGTTGCCGGGAATCAAGTCAATATCAAACCATTTGTCACGATCGGGATCAAAAAGAGGCTCCATTGACGCAAGAATCAGAGGAGAGTGGGTTGATACAATGAATTGTACTTGAGAGTCGGGAAGCCATCTTCCAATCTCCTTGGCCATGCTGAATAGAGAACGAAGAATGCTGCGTTGCCATTTCGGGTGCAAATGGGCCTCAACCTCATCAATCAGGAAGACGAGTTGAGTTGCCTTGGGGGTTCCGAGAAGTTTGCATGCCTGGGCATGTTCCTGCCATACCCAGACCAGCAGATAACAGAGAGATAGAATACGCCGAATCCCAGAAGATGCGTGCATGATTGGCACCTCTTGCCCATACGGCATCTTCAAAGTGGGTATATCCCGAACATCGGTCAATCTGATGCGGGTTAAATCGCCTATTTTGACTTCTTCATCTTTTGAAGGGGAAAGAATGGCAAGAATTTCTTCAAACGCCTTGATTGTTGAACCTCGTTCCTTTTGCCATCCTGCCCAGTCGGCAATCAAACCATTGCACAATGGTTTACCTGTATTGTCATCCAAACCATTCCAGATTTCATCGGGACTGAACACGTATGCAGGAGGACGATTGTGGGGATCCACTCCACGCCACATGGCATTTGGATGACGATAAATATTTCTGACCTGATCCCATATTGCCATGCTTCCATCCGCCTGGGCGTAGATGACTATACCTGGAAATTGTACGTAGTGCTCACTCTCCCAGTACCAGCTTGTATGGTCAAAGTGGTAATCGCCTTTGACTGGCTCATCATTGCTTAAAAAAGAAAATTCTATACCCGACCTTTGCCTTTCATTGCCATGAGGCTTGGCTGTCATGCCTGTAGACAACTTGTTGTTTACTTCTGCTGGCCAACTTCTAGTCAATGCCCACCAAGCAATATCCAATAGAAAGCTCTTGCCCAATCCATTATCCCCGGTCAATAGATTCAACCGGTCGCCGAACTGAAGTTCCATGGCCTGGGCCGGTCCCACGTTTTGTATGTTCAATTGTTTGAGCATGGCAAGTTTCCTTTTTCCAACCGTGCGGCCTGTTTCTCGGCCAGGGTCAGATGATGATCATTGATACGGTCGCCCTGGAATCGGTGATACCAGGGGGCGGAGGCCACATCTTTGCCCCGGTCTTTTTCCCAGGCAATGTTGATCTGAGGTTTTTTGTTAAAACGCAACACCTGGGCGGTTATGAAGGGGCGAATGTTGAGGCGCACACCGTCGTTCAGGTCCGGCTCCCAGCCGATGGGCTGTTGTTCGATGGGTTTCCAGCGAACAAAAATATCCAGGGGAACCTCCCCGGCCAGAATGGCTTCCAGACGTTTTTGCAGGTCGAGGGCAGCAGCCAGCTTTTCTTCCGCGCCGTCCACCTGTTGGGCCACGGCCTGCCTTTGGCGGTCCAGCCAATCCCCCAGATAACTGTAGGTGAGCAGCTCCAGTTTTTTGCGATCCAGTTGATGATAGTTGACCAGGGCGGCAAAACCCTCCGGCAGACCGTCCCAGATGTGCCAGACGAATGGCCGGTGGTGAAACAGCTTGCAATGCTGGAGAAAAAAGAGCTCCCGCAACCAGGATTCCAGGCTTTTGCCCGCACACCCGGCAGCGGCCAGCAGTTCGGTGAGTCGGGCGTTGCTCCAATCAGCACCATAAGCGGCGGCCAACAGTTTGACCAACCGCTCCTCGGCGGGCGGTTTTTCGCGTACCGCTGGAATGCAAACAATGCCATCCTCATCAGCGTGAGAGAGGAGAGGGGTACACCGTTCCACCCATGCCCGTTGCTCTTCTGCCAGTTCCATGGCCGGATCCCGTTCGGCGGGCCAGCGATAGCCCAGCAGGCGAGCCACCGCCACCTGCAAGACATGGGCATCCATCCGCCATTGGGAAGGGGTTTCCAGTCGTTTGGTCTCTTCGTTCCAGACCACCGAACCGCAAGGATGACCGTGGAAAATCCACTGGGTGGGGTCGTCGGTGTAGGGTTTGGGTAGACCGTGGGGGTATTTTTCCTGGGCGATTTGGGTCCAGTGATCAATGTCAAATGGAATTTTGACCAGGGTGGCGTTGGTAACATTCAGTTTCTGGTCGATTCGCCGCACTGCTGCATTATATTCCGTTGAAGAGCAAAAGCACCAGATGGCTGGGAGATGGGAGGGGTTGTTTGCGGTAATTACAGATGTGTTGTTGTCAAAGGCCATACCGGTATAAAGAGTTACAGGTAGCTCCTGCATTGCGCTGACAACGAATCCCTTTCTATCCCAAGCGTGTGTTTCAAGATTAGTAGCTCCCTTTAATTCTTTTATCGCGCCGGTTCCATCGCACCAGCGTAGGTAGGTGTCTTTTCCACCGAAGTGTAAATTAGCAGTAACGGTGCCGCAATAAGGAATCCAAATACCTGACCGAGTTTCGATTTCCCAATACTTGACACACATTCGCAGTCTATCACCACAAACTAAACCATGATGACTATGGGAGAAGGTGTTTAACAATTCTCCGATCTTTTCCACATCCAATGCCACCCGCGCATCTGGATTTTCCAACTGTCCCCCCTGATCCACCCGCATAATGCTCGCAACCCTTAACATCTCTGCCTTCTCAATAGCATTGCGAGCCTGGGAAACATCCACGCCGGAAAACGTGTTGGCTACTGCCATTGTCATCAGTTCATCTGCATAGGTTGTTCCCTGATCGAGAACAAGCAGAATGGCCTTGACTACCTCGCCGCTGATGGTCTCGAAAGCTCCCGGTCCCAACCGCGCCAGCAACCGCCATTGATCATCCTTCAACAGCTTTTCACGGAATTTCCGATAAGAGGTCAAAAACAGCCAATTCTGAGGCAAAACCACGCTGAGCGTTCCCTGTGCCCGACAAAATGTCAGACAACGGTCCAGAAAAACGGTGGCCAGATCATTTTTAGCCGCCGAATGGTGGCGTTCGCAATAGGTACGCAGGGTTTCATCCTGCTTGCCCCGCGTCAGGTAGGGGACATTGGTCACTACCCAATGATATTGGCCATCCAAGAGCTGTGCCGCTCTGGCAAGACCCTGGGCGGCTATCCCGGCCTCCCGTTCTTCGTCGGATCGATCTTTGGCAAGGGCTTGGTCCATGGCGGTGGACAAGGCATCCCAGGCCACTAAACGGGTTGTTTTGCTCTTGGCCGGGTTCAGCAGACTGCCCAACGTGGGGGCATCCTGGAACTCTCCGTGCAGCCAATCCAGGGCAATGCGCAGATTGTGATTGCCATTGGCCAGCGACTTCCACTCCTCCCTGGAGGCCCCGACGGACAATCCCGAACAGGCCACCTGCAACTCCGGCAAGTCCCGATAGCCCCCTGCGTCGGGATACCGCCAGGCGGTCAAGGCCAGGGCAAAAACAGCCAGTTCCACACAACGGCCATCAATCTCCAGTCCGTGGAGATTCTCCCGCAGCACCGCGTCTGCGGCCTGTTGGGCCGACAGATTTTCCAACACCATGCGCATGGGTACCAGCATCAAAAACACCGCCACCAAAAAATGGCCGGAACCGCAACAGGGGTCCAAGATCTTGAGTTTGTTCAGCGCGTTTGGCCAGCTTGCAAACGCGCCGGCGGCGGGCTGCCATCGGCCATTTTCTCCCCGCACAAACCGCAAATAGTCCAGAGAAATGCCGGGCAGGGCCAGCTTGTCACGCAGTGCCGCCTCATCCTGTGCCGTGTTCCAATCCTGTTCGGTCAACCGGCGCATGGCCCACCACGCCCCCAGGCTGTTGTCCAGCAGAAAGGCAACCATGTAGGCTTCGGTAAACAACTGGGTCACGGCGGGCAACTCCCGTGTCCCAATCTTGATTTCGGAGGCATTGACCGCCTCTTTCCGCTGTGCCTGCCAAAACTGATAGACCCATCCCAAGGCATCGGAGGCCGTAAAAATCTCTTGCGGAAGTTCCGCCACCAGCCGTTCCAGCTTTTGTTGATATTCTGGCGGAAAATCGAGGGAGAAGATGGGTGAGTCGGGCCGGAATATTTGGGGCAACATCCGGGAGGCAAAGCGGGCCGCCACCTCCCAGCCGTTGCGCAATCCTTCGTCGGCGGCCAGATCCTCGCACTCTGCCAACGTCACCGCCACCGGATGTTGGGGGTCGGGCATCATCAACAACGAATTTTCGGCCAGAAAACGGGCAAAAAGCATCCGATGCCAATGCTCATAGGCCACCTCTTCCGTCAGGCGGTCGATCTCCTGAGCCGTTGCGAGGGCGTCTCCCAATTGGCGACCATGGGCGCGTAACCGACGGCGCAGCACCCGGTCATGGTCGGAGAGATGCGGCGGGGCCTCCGGGTCAGCCACTCCCAGATAGCCCAGAGCGACACGGGCGGCAGATTCGGCCAGTTGCCGAGCCTCCCTCACCGTCCGTTCCAACTTGCCGCGCCATGTCCTGTCCAGTGCAAACATCTACCACACGCTCCCTGCCCATGCATCAAAAGACTTTCGGTAATCCTGCCTGCTTCAACACACCATTCGCCGTATGTCTGGATAAAATTTTGTGGTCAACTGGAAAATAACGATGGGTCATGGGACTGAACCAGATCTCGTGATCTCCCTTGCCGGGACGATGAAACTCACACCCGGCTTGGCGCAACAGTTCCTTAAGGGCTCTGGCATAATCGGACATGCCAGGAGTCAGGCCGGATGGCCATGTGCAAGAGAAATGACCCGTTCGGAAAGAATCCGCAAGGGCACGGTCTCCTGCTGTCCCAGAGAAATTCCGTTCAACTCCAGCAACTCTGGCACCATGGACTCCAGCTTCGAGACAAGCTGTTCAAGTGTGCCAGCCTCGGTGATCAAGCCTGGGACATCCTCGCTCTCTGCAACCCACACACGAGCCTCTTCATCCCAGATGGCGGTTACCTGAATGACATCATTCATCTCTTCATCCTTTCCTTTTGTTTTTCTCTTCAGCGAATCATGACCGGTCCCTGGACCAGGGCCGTTTTGAGTTGCACACGCACCTGTTCCAGCCACTGTTCCAGTTCCGCCTCGTTTGTCAAGGTGGTTCTGGGCAGCATGACCGTATGGGCTTTCGGTTCCAGCAGACCCGCTGCCCCCTCCAGCACCTCATCAAATCGGCGCGACATGGCCGCCACCCGATCCGAAAGCATGGGAAGAGGGAGGCGTTCCAAAGAGGCCAGCAGCGTCTCCGTACTGCCTACATCCAGGGTTGGGCGTTCGGCCTCCGTCAACTTGGCCTCCGCCAGCAGGGCATGACGCTGTTTTGGCTCCAACCGCTCCCAATGGGCATCCTGCCGCAACCGCGCCATCCCCTCTTCATGCCGGGCTTCGTGCTGGGCCAGGAGTCCATTGGCCTCTTCCCGCAACAACTGACTCAACCCGGCCACCAAAGGGGCCACCGCATCCGGTTCCTCCAAGAGCAAACGTTGACGAGCGATCTCGTCCGCCTGGATCTGGTAGTGCCCCACACCTTTCAACGCCTCGGCATGGTGCAACAGCTTTTTGACCGCTTCCCAGGCGGGCCAGCGAAGAGCCATTTTTTCTGCCAGACCGGTCCAGGTGGTCACCGAGTGTTCCAACTCCTCCCGATGGGTGTAGAGGATCATCAACTGAGCGTTGTCGGAAGCGGCGCGTACCTCAGCCAAGGTTGTCGTATCGGGAGGCGGCGGCTTGGGGGGATCGCCCCCAGCCCGGTTCGCCAGCTCCTGCAAGCGTTGCAGAAATGCGGGAACAGCCAGCGATTCTTCGCCCTGTTTGGCCGGACAGCCCACCTTTTGCAGCAAACGACGTACCTGGATGCGTTGCGCCGTGGTGACCGTGACCGCTTCCGTCCGGAACTGGGTCTTGCCCATCGCATTGCGTTCCAGGTGGTTGGCGGGAATGGGTTTGCCATATTCGTCGGAAGCCCGCACCAGTCCGGCTGTCAATAACACCTGCAACCCCCCGTCCACGGCATCACGGGGCCATCCATAGGGCTTGCCTTCAAAATGGCTGCGTATCTCTTTGCCCGATTTGGCACCGCCCAGATAGACCAGCATGGCTTTGCATACCCCATGACCAGTCGCCTCCCCCTCATGACCAATCGATCTCAGGGCATCAGGCGCACCCGCTTTGGCCTTGTCATAGACCTTGCCCCAGCCGGGATGATCACCCACCGGAAATTGGGTATACAGACGATGTATCGCATGTTCTGCCGCCTCCAGCACCGCATCCTGAATCTCTTCACCCACCACCTCATTGCCGCCCCCCTGAAAAATCCGCATCCCCGACAGAGCCTCATCCAACAGGGCACGAATGCGGGTATCGGCCTGATGTCGGGTCGTCTCCATGGCCGCATGGGCCTCCATGCCTTCGGCAGTGTTGGGCAAACCGCGCCGTTCCAGGGTAGTCACAGCCGCTTTGTAATCGATCAGGCAACGTCGCAAATCATCCGCAGAGCGTTTGGGGACAAAGGCAAACAGGATCGGCGAACCATTGCCCGCAGCCCGTGCCTCGGCCCGTACCGAGGCCTCGTCCGTCGCCCACCCCTCTTGTACCCACAAAAACAGATCCTCTTCCTCTGGTCGGCGTGCATCAAACAACAGCTGAATCTTGCGTTCAACCTTGGAATCACCGTGCAGCACGGAGAGCTTTTTGATCCGTTCACCCAGGCGGCGACGCAAACGGTCGCCCCGTTCGGCATCAATACGGTAGGATTCGCTGGCCAATTCGCTACAGTGGCGCAAAAATTCATCGTTCCAGGCCGTGCTCTCTTCGGTACGAATGCGATATTCATCGCCCACCTGCATGAGCAATTCGCACTGACCCAGCAGTCTGGGCAGGATGGCGCGCAGGGCAGTGCTGCCATCCGCCAGATTTTCCACCAACAGATCGGCAATGGTCTCCATGGTGGCGCGGACCCCGGTCTCTTCGTTGCCTCCCGACAGTCGATTGATCAGAAAAACCAGCCCGCAGGCCCGGGCGGTCAACCGTTTTTCCCAATCCCCTCCCCGGAACCAGGTCATGGTCTCATCATGTACCTTGCGGGGGAGAATGCGGTGCTGCAACAGGGTGGCCGCCAGATCAAAATAGAGGGCATCACCGGGAATGACATGGCCGATGGGTTCGTCCAGGTTATCCTGGATCACTTTGTGAATCATGCCCAACTGATTGCGCAATTGGCTCTTGGTGCCGGTCTGATCCAGCACCCGCAGCGTTCGTTCCCAAAAACGCCAACGCACCGGCAAAATGGGATAATCGGCAATCAGTCGTTGAATATCTTCCCGGCGATGGGCAATACCCGAACCCACCAGATGGCGGGAAATTTCACCCATGTTGGCCTTCAGAACGTGATCGATGGCAGAGCGGGCCTCCAGTTTTTTGTCCAGAACCACCTGACGCACCACAGCATGAACATCCGCATCCGACAACTCTACCCGGACTGTAAACCGTCCCTCCAGTTTTCTGAGGTTGGCGGTACCCGTCACCGCCGTCTGTCCCGTGGCAATAAACAGCAGCTTGCTGCCAATCCCCTTGCAACAGGTTTCCACGACCTCTTGTACCTCCAGGGAGCGGGTGCCATCATCCACATACTGCTGCACCTCATCCAGAACGATGAGTGTCAAGGGGAATTGTTTGCCCTGGGTCAGGGCAAGCTGCACGGCCTTGAGCATTTCATCGTTGCTGACATCCTGCACACTGGGAAACAGATTATTGATGGCATTCGCACAGGTGGCCAGAGAGTCAAACAGACCGGGCTTGACCTGCATCAAAGCGGTATAGAGCAGGTCCGATACATAGAGATTGTCCAACTCTTCCAGCCAGTCGGCTCCCTGTTGTTCCACCCGTTCCCGCACGGCGTCAAAGATACCCTCCTTGCGCAGCCACAAGACAAAACGGGCCAGGGGATAGCGTTCTGGCAAGCCGACCGATTTAAAAATGATGCCCAGCAGGGCCAGACGGACGCTGCCTTCTGCCCCGGCCCCCAGTGTCCCGGAAGCGGCATGCAGCCCACCCAGACGCTTGGCCTGGGTGGTCAGCTCTCGCAAGCGGTCCAGGATCTCATAGGGGAGATGGCTGGCAATGCCACGGGCGGTGGCCCCGTCCGGGAAGCGGGTATCAACCCACAATGCCCGCAACATTTTGACCAAGTGAGATTTGCCCGAACCATAAAAACCGCTGACCCATACCCCCGGTTGCTGGGCCTGACCGAGATTGCGCAGATAGGTATCCAGAATATGGCCCAAACCCCGGCCATACTGACCTTCGCAGACAAAGGTTTCCAGTTCGTAGCGCAAGACGGCCAGCGCATGGCCTGTCTGGTCGTCGTTGACGTTGGCCACCCCTTCGTTGACCAACTTTCTTTGCGAGGGATCTTGCAGATAAATGTCGCGGTTAATCATGGGCATTTTGTCTCATCCATCCTTGTCGGCTGTTATGCAGACCGCCAGATAATTCCATCCATCGTAACCATCCAACAGACGGAAATTGTTGTTTTCATGGCTTCCTGGGAAAAAAAGCAGCAGACGCCCCGCCACCAGGGGAGCCAACCGGTCCACCACCGCTTTGACCTTCAGGAGACCAAACAGGGAACCAACGCCATACACCGCCACGACCCCATGGGGATCCCCACCGCCACCATTCAGGAAGGCCGTGCATTGCGCCACAATATGGTCCTGGTAGCGTGGCAGCAGGTTGGACAGCAGGTGGGGTTGCTGAAAATATTTTTGTGCATACCGCTGCCCGGAGAGCCATTCGGCAAAGGTATGGGTCAAATTGATGAGCGACCAATTGTGGCCAGCATGGCGGGTGGCGATCTCAAATTCGCCGATTCCGGCCCGCAAGGCCCGTTCATCGGCCTGGTGGTAGACACAGAAGATGACCCGTTGAGGGGAGGCGGCATCCGCCCGCCAGGGGACGATGATGTGCCGGTTGTAAGAGTCCGCCAGCCGTTTGATCCGGTTCATGACAGCCACTCCTGTTCCCAGGGTTGCAGGAAAGCGGGAAAGGCGACCTCCGCAACCTTTCCGACCCGATTGAACACCATCCAGCCGCGCCTGCTGGCCTCCTCGGTCAAGGCGAAGAGACCATCCACTGGACAATCCAGGATCCTGACCGGATCGGCGGTAAAGAGCGCGTCCCCTCTTGCGCCCTGTAGATGTCCGAGAAACAGGGCATAGGCGGTTGCTCCCGGTGTGGCGTGGGCAGTGGCGCGATATTTGTTGACACTGCCACGCAAAAGCCCTGCTTTGGTCCAACTGGCGGCCAGATTACTGGTCACGGAAGTCAGCGTGCTTTGGCTGAAACGTCCCGGATTGTGCTCATCCAAAAACGCCTCCAAAGCCGAGCGGTTGAATGGCTCTTCTGGCTGCAACCCCAGGATGTACGGCGCACTTTGCCGCAACAGGGCATCCCTTGCGAAGGCGCAAACGGTGGCCAACAGAGGGCGGCCTGCCGGATCGCGTTGCCAGAGATGGCGAAGCACCCGAAAGAGCGGTATATTGGGATCCAACCCGTACAGGGTAACCAGATGCTCTCGGGTCAATTTCCGGGAGCGGTCCGACCGCTTGCCCAAACAGTTTTCCTGCTCAATGGCGCGGACATAGGCCGCACGGTCGGCACCGGGGTCAGCAACATGGTCGAACAGCCTGGCCAGTTCCTCCAGCATTACCGTGCGGGCGGTATGTACACCGCACCGCCCAGACAAGCGCAACCCAAAGCGCATCCACACAGCGTCCGGATCGGGCATATGCGACGGTTCGTTCCGTGTCACCATGGCAATCTCACTGGAGAGCAACACGAAACCTGGTCGACTGATAACCGAAGACAACCAGGCCGCCTCACCAACCGTCCGTCATGATATTTTATATTTCCAAAAAATTCCAGAGTCTTATTCATGTTGGTTCCCGCTCAATGCGATCCAATGGCAGCAAACGCCACCCAGCGTCATGGTATGGAGTGGTTGGCGCGGGAAGTCAACACAGGAAATGCGACTGGAGCTGCCGCAGGGCAGAACTGCCTGGGCTCCTGGGTACCCCGACGATCCCCCCTTTACACCCTCTCTGCTCCTCGACTATGCTGGCCTGCATGTTTGACCTTTCAGGCAGATACGAACAACATAAATACCTGACATGAATGGCCTCAACCGGACAAGGAGAATGAGATGAATCGTTGGCTGACACGGTTATTGGTGGTCGTAGTGGGCTGTTGCGGTCTCACACCTGCGTTGGCAGAGGAGCCGATTCTGATCAAGTTCAGTCACGTGGTGGCGGTGGATACCCCCAAAGGCAAAGCTGCTGAAAAATTTCGCGATCTGGCAGCAGCCTACACCCAGAACCGGGTCAAGGTTGAACTTTACCCCAACAGCCAACTCTACAAAGACAAGGAGGAGTTGGAGGCGTTGCAAATGGGAGCCGTGCAGATGCTGGCACCCTCATTGGCCAAGTTTGGACCTCTGGGGGCAAAAGAGTTTGAACTCTTCGATCTGCCCTTCATCTTCAAAGACTATGCTGCCCTGCACACAGTCACCCAGGGCCCGGTGGGGGCCGGCCTGCTGCAAAGGTTGGCCAACAAGGGCATCACCGGCCTGGCCTACTGGGACAATGGCTTCAAACAGATGAGTGCCAACACGCCTCTGCGCAACCCGGAGGATTTTCAAGGGTTAAAAATGCGCATTCAATCCTCCAAGGTGTTGGATGCACAGATGCGCGCCATGGGAGCCATGCCGCAAACCATGGCCTTTTCCGAGGTATACCAGGCGTTGCAGACCGGTGTCGTGGATGGCACCGAGAACCCCCCCTCCAACTTTTATACCCAGAAAATGCACGAGGTGCAAAAATATTTGACCCTCTCCAACCATGGCTATCTGGGTTATGCCGTCATCGTCAACAAACCGTTCTGGGATGGTCTGCCGACTGACATCCGCGCACAGCTGGAGAAGGCCATGGCCGAGGCCACCCTTTTCGCCAACCAGATTGCCAAACAGGAAAATGAGCAGGCACTGGAGGCGGTCAAGGCGAGTGGCAAAACGGAGTTGATCACCCTGACAGCGGAACAGCAACAGGCTTGGCAGCAAAAAATGCAGGCTGTGCATGGCCAAATGGAGGCACGGATTGGCAAAGAGTTGATTGCCGCCGTCTATCAGGCCACCGGCTTCAACCCACGACAACCCTGAACGGCACACCCATGCTTAAAGGGCTGGATCACCTGGAGGAGTGGTTGATCACCCTGTTGATGGGGGCTGCCACGCTGATTATTTTTCTGGCGGTTTTGCATCGCTATGCCTCGGGCGTACCACTCCTCTACCCCTACCTCTCCCGGCTGGACAGCTCCTGGGCACAGGAGCTGTGCATTTTCCTGTTTGTCTGGATGGCCAAATTTGGTGCCGCCTACGGGGTCCGTACCGGCATCCATGTAGGGGTGGACCTGCTGGTTCGCAAGCTGGCCCCTTCCTATCAGCGTCAAATCATTTTACTGGGTCTGGGTTGTGGTATTGTGTTCACGGCGGTCGTCGGCTCGTTGGGAGCCTATATGGTCTGGAAAATCGGTCACACCCAACAAACCTCTGCCGATCTGGAAATGCCCATGTGGATCGTCTATCTATGCATTCCTCTGGGCTCCTATCTGATGAGTTTCCGATTTTTCCAGGTGGGACACACCTTTTGGCAGACGGGCCGCCTGCCTCATTATGATCCGTTGGCGGTGGCCAGCAAACCCATGCAGTTGCCTACCCCGGATGGCGCGAACCCGCAGGAATCCCCCCAATGAGTGGGGTGGTTATTTTTGCCCTGTTGACTCTGCTGCTGTTGACCGGCATGCCCATTTCAATCGCCCTGGGCATGACGGTATTGGTTTTTTTGTTCGCCCTGACCCATGTGCCCCTGGAAGCGGTGGCCATGAAACTGTTCACAGGGATCGAAAAATTTGAAATCATGGCGATTCCCTTTTTTATCCTGGCAGGCAATTTCCTGACCCATGGGGGAGTGGCCCAACGGTTGATCCGTCTGGCCACCGCCCTGGTCGGCCATTTTCATGGCGGCCTGGGTATTGCCAGCGTCATCGCCTGCGCGCTGTTTGCCGCCATCTCCGGCTCTTCCCCGGCCACGGTGGTGGCCATTGGCACCATCCTGCTGCCGGCCATGTCAAAAGCCGGTTTTCCCTGGCAGTTTGGTGCCGGTACCATCGCCACGGCGGGAGCTTTGGGCATTCTGATTCCCCCTTCGATTGTACTGGTCATGTATGCGGTCTCCACCAACAGCTCGGTGGGCACCCTTTTCATGGCCGGTATTGTGCCGGGGGTGGTGCTGGCGTTCATGTTGGCTTTGACCACTTGGTATCAGGCCAAGAAAAACAACTATCCCTGTCAACCGAAAGCCAGCCTGCGGGAGATCCGGACCGCTTTTCAGCAATCCATCTGGGGGCTTTCGCTCATTTTTCTGGTGCTGGGCGGCATCTATTCCGGCGCGTTCACCCCCACCGAAGCGGCTGCGGTGAGTGCGGTGTATGCGTTTGTGGTTGCCGTTGTCATCTATCGGGATCTGCCGCTGCGCAAGGTGCCCCAGGTGCTGTTGGCTTCGGCCAACATGAGTGCCATGCTGCTGTACATTATCACCAACGCCATGCTGTTTTCCTTTTTGCTCACCCATGAAAATATTCCCCAGCAGATGGCCTTGTGGATGTTGCAGCAGGGGTTGAACGCGGTCAGCTTTTTATTGATTGTCAATCTGATTTTATTGTTGGCCGGGGATTTCATGGAGCCCTCTTCCATCGTTCTCATCATGGCCCCCATCCTGTTCCCCATTGCGACCCGGTTGGGTATTGATCCCATCCATTTTGGTATTTTGATCACGGTCAACATGGAGGTGGGCATGGTAACGCCCCCTGTGGGTTTAAACCTTTATGTCATGAGTGGTCTGACGGAACGGGGGTTGACCGATGTCACCCTGGCATCCCTGCCCTGGATGGCCACCATGCTGCTGTTTCTGACCCTGGTCACCTACTGGCCTCCGCTGACGCTGTGGCTGCCCCGAATGCTGGGCATGATGCCGTAGACCAGCAGGCTTGCAAACGGTTGCAGGGGGTTGGGGAACCCTCTGCAACCGTTTGAAAAAAGGAGTGCCAAACCACTACCCGACAATGCGCCGGGCCAGTGCGGCACGCAAAAAATCATCCAAATCCCCATCCAACACCGCATCCGCATTGCCCTTTTCCACCCCCGTGCGCAGATCCTTGACCATCCGATAGGGATGCAACACGTAAGAGCGGATTTGATGCCCCCAACCAATATCCGACTTGGCATCATTGACCGCCTGACTCTCCTCGGCCCGCTTGTCCAACTCCAACTGGAACAGACGGGATTTCAGCATATTCATCGCCTCATCCTTGTTGCGATGCTGCGAGCGGCCACTTTGACACTGTACCACAATGCCGGTGGGAAAATGGGTGATACGAATGGCAGAACTGGTCTTGTTGACATGCTGTCCACCCGCCCCCGAAGCCCGAAAGGTGTCAATGCGCAAATCTTTCTCTTCGATCTCCACCTGGATGGTCTCATCCACCTCCGGATAGACATAGACAGAGGCAAAGGAGGTGTGACGACGGGCCGCAGAGTCAAATGGACTGATGCGCACCAACCGATGAACCCCCCCCTCCGTCTTGAGATAACCGTAGGCAAACTCCCCCTCAATACGCAGACTGACCGATTTGCACCCCGCCTCATCTCCCGGCTGATAGTCGGTGATCTCCGCCTTGTAGCCATGGGCATCACACCAACGGGAGTACATGCGCAACAACATTTCCGCCCAATCCTGGGACTCCGTACCCCCTGCCCCCGGATGAATCTCCAGGAAGGCGTTGTTGATGTCCGCCTCACCAGACAACATGCGCTGCAACTCCAGGGCATCCACCCGCTGCAACAGCACAGTCGCCTGCTGGGCGATCTCCTCGGTTACCGCCGCATCCCCCTCCTCCTCCGCCATTTGGTAAAGATCGCGCCCCTCTTGCAACTCACGCCCCAGGGACTCCCACTCCCCAATGGTCTTTTCCAACTCACGCTTTTCCCGCATCAACCGTTTGGCCTCCACCGGCTTGGTCCACAATACGGGGTCTTCACTCAGCGCAGTCACCTCCAGTAAACGACTCTTGCCCTGGTCGTAGTCAAAGATGCCCCCTCAGGAGAGTCAGCTTCTCCTGGATCGCAGAAAAAATTTTTTGTGTATTTTCATCCATTCCCATCACCGATTCGCTTGAATATGTGTACCCATTTGAGGTAATTATAACACTCCTGTCTGATCGAGTCACTGGCTCTCCGCGGGTCAACCTGCGGCCCCCACAGCCCGTTGATGCGATAATTACCCTTGAACCGAAGGAATCAACACATGGCACAAGCCACTGGCATGGCACCGGAAAAACTCCTTGAAATGATTGATAAAATCCCATTTTTCAAGGCATTTTCCTCCTATGAAAAAAAGAGGGTTGCCGGCAACGACACCGCCTTTAAATCCTATCGAGCGGGTGCAAAAATTATCAAGGAAGGAGACACCGATACCTCCTTTTTCATCATTCTGGCCGGCACAGTCAGCGTGGTCAAGCAAGGAGCCACCATCATCAACCTGGGCATGGGGGAATTTTTTGGCGAAATGGCCTTCCTGACCAATGAACCCCGCAACACCTCGGTGTTGGCCGTTGACGATGCCGTCGTGGCCCTGCAGGTCGACCAGGATTTGATGAAGCGACTCAGTGCGGATATTCGCGAAAAGATCAAAGACCAGATCATTGAAAAACTGATCGAACGTCTCAACAAAACCACTGAGCGGCTGCGCGTTCGGATGTAACGGCTAAAAAAGGTGTTTTTATTATGTATTTTGCCATCATAGGCGAGGACGTGGCAGACAGTCTCCCCCTGCGCCTTGCCGTGCGACCCGCACACCTGCAACGGCTGGAGACCCTGAACAGCGAGGGGCGGCTGTTGCTGGCCGGTCCTTTTCCCGTCTTGCAGGAGAACACCGCACCCACCACCTTCAGCGGCAGCTTGATTGTCGCCGATTTTGACTCCCTGGAGGCCTGCCAACACTGGGCCAACGCCGACCCCTATGTGGCGGCCGGCGTTTATGCGCAGGTGACCATCAAACCTTTCAAAAAGGTGTTTCCCGAGTAACCGCCTTCTGTCGCCGTTTCAAACCTGAAAGGGCATCAGATCCTCGGCCAGTTCGATGGGACCGGTAAAGTGGATGCGGCACTCTTCCAACCGTCGGCTGTCGGCGGCTTCGATCGGGTAGAAATGGGTGGGGATCAGGCGACGCACCTCAGCCTGGGCCGCGATAAACCCCGCCAATCCGGCTGAAAGATGGCCCTTTACCTTGTTGGCATCCAGGGTGGAGCAGTCCAGCAGCAGCAGGTCGGCCTGCCGGGCAAAGGGGACCAGACGGGGATCATAGTCACAATCGCCGGAAAAAACGATGCTTTTTCCCCCCTGTTCAAAGCGATAGGCCACGCTGGCTATCCGGTCTGAATGGATGGTTGGCTGGGTACGAACGGTCATGCCGGCCAGGGAGAGGGTGGGGGGAATTTCTGCCACGTGGAAGGGAAAGCTGTCGGGCGGCTCGACCACCGGTACCACGGTGCGTGCAAAAAAATCCGCAAAGCCGGCCGGTCCGAACAGATGGAAGGGGCTTTGCCGTTCCCGGCCCAGGATGCGAAAGGCATGAATCAACGACATCAAATCACCAATATGGTCCACATGGGTATGGGTAATGAATGCCCCGTCCAGCTCCAGAAAGCTTTTTTGCAGCCGTTCCAGTTGCAAGAGTGTGCCACTGCCACAATCCACCAGCCAGCGGCCGCCAGCCACCTCCAACAGATAGCCTGGAGCCTGCCGATTCAGTAAAGGGATACCCGTACCACTGCCAAGAATTGTCCCGTGCATGCTGTTCTCCCTAATCGTGATCAAGAGGATTGTTCCGGCCAGAGCCATGCGGCACCCCGCACCCCGCTGGAATCTCCATGTTGTGCCTTTACCAATCGGGTTGCCACCCAATCGGAAAAAACGTAGCGTCCCCACAGGGCGGGAACGTTGATATACAACCGCTCCACGTTGGCCAGTCCCCCCCCCAATACCACCACATCCGGATCCAGCAGATTGATCACACTGGCCAACCCCCGGGCCAGGCGATCCTCGTAGCAGGCCAGTGACTGTTCGGCTGTCGTCTCTCCCCGGGCGGCGGCGGCGACAATTTCGGCGGCACTCCGTTGCTGACCGCTCAGCAAAAAATCCTGCCGACTCAGAGCGGGACCGGACAGAAAGGTTTCGATACAGCCCAACCGGCCGCAGTAACAGGGGGTACCCGGCCATTCGGTCGCGGTCGGCCACGGCAGAGGGTTATGACCCCACTCGCCGGTGATGGCGTTGGCTCCCTGCAGCAGTTGCCCTGCCGCCGCAATACCGCCGCCGACGCCGGTACCCAGAATGACCCCGAACACCACTCTCTCCCCTGCGGCCGCCCCATCGGTCGCCTCGGAAAGGGTAAAACAGTCCGCATCATTGGCCAGACGCACCGGTCTGGCCAGGGCACGGGACAAATCCCCCCTCAGATCATGGCCAATCAGGCAGACCGAATTGGCATTTTTGACCAGGCCGGTCCGGGTGGAGAGGGCACCCGGAATACCCACCCCCACCGATACCCCGGGCCGGGCAACCGTTGGATGCGACTCCATCGTCTTGACCAGGTAAACGATGCTTTGGATGGTCTCCTCATAGCGGCCCTGGGGGGTAGGCACCCGGAGACGATGGCATATCTGGCCCTGGCTGTCCAGCAACACCGCCTCAATTTTGCTGCCACCCAAATCAATTCCAATACGCATCATCTGCTCCAAACCGATTAAAGGAGAGCGGCTGCACGACAGATCCCGGCACGGGCATGATTGATCCCATGACAAAGCAAGGATAACAGGGTATTGTTCACCGTTCCATCCTGATCGGTTCGCGGACACATCACCTATTGAACGCAGGCACGCGCCACACCATGCTCTTCGACCCATCGTCTCATCGCACAGGCCATCGGCAAACGGCCCCGCACCGGTCAACACGGCTGCAAAAAAAGTTGGCCGATGCCACCCGCATCCTGGAGTTTCATACCCTCTTCCCGGCCCGTGAACGCCGCCGCCATTTTACCCTGTTCCTGGGACCGACCAACTCCGGCAAAACCTTCCAGGCCCTGAAAATATTGGCAGATGCCCGCTCCGGCAGCTACCTGGCCCCCCTGCGCCTGCTGGCGTTGGAGGTGGCCGATACCCTGAACGCCTGGGGCGTCCCATGCCATATGATTACCGGAGAAGAACGGATCGAAGTGGATGGCGCATCGCACAGTGCCCGCACCATCGAAATGCTCTCCACCCACCTGCGGCAAGAGGTCTGCGTCATCGACGAGGCCCAAATGCTGGGCGATGCGGACCGGGGCTGGGCCTGGACCCAGGCCATCCTGGGCGTGCGCGCCGAACGGGTCTGCATCATCGGTGCCCCGGAATCACGACCCGCCATTGAAAAATTGTTGCGCCTGACCGACGAACCCTTTGAGGTGATCAACCTGGAACGGCTCGCACCCCTGCAACCGCTGCCAGAGCCGATCACCCGCTTTCACGCCCTGGAACCGGGCACCGCCCTGGTCGCCTTCTCCCGCGCCGCCGTCCTGGGACTGAAAGAGGCGGTGGAACAGCGCACCAACGCCCGCGTGGCAGTCCTCTACGGCGCACTGCCACCCGAAGTGCGACGGCAACAGGCCGAACTTTTCGCCTCCGGGGAGGCCCCCTATCTGGTGGCCACCGATGCCATCGGCATGGGGTTGAACCTGCCAATCCGCACCCTCCTCTTTGCCCAGGACCATAAATTTATCAACCGTCGCAAGCACCCCCTGACCCCCATGGAGGTGCGGCAGATTGCTGGCCGCGCAGGCCGCTATGGCAAGAATGAGATTGGCTTCGTCGGCACCTTCCGCATTCCCGATGACCATATTGTTGCCGCCCTGCAGACCCCGCCCAGCTCAATCCAGCGGGCCCATCTGGCCCCCAATCTGGACCACCTGTTGGCACTCTCCCAACTGGAAGGGGGGAAAAAACGCTCGCTCGCCCGACTGCTGACCCTGTTTGCCCGCGCCGTCAAGCCCGATCCCGCCGTCTATGAGGTCACCGCCCTGGAAGACCAGATTTTTCTGGCCCAGATCACCGATCGCTATCCCGTCCTGGAGATGGAGATACGCTTCGCCCTCGCCAACGCCCCGGTCCCGTTGCGGGCCCTGGCCGCAGTCCTGGCCTTTGAACGCATGGTGCGAACCGTCGCCCAGAATCATGTCCTGTTGCTGGAAGAGGTGGTGCCCCCTTTTGACACCCATCTGCCCATCTCGCTGGATCTGCTGGAAACCGCCACCCGGGTGGTGGACCTGTATTGCTGGCTCCATTTTCGCTTTCCCGACCAATTCCCCGAATTGACCCTGGCAGAACACCGCCGCAAAGAGATCAACCGCGACATCAGCAAGCTGCTGCGCCAAACCGCCCCCCCCAAACCGCCAGCCGCCAAACCGCCCCCCCCACGGCGATATTATCGGGGTCGGCCGCGCAGAAACGGCTCCTGATCCGCTCCCTTGTACACAGCGATGCGTCAGTCACCCCTGGCGTCGGAACCGCGCCACTTTTCCAGGTACAGGTAGATGACCGGCGTCAAATAGAGGGTGAGAAATTGCGACAGCAGCAGCCCACCCACCACCGCCAAACCCAACGGCTGCCGGGACTCCGATCCGACCCCGGTGCCAATGGCAATGGGCAACGTACCCATCAGAGCCGCCATGGTGGTCATCATGATCGGTCTGAACCGGACAATACAGGCTTGCACAATGGCCACCTCGGCACTCGCCCCCTGCTCTCGCTGCAAATCCAACGCAAAATCGATCATCATGATGGCGTTTTTCTTGACAATCCCCACCAGCATGATGACACCCACAAAGGCATAGAAACTTAAATCCACCTTGAAAATCCACAAGGTAAGCAGGGCTCCCACCCCCGCCGACGGCAGCCCGGACAAAATGGTCAGCGGATGGCGAAAACTTTCATAGAGAACCCCCAGGACAATATAGACCACCACCAGGGCGATCAGCAGCAGCTGACCCATCCCCTGCCAGGAGGATTGAAACGCCTGCGCAGCTCCCTGCAAACTGCCCACCAGACCGATGGGAGGCTGCAACGCCTCATGGGCCTGCTGGATGAACGACACCGCGTGGCTGAGGGCATAACCCGGTGCCAGATTGAAAGAGAGGGTGGCAGAGGGCATCTGCCCCAGATGGTTGATGGTCAGAGCCGTCTGTCTCTGCTCGATCTTGACCAACGTCGACAGCGGAATCAAGGTCGCCCCGCTCCCCCGCACATAAAGACGGTCAATATCTTCAGGATTGTTTTGGAACTCTCTGCCCACCTCCAGAATGACCGCATACTGGTTGGCCGCCGCATAAATGGTGGAGATCTGCTTGGCACCAAAAGCCGCCCCCAAGGTCTCCTCCACCTGGGCCACGCTTACCCCCAACGCGGTACACTTGTCCCGGTCGATCCGCACCATCAGGGTGGGATTGTCAAGCGTCAAATTGCTGGTGACATCCTGCACCCCCGGCTGTTTTTTCAACTGCTCCACCCAGCGGTCGGTCCAGCTGTACAACTCTTCCAGGTCACTGTGCTGCAACGCATATTGATACTGGGCCGACGTCAACTGACCGCCGATGCGAATGGGCGGAGGAATCTGCAAAAAGGATTTGATCCCGGTGACCGCCATCAATTTTTTCCGCAACCCCCGCATGATGGTATCGGCACTCTCCGCCCGCTCCCCCGGCGGTTTCAATCGGATAAAAAGACGACCGGAATTGCTGGTGGACTTGGGACCGCCCGGCCCGACAAAGGACATGTAGGATTGCATGGCCGGCTCCTGCTCCACAATGGCCGCAACCTCCTGTTGATACGCCACCATGGCGGCAAAAGAGGCATCCTGTGGTCCCTCGGTAAAAATGATAATCTGCCCGGTATCGCCGGTGGGAATAAAATCTCTCGGCAGCACGGTGTAGAGCAGAAGGGTACCCAGCAGGGTCAACAGCAGCGAGGCCAGCACCCAACGCCGATGTCCCAGGGCAAAGAACAGGCTGCGCTGATAGCCAGCCAGTAAAACCGCAAACCCTCGCTCCAACCGGGCAAACAACAGGCTGCCCGGACGCAGCTCCGACCCCGCGGTCGCGGAAGCCACCGGCTGCGGGCGCAAAATGCGACTGCACAACATGGGCGTCAACGTCAAAGAGACAAAACCTGACACCAGGATGGCCACACAGATGGTCACCGCAAACTCATGCAACAGTCGCCCCATAATGCCACCCATGAACAGCAGCGGGATAAAGACGGCGACCAGGGAGAGGGTCATGGAAAGAATGGTAAAACCGATCTCCCGGGAACCCTTGAGGGCCGCTTCCCAGGCCCCCTCCCCCTGTTCCAGGTGGCGGGTGATATTTTCCAGCATGACAATGGCATCATCGACGACAAACCCCACCGACAGGGTCAGGGCCAGCAGCGAAAGATTATTCAGGCTGAAACCCATTCCCTTCATGGCGGCAAAGGTTCCGACCACCGATAACAGCATGGCCAGGCCCGGCACCAGGGTGGCCGGCAGATTGCGCAAAAACAGAAAAATAACCAACACCACCAGGACGGCTGCCAGAATCAGGGTAAACTGCACCTCTGCCACCGAGGCCCGAATGGAGACCGTGCGGTCATACAGCACCTCCATCTGGATGGAGGGCGGCAGGGAGCTCATGAATACCGGCAGCACCGCACGGATGGCATCGACGGTTGCCACCACATTGGAACCGGGTTGCCGCCGGATCGCCAACACAATCCCCCGATGGTTTCGATACCAGCCGGCCACCTTGTCATTTTCCACCCCATCCAGCACCTCCGCCACCTCGCGCAGCCGGATGGGAGAGCCGTTACGATAGCCGATCGCCACCGGTTGATAGGCCGCCGCATTTTCCAACTTGCCATCGGCTTCAATGGGAAAGGCCCGCACAGGCCCATCCAGGGCACCCGTCGGTTGGTTGACATTGGCCTGCTGCACCGCCTTTTGCAGATCCGTCAGGGTCAACCCCATGGCGGCCAGTTTGTCGGGATTGGCCTGAATGCGCACGGCAAATTTTTGCGACCCGAACACCTGCACCTGGGCGACCCCCGGAATGGTGGAGAGACGCTGGCCCAACTGGGTTTCGGCAAACTCGTTGACGGTGGAGAGGGGCAAGGTCAACGAGTAAAGGGCCACATAAAAAATGGGCAGATCCGCCGGATTGGTCTTGCGAAAAGAGGGGGGCGAGTTCATCTCCGGCGGCAGACTGCGCATGGCGGCCGCAATGGCCGACTGCACATCCTGGGCCGCCGCATCAATATCCCGATCCAGCAAAAATTGCAGGGTAATGCGGGTGGAACCCTGGGCACTGACAGAGGTCATGGAATCGAGGCCGGCAATGCCGGAAAATTGGGATTCCAATGGGGTCGCCACCGCGGTTGCCATGGTCTCCGGGCTGGCCCCCGCAAAATTGGCACTCACCTGCAAGGTGGGAAAATCCACATTGGGCAGTTCGCTCATGGGGAGATCCCGATAGGCCACCGCCCCAAAAAAGAAGAGGCCCAACATGATCAGTATGGTCATGACCGGGCGACGGATGCACAACTCAGGCAGGTTCATGGCGTTTGCTTCTCCGTTGCCGTCGGGGTGGCACGAATCGTGACCTTGGCTCCAACGGTCAACCGTACCTGACCATCCACCACCACCCGATCACCCGCCTGGAGCGCACCCGCAATGGCCGACTCCCCTTTTTGGGTCGCCAACACTTTGACTGGCAGGGCGTTTGCGCTCTCATCTGCTGTAATGACAAAGACAAACGGCCCCTGTTGCCCCGTTTGTACCGCCTCGGAGGGGACGACCATCACCTGTTCCAACGACTGCAAGGTGATGGCAACCCGCACATATTGACCCGGCAACAACCCCCCGGCCCGGTTGGCTGCCCGCGCCTTTGCCTGCACGGTGCCGGTTGAACTCTCCACTGTATTATTGACAAAGGAGAGCTGCGCCTCTTCCACCACCTGTGGCGCATCGGGCAGCCGAATCTCCACCGGCGTTGCACCAGCTGCCAGCCGTTGCCGCAACTGTAAAAGATATTTTTCGGCGACAGAAAATTTGACATCGATGGGGTGCACCTGATGAACCACCACCAACCCTGCATCATTATTCTTCACAAGATTGCCGGGATGAACCAGTACGGCCCCTGCCAGCCCGTCGATCGGGGAGGCGATGGTGGTAAAACTGAGCAGCAGGCGGGCTTGATCCAGTTGCGCCTGGTCCGCCGCCAGGGTGGCCGTCAACATGGCTACGGTCGCCTGGTAGGATTCCCACTGCCCTTTGGAGGCCACGTCCTGTTTTGCCAGGTCCGCATACCGTTTCAAATCCAGCCGGGCCTTCTCCAACTGGGCCTGATCTTTGGCCAAATTGGCCTCCGCCTGCCGCACCTGGGCCGCAAAGGTGCGATCATCCAGGCTGAAAAGGGTATCCCCCTTGTGTACCATGGCCCCTTCGGTAAACCAGACCTTCAGCAACTGACCATCCACCCGGGACTTGATGGTAACGGCCGCTGTGGACTCCACCATCCCCAGTGTCTCCAAAAGCACTGGAAAATTGCGCGTCTCCAACCGCAGCACCCGGACGGGAACCGGCCCCCCGCCCCCCTTGCCCCCCCCGGCGGATGCTCCAGCGGGTGCAGACCAAAAACGCTGCCACTGTACTTGCACCGACTCCTGAAACCAGAGATACGCCACGACCATACAACCAAACAGCAGCAGCAAAACAGGCCGGAAAGACATGACAGAAACATCCCTCCCAACGACAGATAAAATTTATGGGGCAGTCTTTGGTTTGTCGGCACACCGTTTGCTTGATCAATCTTCAAGACCAGCAAAGCCGAGAGAGATAGCAGGAAAGCGTCATCCCGCACTGCCTGGCCGGCACTAACAGTAGTCAAGGTCGGTTTCCGAACTCGATACTTAACCGTGCGGTCAGCCAAGCCCGGCATGGCCAACCTCTGTCAACACAACGCTGGGATTCCGGTGGTCCAAAGCCACTGTACAGTCGACTTGTGCCTTCCACGAGACATGCGGCCGCCGGCTGCGGGGCCTGCTTGCCTCGTGGAAGCGGCAGGTTTCTCTTGATCTGACGAAAAGCCTACTGCTGCTGCTGTTTCAGCAGCCGCCGCAGCAGGTGCAAGGCGGTCTGGCTCGTTTGATACCGGATGCGGTCGCGGCTGCCCCGATACAGGGCTCGATGTTCCAGCACATTACCCTGGAGGGAGACGGCTGCCAGAAAAACGGTGCCCACCGGCTTTTCCTCCGTGCCCCCGTCCGGCCCGGCAACGCCGGTGGCTGAAACCGCCAGGGCGGCCCCGCTGTTGCGCAGGGCCCCGCGGGCCATGGCCAACGCCACCTCCGGACTGACGGCTCCGCACCGTTCAATCAGGACCGGGCTGATCTCCAGACAGTGGGATTTGGTCATGTTGGCATAGGTGACATACCCCACATAGAGGTAGGCACTGCTGCCCGGCACCGCCGACAGGCGGGCGGTGATCAACCCACCGGTACAGGATTCTGCCACCGCGATGGATACGTTGGCCTCCCGCAACTGCTTGCCCAACAGCACCTCCAGCGGACGGGGAGACTTGGCGTAGAGTTGCTCGCCCAGACGCTCCTGCAGGCGTCCCTTGAATTCAGAACCCATCTGGGTCGGAACCAACACGGCGGTGTCGCCGTTGGGCAAAACGCGCAGTCGGCACAATCCCAAATCTTTCTCCTCCTCGGAGGTCAGCGACCCCGCGTCCGCTATCGCCCCTTCCACCATCCAACAGGAGCGGTATTGGGGACGTCGTACGACCCCCTGGATGTCGTGTACCCCCTCCTCCAGATAGTCTCGTACCACATCAACCAGCGCACGCCGCAGGCCCCAAACGCTCTGTTCACAGTAGATCACCATCCGTCCTCGCCGTTTGATGGCAAAGCCGGCGGGTTCCCCCTGTGCATCGTAGAGGGATCGGGCACCCATCACCCGCAAACGGTCCGACTCGTCGCTGTCCAACCCCAGGGAGAGGCCCAGATTGGAGAGCAGAGAGCGACGCAAGCGGTTGCCGGGTTCCGTCGTGCCCTGCACCAGAATGAGCTGATACTCTTCCGGTATACGGGCCGGATCGAAAGGCGCATCGGGTTCCAGCTCGGAAAAGCCCATCTCCGAAAAGCCCAGACACTGGAGTTGCAGATCCAGGTAGGGCCGACCCGAGGGAGGAAACAGGGACTCCTGTTCACTCCAGCGTGGCATGATCAACAAGCATTTCATGGTAAAAATATCCTGGCAAGCACCATTATACATCCCCCCGCGTAGAGACCCGCTGCCAAATCATCCGCCATCACCCCCCATGGACTGGCCAACGCACGGTCCAGCCAACTGACCGGCCAGGGTTTCCAGATGTCGAAGAGGCGAAACAGGCCAAATCCTGCCACCAACCAGGGCCAGCCCTCCGGAGCTGCCAGCATGGTCAACAAAACACCGGCCATCTCATCCACCACCACCTGGGGCGGATCTTTCCGGTCATAATACCGACAGGCCACCGCTGTGGCCCAACTGCCAATCAGGACAACCCAGAACAGGAGGGCCAGATGAATCCCCACCCCTCCCTGTTGAGCCAACCAACAGAGGGGCAGCGAGACCAGGGTACCCCAGGTACCGGGAGCTTTGGGTATCCGACCCGCCCCCAGCAGGGTGGCAATTTCCAGAGCGAGACGATCTGACCATGACTGCATGTCGCTGTTACCATATTATTATAAGTTTTTCAAGGGGTTTCTGGCTGAATTAATGGCCACCCAGGTAGGCTTTGCGTATTTCCGGACTGGCCAACAACTCCGCTCCCCCCCCTGTCAACGTGATGGAACCATTTACCAGCACATAACCGCGATTTGCTAACTGTAGTGCCTGATTGGCATTTTGTTCAACCAGAAACAGGGTTGTCCCCTCCTGGACAATCTCCCGCAGGGTGGCAAAGATGCGATGGACCATTTGTGGAGCCAATCCCAGGCTGGGTTCATCCAACAACAATAACCGGGGCTGCGACATCAGGGCGCGGCCGATGGCCAGCATCTGCTGCTCTCCCCCGGACAGGGTACCTGCCCGCTGTTGGGCCCGTTCCTGCAGGCGGGGAAACAGATGGTAGACCCGTTGCAGGTTTTCTGTCGGGGTTCTGCTGTTGGCAGTTTTCCCTCCCTGTCCTGTCTGTTGCGGTGCGGCCAGGGTGCCCATGGCCAGATTTTCCGCCACCGTCATCCGGGCAAAGACCCGTCGCCCTTCGGGGACGTGGGCAATGCCCAGGTGGGCAATGTGATGGGTTGGTATGTGGGTAATATCCTGACCTGCGAAGAGGATCTGTCCTTTCCGGGGGGGTGGATTCCCGCACAGGGTCATCAGCAAGGTGGATTTGCCTGCGCCGTTGGCACCGATCAGGGCCACCACCTCTCCGGCATACACCTCGAGCGAGACCCCGTGCAGGGCTTGAATGGGGCCATAACCGGCATCCATCCCCTGCACCGCCAACAGGGGTGTCGGGGCAGGCGTGGGCGTGATGGAGGCGATCATTCGGAGCCACCCGTTCCCAGATAGGCTTCCAGCACCCGGGGATCCTGTTGGATGGCTGCTGGCCGGCCTTGGGCGATCACCTCCCCATGATCCAGCACCACCAGATGATCGGAAATATCCATGACCAGTCCCATATCGTGTTCGATGAGCAACACGGTGATCCCGTGTTTGGCCCGCAGAGCCAAAATAAGCTGGCTGAGGGCGCGGGTTTCGTTGGGGTTGAGTCCGGCGGCGGGTTCATCCAGGCAGAGCAGGCGGGGTTCGGTACAGAGGGCGCGGGCCATCTCCAACCGCCGCTGGTGGCCATAGGGCAGCTCTCCTGCCAACCGATTGGCATCCTTGACCAGGTCAAAAAAGCGGAGCCATTCGCTGGCCCGGGCGATGGCGGCCTGCTCCTGGCGTTTGAAGGCGGCGGTTTGCAGCAGGCCCGCCAGCAAGCCGCTGTGTACCTTGGCATGTTGGGCCACCAACAGGTTTTCCAGTACGGTCAACTCGTTAAAAAGGCGAATGTTTTGAAAGGTACGCGCCACCCCCACCCGATTGACCCGGTGGGGACCGCCGAACAGTTTATAGTAGAGTCGCCGTCCCAGTGCTTTGGGTTGCCAACAGTCGCTGAGGCGGAAGGGTTCCCCCAGCATGGCCAGCAGATCGACCCCGCCAACGCCACCGCTGGGGCCATGCAGTCGTATGGTACCGGCGGTCGCTTTGTAGAAGCCGGTCACGCAGTTGAAGACGGTGGTCTTGCCGGCTCCGTTGGGGCCGATCAAGGCGGTGATCGTACCCTGTTGTACCGCAAAATGGACCCCCTGCAGGGCGGTTACGCCGCCAAAGCGCATGGTCAACCCTTCAACCGTCAACAGATTCCGCATGGGGCACCCCTCCGTCAAGCGTTCCATCATTAATCTTTTAAAACAATTGCAGGGGTCCGGGGACCGTCACGGTCCCCGGTGGGGTGCAGGGGCAAAGCCCCTGCATGTAACGGGCGCGCTTTCACAGAAGCCCATTTGCGCAGCAAATGGGCGCAGCGCGCCCAAAACGCCCCGCAGGGGCACTCCTGGAGGGCGGCAGCCCGACCGAGAGCTGGCCAAGTCTGGGAGGGTTTGGAAAAAAAACCGTTCCTGGCCTTATATCAAAAAAAGCTGAACATCCTATCCATGAAAACTTAACATCCTATCCATGAAAACTGAACATCCTATCCATGAAAACTGAACATCCTATCCATGAAAACTGAACATCCTATCCATGAAAACTTAACATCCTATCCATGAAAACTGAACATCCGAAGCTTCTGGTTTCTTATCCAAAAATCTTCCTTAATATAACCGTGCGAGTCGGGCTGCCGCCCTCCCAAGGTCGCCCCTGCGGGGCGGTTTTGTGCGCGTTGCGCAAATTTTCTGCGAAAATTTGCTTTGGGAAAACGCGCAGTTCATGCAGGGGCTCTGGTAGAGTAGAGTGCAGGCGCGGTGGCTTTCGCCCCGTTTCCAGTACCCCCTCATCGAACCGTGCGTACGGTTTTCCCGTACACGGCTCTCCGACCATCTTCTTTCGTCAGCATGCGCACA
>PEAG01000092.1 GCA_002753505.1 Magnetococcales bacterium HCHbin5 | reverse complement strand
CCCCATTACCCCCTCCCCCCCCTGCCTACCCCTACCTGCCACATCACCCAGCGACCTGGTCCCACCCCCCCTGACCTACCAAACAGACCGAGTGACCGCATGGGCAGATGGGTCCACCGGCACCGGGGGAGGGGTCCGGGCCTTCACTCCCATCGAGCCGACCGGCACCAGGGCCACACCGCCAGGGCCTCAGCCACACGACCACCAGACCGCCGAGGCCATCAGCCAACACCGACCCTGGAGCAGACCGGGCCAGCCAGGGACAGATGACCGGGACCACCATACGCCAACCGGGTAAACCTTTCCCCTTGGCGTGGCCACAGCAAGGCGGGCACCAGCGACAGCCCCACAGGGTGATATGCACATGGCCACCACCCCGACCAAGCCGGGCAAGGTCTCCATCCTGGCGGGGAACGGTGACGACTCCACCCGACCGGGCAGACTCCCCCAGGGTGATGCGGTGCAGATGGGTGGCTATCGTGGCGGGGATGGTTTCCGGGTTGATTTGCGGTCATGGTGGGGGAGGTCATCGACAGGGCAATAAAAAATTTTGACGGTATGTTTGACGGTACGAAAAAGACAATAATTAAATTTAATATTCAATATCAATATGTTGCAAACTTATTTGGTGTCCGTTGGGGACGCCACTTCAGCAGTTGAAGAGTGCCGAAAAAGAGCATGAAACCCGTAAAATTAAATGTTTACGGGTTTTTTTTGTGTCCGCAGAGAACCGTCTATTGACCAGAGAACAGCCAGAGGTTTTTCATCCGCGCATGGTTGAGTGGTGCGCGGAGGTTGGCGTGGCTGTGGTTTTTGTTCGGGAATTACCCAAAACCGGCATCTCCGGTGCGACCCGCTGGCTAACCCCAGACAAGGCATTGATTCAACTCAGCCTGCTTTACAAGAGCGACGATCACCTTTGGTTCACCTTTTTCCACGAAGCAGGGCACACTCTTCTGCATGGGAAAAAGGATCTCTTCCTGGAGGATGAGAGGGAGAAGGACCAGAAGAAGGAAGACGAAGCCAACCAATTTGCTGCCGATCTGCTTGTTCCGTCCGGGCAATGGACCGCATTCAAGCAATCCTTTCCCGGGACTTTGGCATCCGTGGAGAATTTTGCCAAGGAGTTGGGAATCAGAGAGCTAGCCATGCACCGCCAGATGGTGGCAGATGTCGTTCTCGAACTCGATCTCCTTGTGCAGGCTTATGATGCGCTCCCTCTGTGCGCTTTAGTGTATGACGCAATCAACATAAACGGGTTTATGTGTAAAATTTGCTGCTTTCACCACACATAAAACCGTTTATGTATGGCGCATCGGACTCAAAGTGTCTTACAAGAGATCCCGACCTTCGGCGCGGTTCAGCAGGTCGCGAAAGGCCTTGGCAAAGGCCAAGGAGTCGAACGGTATGGCAAAGGCTACGAAACAATTCACGCAACAAAACGATCATGCGAAAAAATCGGGCGCGGAGGGAGAGGGTCACAGACCGATTGACGCCTGAATGGATTAAACTGCATTTAATGGATTAAATGCACCCCATTTAATCCATTAAATGATCCATCTGTCGTTTGCGGCGGTCACAGCCGCCGCCATGCAGCGGCGCGTCCTTGTCCTTCGCTGACAATTTTGCCGTCATGTTTCAGCTTGGTCAGGGCACTGCGAATGGTATCGCGGCCAACCAGCGGACAGTATTTTTCCACATCGGCCAAGCGAAATTGCGCGGGCAGTGACTCTACCGCCCGCTCGACCATGCGGGTACGCGCACCGTGGTCAAGGTCAACGGCAGTGTTCTGCTCCAACTCACGGTAGGCGGCCAGCACGACACCCAACAGATATTCGGTGAAAGGGGCATGATCATGCTGGCTTTCGGTCCAATCGACATCTGCCAGAGCGAGGCTGTCGTAATAGGTGGCCTTGCTCGCTTCGATCAACCGCTCCAGGTTGACATAGCGACCAATCTCGAAGCCAAATTGATACAACAGCAGCAGCGTCATCAGCCGGGCGACCCGACCATTGCCGTCCGGGAATGGGTGGATACACAACAAATCGTGGATATAGAGCGGAATGAGCAGGATCGGTTCGATTTACCAATCCTGACTGTGACGGCAGCAGGGATTAAGGCGAAACGGCGTTCTTTGAAAAAATCAATGGCAAGATGGGCTGCAGTGGTCAGGTTACCGCGTTTAGTGGTTCGCGGCTAGAGTACGGCTCGCTTGAGCCGATCCACCTCCCGGCGCGCCAGCAGGATCACGCTGCCCCCGCAATGGCTTAACAAGACAACAAACCGCTAAACCTCCATCCGATCCAACGCCTGCTGAATGCGCGCCTTGACCGCCGGGTCCACCCCCTCCTCGGCATCCGTACCCTCCGGGACAACCGGCGACCGCTTCCAATGGGCGATGGCACCCCACAACCCCAACACACCCAATACAAAACCCACCAAGGGGGTCAGCCATAAAATTTTGTTGCTGCCCGCCGTCGTCGGCTCCAGATAGATATAATCCCCATACCGCTGGAAAAAATAGTCGCGAATGGTCGCCTCCGACTCCCCCGCCCGCACCTTGTCGCGAATCACCACCAACATGTCCTTGGCCAAATCCGAATTGGACTCATAGACCGATTGATTCTGACAGACCGCACAACGCAAATCCTTGGCAATCTTCCTGACCAACGCCTCGCTGGGATCCTCTCCCCGCTCCCCGCTGTACAGAACCGACGCCGACCCTGACAGCCCAAACAACAAAACCAACAGCAAAAAACAGCATTTCAGCTTCATGGCGCACCTTTCTCGGTCTGGGTCAGGGGAGCCTGGATGAGGGGTAAAGCCACCTGCTCAAACCAGCCCGGATAGAGCGGACCAGTCTGCTTGAGGCGAATCCGACCATTGGGATCCAGCAGATACGATTCCGGGGCCCCATAAACCCCCCAGTCAATGGCAATCTTCTGGTTGGGATCAAACGCATGGCGATAACCCGGGTCACCATGACGGGCCAGAAATTGCCTGGCCCCCTGCTCGGTATCCTTAAAATCAACACCCATGATGGTAAAATCGGTGCGATCACGGGTCTTCCTGGCCAGTTCGATCAGATAGGGATGCTCAGCCACACAACTGACGCACCAGGAGCCCCAAAAATTGACCAGAACCCACTTGCCCCGCTGGTCTGCCAACCGAATAGGCTCCCCCGCCAAATCCAGTGCCACAATGTCGGGAGCTGCCCGATTGATCAAAGGGGAGGGAATCGCATGGGGATCATTGTTCAAACCCAGGGCAAACAGGACCAGAATGGCCATAATGGCCAATAACAAAACGGCTTTCCAAGCGGATTTCATGCGGACTCCATCCTCGTTATGCGTTGCGCCTGCCCTGCATCATGGCAAAGGCAACCCCAAAGGCCATGATGGCCGTGCCCCACCAGATCCAGAGAACCAACGGGTTGCGATAGATACGAAAATTCCAGGTGTTCTCCTTGACGGAATCGCCCAACACCACATACAGATCCTCCGACCAGGTGCTGTGGATGGCCGCCTCAGTGGTGGGCTGGCTCCGCTTGCCATAGGAACGTTTTTGCGGATGCAGCGTGATGGACTCGCCGTTCTGCTCAGCCCGCACCACCGCCTCCACGGCACTCCAGTTTTGCCGGGCCGCACTGCCCACCGACTCCAGGGTCAACGTCCATCTGCCCAGTTTGACAGAATCCCCGGGAGAGAGAAACAGATCAACCTCCTGCTGAAACAGTCCGGAACCGATAAAACCGGCACTCATGACCACAATGCCCAGGTGGACCGTCATCCCGCCATAACGTCTCTTGTTGCGGGAGAGCAGTTGCCAGAGGGCGGCAAGCGGCGCAGGCGGGGCTCCCCCCTGTCGGCTGGCGGTGGCCATCCGGGCCCGAAGTTGCTGGATCAGATCCAGCAGGTGGGTAGCCGTCACAAACAGGATCAGGGCGATGGTGGCCAGGCCATAGGGATGGGTCAGTTGCTGCCACCAAGCGGCAAGCACACCACCCAGGCTCAGCGCAAGCAGCCAGGGCAACCCCTGCCGCAACCGGGTCAGGGAGGCCCGTCGCCAGGAGAGCAGAGGTGCGACCCCCATCAGCAGCAGAATACCCAACATGATGGGGATAAAAACCTTGTTGTAATAGGGGGCCCCCACCGACACCTTGGCGTTGGAAAGGGTTTCGATGGCCAGGGGATAGAGGGTACCCAGCAGGACGGTCACGGCAGCGACCACCAGCAGCAGATTGTTGAAAAGAAAAGCGGACTCCTTGGAAAACGGGCTCTCCAGGTGAATTTCCGTTCGCAACAGGTCGGAGCGCAGTACCAGCACCCCAAAGGAAAACAGCAGCAACAGGCCCATGAAAAAGAGGATATAAACACCCCGTCCCGGATCGCTGGCAAAGGCATGGACCGAAGAGAGGACGCCAGAACGGACCAGAAAGGTGCCCAGCAGCGAGAGGGCAAAGGTGGTGATGATCAGGAACAGGTTCCAGGTTTTAAAAATACCCCGCCGTTCCTGCACCATCACCGAATGCAAAAAAGCGGTGGCGGTGAGCCAGGGCATGAAGGAGGCATTTTCCACCGGATCCCAGGCCCAGTAGCCCCCCCAGCCCAGTTCATAGTAGGCCCAGTAGCCCCCGAAGACGATGCCGATGGTCAGCGAGATCCAGGCAAACAGGGTCCAGCGGCGGGTGGCCAGGATCCACTCCTCACCCGCCTGGCCGGTAATCAGGGCTGCCATGCCGAAGGCGTAGGGAATGGCCAATGCCACATAGCCCATATAAAGAAAGGGCGGGTGAAAAACCATGCCCGGATCCTGCAGCAGGGGATTGAGATCCCGACCGTTGGCGGGGGCGGGGTTGAGTCGTTCAAAGGGGCTGGAAAGAAACAGAATGAGCGTCAGGAATCCAGCCAGCAACCCGCCCAGGATGGCCAGAATCCATGGCATGGAGCGGGAGTGGGTTGACCAGTGTCGCCAGACGGTGATGCCGTTGAACAGGGCGAGCAGCCAGGCCCAGAGCAGCAGAGACCCTTCGTGGCCTCCCCACAGCGCGGTAGCCAGGTAGAAGAGGGGCAACTCCAGCGAGGCATGTTCCGCCACGTAGCGCACGGAAAAATCGTGGGAGAGGAAGGCTCCGACCAGGCTGCCCGCTGCCAGGGTGAGGAGGGCAAGAAGGGCAAAGGCACTGTGTCTGCTGACCCGGATCCAGGCCGGTCGGGCCTGGGTGACGCCTGCCAGGGCGGTACCGGTTTGGGTTAGGGCCAGCCAAAAGGCGGCGATGGCGGCGATGTGTCCGATTTCAATCCACATGATCGTCTGTCTTGCACTCTAAAAAAAATGAAGGCGCAGCACGCGCCCCGGTTTTAAAAAAACAATTGCAGGGGCCTGGGGAGCGTCACGCTCCCCAGTGGGGTGCAGGGGCAAAGCCCCTGCATGTAACGGGCGCGCCTTCCCAAAAGCCCATTTGCGCAGCAAATGGGCGCAGCGCGCCCAAAACGCCCCGCAGGGGCACTCCTGGAGGGCGGCAGCCCGACTGAGAGCTGGCAAAATTTTAAAATATTTGGAAAAAAAACCGTTCCTGGCCTGGTATCAAACAAAAAGCGGAATGTTCTGCTTTCTTATCCTGGCCTAGTATCGAACAAAAAGCGGAATATCCGCACGTTCTGCTTTCTTATCCTGGCCTGGTATCGAACAAAAAGCGAAAGGCCCGAAAGTTCTGGTTTCTTATCCAAACATTTTCCGTAACATAACCGTGCGAGTCGGGCTGCCGCCCTCCCAAGGTCGCCCCTGCGGGGCGGTTTTGTGCGCGTTGCGCAAATTTTCTGCGAAAATTTGCTTTGGGAAAACGCGCATCTCATGCAGGGGCTTTGCCCCTGCACCCCACTGGGGAGCGTGACGCTCCCCAGACCCCTGCAATCGTTTAACAGAAACACGTCAGCGTACAAGCAGCTTCGCCCCTGCACCCCATGCGACCCACCGCCAAACTAGAGCAAGTGCCCCCTTTTTTCAATGTGGATTCCCGCTTCCCGCACCGTTTTGGCGATATTATACCATCGGAAGTTAGCCGGGCATCTTATGCGCGGAAAAAAATTGTCCATGGACAAAAAGTCGGGTACTCTTTCGGAAAGGTTCGTCTTTCGCGGCCTGAACAGCCCGATAACCGGAACCTTGTCCTTTCATTATGTGACAATGACCCCATTGTGGAAAGCGCATGATCGATTCCAACACCTCGTTTTATCAACGACTGGCAACAGAGGCCCTGCATGGCATCGCCCTCCATCAGGCAGACGGGTTGCGCCTGCTGGAGGATGAATCCCTGGAGCTGCTGCCCCTGCTGCAAGCCGCCTTCCAGGTACGATACCGCCATTTTGGCCGCCGGGTGCGGGTGCAAATTTTGAACAATGTCCAAAATGGCTACTGCCCGGAAGATTGCCACTATTGCGCCCAGTCCACAACCAGTGCGGCACCGATTGCAAAATATCCGGTCAAACCGGACTCGGAAATTTTGGCAGAGGCCGAACGGGCCTATCAAGCCGGGGCGTTTCGCTATTGCATGGTGCTGGCCGGGCGAGGGCCCAATCCCCAACGACTGGCACACATGGCCAACCTGGTGCAACAGATCAAGGCCCGCTGGCCGATGGAGGTCTGCCTCTCCGCCGGCTTTATCGATCAGACCATGGCAACCAGCCTGAAACAGGCCGGCCTGGACCGCTACAATCATAACCTGAATACCGCAGAAGGACACTATGGTGCCATCTGCCATACCCATACCTACCAGGACCGGTTGGCTACCCTGCGGGCAGCCCGCGCGGCGGGACTGGAGGTCTGCAGCGGCCTGATTGTCGGCATGGGGGAGTCCAACCGCGACCTCTGGACCGTCGCCAACACCCTGCGCCAACTGCAAGCCCGCTCCATTCCCGTCAATTTTTATCTCCATATACCAGGCAACGCCCTGGGAGCGGTGGCACATGGACTCACCCCGGAAAAATGTCTGCGCATACTCTGCCTGTTTCGCTTTCTCAACCCGGATGCGGAGTTGCGCGCTGCGGGCGGGCGGGAACAACACCTGCGCTCTTTGGCCCCCCTCTCCCTCTACCCGGCCAACGCGCTCTTTTGTGCCGGCTATCTGAATGTGGGTGGCCAGAGCGCAGAGGAGGTCAAACAGATGATTGTCGATGCCGGGTTTGAGTGGGAACAGGTGCAAGAATAATGGCAGAGGCGGGCAAACAGCAAGAGGGGGGCTTTTTGGGGCTGTTCAAAAAGAAGACCGCCGCACCCAAAATCCCCACTGAAAAGGTCAAGGAGGCCGTACTGGAGTCCACCGCCCTGATGGCCCCTCTGCTGATCACGGTACTGAAGGAAAAATTTCCAGTACGGATTTTTCTGGGCAACTCCTCCTTTTCCTACTTTACCCATTTTGAATGGGAGTTGGTGGAAGATGAGAACGGGCGGGTGGCCGAAAGCAAAATTCACCTGGAAGAGGGGCTCTATCTGCTGGTGGCACCACTGGATCCCCCGATTGGCAACCTGAAAATTCGCAGTGCCACCGAAATCCGGGCCGAGTTTGCCTCCGAGTATCACCTGCTTGAGTGTGTCACCACCCTGATCCGCTTCACCCCGGAGCGCAAAATTTGTCTCTCCTTTCCCACCTCGCTGCGACAAAAACCGCAAAAACGGGCAGCGGTGCGGGTACCCGTCGACCGGAACATGAAAATTGTGGCCTCGGTTGTCCGCCCTTCCGGGATCGTGTTTGCCGCCAGAGTGCTGGATATCAGTGCCAGCGGAGCTGCCTTCGCGCCAACCGGTGCCACCCCCAGAATTGCCGACCACTCCCGGGTGGAACTCTCCTTCTCCTACCCGACCGGCAAGGCGGTGGTGGATGCGGTGATTCTGGGATCGGTGCTCAAGGATGGCGAGACCGTTTTCCGGGCCCAGTTCCTGGTGGCCAGTCACCAAATATCCTGTGATGTCAATCTGTTGGTTTCTTATGTGCAGCGGGAAAATCTGCAACGACGCGCACAATTCACGGAATAATATCCCATCGTTCAAGCGAGGTTCCCCACCATGTCCGCTGCCATCGATTCCTCTGATCCCGCTGCCCGTCGATCGGTTTTGCCGCCCGGGCGGTATGTGCGACTGCGCATCTTCTTGCCCATTATTTTTTGCCTGCTCATCGGTGTGGTCTCGTTGTTGATCATATTTATCACCCACCGTTCCGCGACCCGTTCCATCGAGTCTCTGGCAACGGATGTGATGACGCGGGTCAGTCAGCGGGTGGTGGACAAGACCAGCTTTTATCTGGACTCTGCCGCCTATATGGTCCAGATGAATGCCAATGCCTGGCAACGGGGCCAGCAGGAAGCGGCGGCGGTGGGCCAAAATTTTCTGGAGCTGTTTGACCGCACCAGCCGGGAGCAGTTGTCGCTTTTCCCTTATTTTGGCCTGGTCTATTACGGGGATCAGCAGGGCAACCACTGGTTGAACAAGCGGGAGCAGGATGGCACCATCCATATGCGTGTAATCACCCGCAAAGAGGACTCTCCCGCCAGTAAACAGGCGTTGGAGTGGGCGGCCCGGCAACCGAAGGGTACCCCGGAGGAGCGCGATGCCCTGGCCCGGGGGTTGGCTCCCTATCTGGAAACCTATTGGTATGAGCAAAATCAGAGCGGTGCGTTGGTGCGCAGCGAGCAGGATCCGATCAAAATTTATGATCCCCGCTTGCGCCCCTGGTATGTGGGGGCGATGGAGCAGCAAAAAAAATTCTGGACGGATGTCTATGGCTGGGAGGAAAAATACAAGGGGGTGGTCAGCCGTCAGGTAGGCATTACGGTTTCGGCTCCCGTATTGCGGGCGGGGCAACTGATCGGGGTTTGTGGAATTGATATCAGCCTGCAGGCAGTCTCGCTTTTTCTGCGTGATATGGAGATCATCAAGCATGGACGTGCCTTTATCCTCAATGCCCAGGGGGAGACGGTGAGTCTGCCCGACTACAGGGAGGTGTTGGCATCGGCGGAGGGCAGTGATGACAGGGTGCATTTGAACCATGTCAGCCGCGTCTCCGATACGGCGGTGGCGGCCTCTTATGCGGCCTTGCGCGCCGCATTGGGGGTGGAGCCTGCGGCGGCTGTTGAGCTGGAAAAGGAGCGTGTAGTCTCTTTCCCGGTGGCAGGGCAGCACTATTATGGTTTTTTCAAGCCGTTTGCGACCGGTTTGGGGTTGAATTGGACCGTGGGGGTGGTGGTTCCAGAGGATGACTTTTTGGGCAGTGTCAAGGAGGAGATGCGTCAGAGCCTGCTGGTTGCCCTGGTCAGCATTGTCCTCATGAGTGTCGTGGCCGTTTTGATTGGGCGTTTGGTGACCCATCCCCTGGCCCATTTGGGTCGGGAGGTGGAGCGGATCATGCAATTGGATCTGGCACCGACCCCTTGTTTGACCACCCGGTTGCTGGAATTCCGCATGATTTCCCTGGCATTTACCCGTATGAAACTCACGTTGGCGGAGGTGGTCAACACCCTTTCGGTTCATACCAGGACGTTGGACTGGTCTGCCGAAGAGTTTGCCAATGTTGCGTTGACCTTGGAAGAGGAGGGTAAGGGGTTGCAGCAGGCGTTGCAGGGGATGCGCTCTTCCATCGATCAACTGCCTGAGCAGGAGCCGGAGACAAAGGCTTTGCGGCAGGTTGCGGTTCAGATGGAGGGTTCGGTGCGGTTATTGAACCAGCTCAGTCAGCCGGTTGTGGAGCGGGTGGAAGCGATGAACCAGAGTGCCCAGGCGTTGCGCGAGACGTTGCAGTCGGTCAGGATATAAAAAGCGTCCATGGGGTCCAGGGGCAAAGCCCCATATGCGCTAACACGATGACCATCCCCATGCTTTTTTCTAATCTTTTCAAACTATTGCAGGGGTCTGGGGACCGTCACGGTCCCCAGTGGGGTGCAGGGGCAAAGCCCCATATGCGCTAACATGATGACCATACCCATGCTTTTTCTAATCTTTTCAAACTATTGCAGGGGTCTGGGGACCGTCACGGTCCCCAGTGGGGTGCAGGGGCAAAGCCCCTGCATGCAAGGGCGCGCTTTTACCGAAGCAAATTTCCGCAGGAAATTTGCGCAGCGCGCCCAAAACGCCCCGCAGGGGCACTCCTGGAGGGCGGCAGCCCGACCGAGAGCTGGCCAAACAGGGGAGGGTTTGAAAAAAAACCGTTCCTGGCCTTGTATCAAACGAGAAGCTGAATATCCGAAGGTTCTGGTTTTTTATCCAAATATTTTCCACGACATAACCGTGCGAGTCGGGCTGCCGCCCTCCCAAGGTCGCCCCTGCGGGGCGGTTTTGTGCGCGTTGCGCAAATTTTCTGCGAAAATTTGCTTTGGGAAAACGCGCAATTCATGCAGGGGCTTTGCCCCTGCACCCCACCGGGGAGCGTGACGCTCCCCGGACCCCTGCAATTGTTAAAAAAAAGACCGCAATCATGTTGGCACATATGGGGCAACGCCCGTACATGCAGGGGCTTTGCCCCTGCACCCCACCGGGGAGCGTGACGCTCCCCGGACCCCTGCAATTGTTTTAAAAGATTAAACAGAGGAGGCTCCCCCCGGACCCACAATTTCTGTCAACCAACGATGGTATCTTTCGGCCCTGACGGTGTGGGTGAATTGACGGGCCAGGAGATTCATGCGCTGCACCCGCTCAACCCGATCGGTCGCCAAAGCCGCCGCCTGAATGGCATCGGCAAACGATTGCGGATCGGGCTCGGCAAGAAAGGCCACATCAGGACCGATCACCCGGTTGACACTGGGAAAATTGACCGCCACGACCGGAATTCCCGTCGCCATGGACTCGAACAGCTTCATGGGAGAGGTCAAATACCGGGCCCGCACATTGTCCCCCATCGGCAGGGTCAACACCGAAGAGCCGTTCAAAACCTCTGCCACCAACAGACTGGGCTGCACAAAACCACGAAAATCGACCCGACCCGCCAAACCATACTTGTCTACCATACGGTTCACATAGTGCTGGCCGGCCGCAAAGCCCAACTCGCCACCCTTGCCCCCGGCAATCCGCAAACAAAAACGGGCATCCAACCGCTCCAGGGCCGCGAAAAGCATCTCCACATTTTTCCAGGCGGTAAACTGCCCGACATAGGTGACCACAAAAGGCCCCTCCGGCCGCCAGGGTGGCGGCATGGCCTTGGAAAAGTGGTCGATATCCACCCCGTTGGGCAAGTTGATACAGGGCGGATGGCGGTCAAACGCCTGCGCCAACACCATCTCCTGCGAAAAATTATTGAGCAGCAGACCATCATTGAGACGAAAAATGGTCTCCGTCTTCCGCTTGATCGCCGCCACACTCTGCTTGTGATGAACGGGCAGCAGGTGGGGGAAGGCATCCTCATGCGCCTCATAGACAAAGCGGCAGGAGCGACCCAACAACGGCTTCAACCAACGCACATCCAACGCCTTGCTGAAATGCCTGGTCACAAACAGCTTGCCCGGAGCCCGATCCCGGATGGCGGACCAGAGAAAGCGGAACTTCAGGCGACTGCGCCATTGATCCAACGGTCCCTTTCTGGTCAGCAGATGGATCCTGGCATCGCCGATATAGTCGCGAATCTCCTGAAAGGCCGCCTCATCCTCATAGGTGCCGTAGAGAAAAATTTCGTGCCCATGGTGCGTCAGGTGGAGATACTCCCGCAAAACGCTGAGTACCACGCCGGAGTGAAAGTGAAAATCCAGCGGCTGGTAGAGATAAATACGCACGATCAACCCCTCCATCCTGCGCTGGTCTGTTGAAGAGCCTTTGGTCCGACCGGTAAAAAAAAACGGCTACCGGAGGGGTAGCCGTAACGATCTGCTTTGATTGGCGCGCTCGGAAGGATTCGAACCTCCGGCCTACTGGTTCGTAGCCAGTTGCTCTATCCGGGCTGAGCTACGAGCGCGCATGGTGTTCCACTGCGCCTGCGAAGGAGGAGAAATCTAGCGGATACAGAGGGCGGCGTCAACCCTCAAAATAATTTTTCCTGCAAAAGTGTCTGTTGGATATGCCGCAGGCTGTTCAGGCGGGCCGGGTGAATCGCCCCCTCCTCCACCCCGCGGCGAACCGCGCAATCCGGTTCAGTCCCATGTTTGCAGTCGGAAAAGCGGCAGTTGGCCATCCAGGGGACAATATCCGGGAAATAGTCTCCCACCGCCGCCACCGCCACCCCATGCAGGCCAAACTCCCGAATGCCTGGGGAGTCAATCAGATGGCCCCCTTGAGGCAAGTGATAGAGGGAGGTTACGGTCGTGGTGTGGCGTCCTTTGCCGCTCTCCGCGTTGACTTGGCCAATTTTCAGGGAGTCTGCCGTGATCCACTGGGCGATCAGAGAGGATTTGCCGGTGCCGGACTCCCCGACAAAGACCGAGGTGTATCCGGCCAGGGCCGCCGCCAGGGTGGTCAGCCCCAGGGATGCCACGGTCGAGGTGAAAAGGGTCCGGTAGCCCATCCGTTCGTAGTGGGCAAACGAGGCCATCAGGGCGGGTTGGTCGGCCACCAGATCCATTTTATTGATCACGATCACCGCTTCAATCCCGGCCACCCCCGCCGCCACCAGATAGCGGTCCAGCAGGCCGATATTGGGGTCCGTCGCGACAAAAACGATAAAAATGCGCTCCACGTTGGCTGCTATGATTTGCAACCGTTGGGCCGACAGGGGGCGTTGCAGCACGGAAGCGCGGGGTTGGATGCGATTGATGATCCCCTGGTTGTGTTCTGCCCGCATCCACAACACCCGGTCCCCGCACACCGGTTCGCCGGTCGCGCTCTTGCGCACGGCGCAGCGAAACCGCTCTCCGGTCGGATCTTCGACCTCCACATTCAGGCCATAGTGGGCGATGACCATCCCCTCCTCCTCTGCCCCAAAGGCTTCACGCCCCAGGATCTTCAACAGTGCATCCCCATGGATTGCCATGGAATCTGCCCGTTTTTGTTCGGTGTTGGCGATACGACCTCGTTGTTGCAATGAAAGTTTGCTGCCCTGTTTCCTGCGTATCATAGTTATCCTTCTCGGTTGTCTGGTTCCTGCCTTTCAAACAATTGCAGGGGCCTGGGGAGCGTGACGCTCCCCAGTGGGGTGCAGGGGCAAAGCCCCTGCATGTAACGGGCGCGCTTTCCCAAAAGCCCATTTGCGCAGCAAATGGGCGCAGCGCGCCCAAAACGCCCCGCAGGGGCACTG
>PEAG01000091.1 GCA_002753505.1 Magnetococcales bacterium HCHbin5 | reverse complement strand
CCTTTCCGGTTGTTGCTTGGCTGTTCGATATAGCGTCCTCTGCAACTTGCGGGCGGACCCCATCCTCTGCGGCATTTTCCGCTTCCTTGGTGGCGTCATCCTCCGGGTAATAGCTATCCCTCGCGGGCGCATTCCGGCTACCTTTCCTCGCTTCAAACGCATGATGGAAGTGACGGCCCTTCCCTCCCGTCGGTTCTCCCGACGTTCATCGGTACTATGACCATCTCCGACTTCCCGCTTGGCTTCAGGTCCGCAACTTCGGCTTCGCCTTATATGCCACCCTTACCTTCGGCTCACGCCTCCAGACCAAACGGGACCTCTCCGGTTATCTCTGCCTCCATTCTCCACATGCCACCGCCCTGCTACACCGTTCCGTCGGAGCGTGTTATCGTCCGTTGTCCTTACGCTCCGTCACAGGCTTCGCCTCCAGAGGACAGGCTCGCCACGGAATTAACCCAGATGAACCGGTCATGATCTCTGGGTGGGGTTCACGATGCTGTATCGGCGTTCACTCTCGTTGCGGCCTGCGAATTTGCCTTGCCCCCCTTCCGGTGTTGGAGGCTTTGTCATCCCGTTTCTTGCAGTCAGGTCGCCCTTCAACAAGGGGATCAGGCTACCGGGCGAACGGACAATTCCCCGGATTGACACTTCTCAGTCAATATGGATGCAAAAAAACATCTCGGACACACCCCCTGCACCCCACTGGGGACCGTGACGGTCCCCAGACCCCTGCAATCGTTAAAAAGAAGACCGCAATCCTGTTGGCGCATTGGGAAAACGCGCCGTTCATGCAGGGGCTTTGCCCCTGCACCCCACTGGGGACCGTGACGGTCCCCAGACCCCTGCAATAGCAATCAGGAACGGAAATAGTAATCAGGAACGGGAAAAGCTACCGCAGCAGAGGGGGCTGATCGCCCTGAATCTGCGACACGTGGGCCAAAATTTTTTGCGCAAACGCGGTATAGCTTCTACCTTGACAGATCTGGCTCGGAGATGCCAGCGGCATTCGGGTCAAACAGGCCCGCAACTCTTCCCGCGTACGATACCAGAGACAATGGTCATCCCAATGGGGCGGGTCCACCCGATGGCGACAATCATACACGATCGGCACCGCCCCACAGGCGGAAACCTCTGCCAGCCGCTGGCTCTGCAAATCAAACGGATGCGACACAAGCACATAACGCACCCGATTGTACACCTCTGCCACCGCCGGACCATGGGGCAACACCCCCCGATAAAACGGCTCGACAGCCGGATTGCCCGCCCATCGATGGCCGTAGACGGCGACCTGAATCTCGTCAGCCAAACTGCACAACCAGCGGGCCGAAACGTTTCGCACCACGTACCCCCACAAAAATATAAAAATGTCCGATCGGCTGTAGGGAAATTGAGCGGCAAACCGATCCAGAACCGCCTCCGTCATCGGCTCCCCGGCCTCAAACATGGCCTCCATCTGGGCCAACAATGGCTCGCAACCGGCAAAATGGTGCAGAACAAAATTATGCGAGGAGGCGACCAGGACAACCCCGTTTTCCCTTGGATAACCAAAATCCTTAAAAATATCCTCATCATAACAAAATCCCTGCCGCTGCACCGTCCGGGCCCCGCTGCGTTGGAGCATGGGGTCAAACTCCTTGCTGATGGAATAGATCAGATCCCGGGGCCGCCAGGGGATGGGGTGACCTTCCACAATGGCAGGAGAGGGATCCTGAAACCAAAGAATTCTGAACAGATCCGGGTGCGACTGAAAGCTGAACTGCGAGGCGATGTTAAAGGCGTTGTTGATGTCCAGCACAATGTGCGGCCTGAAACGGAGCTGAGCCTGGAGCCAATGATGAAAATAAAAGGTTTCCGTCGGGCTTGACTCGACAAAATAGAGGACTTCACACCCCAGTCGGCGAAATCCCGCTGCCAAATCCCTGGCGTTATACATCAACACATCCCCATGCCGGGAGGCGGGCAGATAGACCCGCAAGGGCTGATCGGGGTGGAAGGGAGGCGGTGGGGTGGCCCGGCATTCGGCCGCCAGCCGTTGAACCTCGCGCACGCGGGCCAGGCGGACCCGGTTCAACAGAGCGGCTATCCGGCTGCCGGCGAGGCGTTCGGCGGCAATGGCGGGATCAAAGTCGATCTCCACCGGCAGTGACAGGGTGGTGAAGCAAAAAAAGGTTTCGGCCTCCTGCGGATCGGTTGGTACCGCGATCAGATTGGCGACCCCGTCGGCCAGCGGTTCACCGGCATAATAGCAGACCTGCACCCCTTTGGTCTGAATGGACTCCTGGATGGAGTTGCCCTGGCGAGCGACATCGGCAGCCCGTTGCCGATCCAGAAAAAAGGTGTGTTGCGGCGAAAGGTCGGCTGGATTGCTGCCATTCTCGTAGTAGTGTGCCAGTCTGCGCCGATAGTGGGCGGCGGCCGGCATCTCCATGGCATACAGCGCGGTGGCAAGCAGAGAGTGGATCTCGGCCCGTTCCGGTTGCAGTCGCACGGCCTGACCCAGGATGGTCAGGGCCTCCCGGGCTCTGTTTTGCTGGATCAGCACACGACCCAGTTGGCAGTGGGCATTGACATAGTCCGGCTTCAAGCGGATGGCCTCCTGCAGGGCCTGTCGTGCCTCTTCCCAGCGGGCCAGCTTTATCCAGGACAACCCTTCGTTATGGCATAAAATCGGATTGTCCGGGACGAAGGCTCGGGCCCGCTGAATCCGTTCGATGGCCTGGGCAAAGTTTCCCTGCCGGATGCAGATCAGGCTGGTCAAATGGAGCAGATCCGGATGGTCGGGCGCAGCACTCCGCAACCGCTCGTACAGGGCCCAGGCTTGATCCAACGCCCCCTGCTGATGGTATGCTCTGGCCGTCGCCAAATCGGCGGCTGAGATGGGAGAAAAAGGATCGGCGTCTGGCAAACCGTTTGGCTCCTTGAAAGCGTATGGCAGGTCAGAGAACAAAACCAACTTGGTGACATCATAGCCACAAAAAAAGAGTACGCAAGGCTGTCTGCTCCCTGCCCGGCCGTCTGGTTGGCCATGGTTAAATCTTTTAAAACGGTTGCCGGGGTCCGGGGAGCGTGACGCTCCCCGGACCCCGGCAATCGTTTAACAGGAGAGGAGAAAGGAAAAAACACTCAAGCACCCCGCTGCCCCTGCCGATATAATCCCCATCAGCCACAAGGAGGGGAACGGATCTTCTTCTCTGTTTAATTATTCATCACGGGTCGGGTCGACCCTGTAAAACAAGCGACCCACGATCACCCATGGACGGAAACTGTTGCAGCAAAACAGGGAGGTTTCACTCATGAAACCATTTCTTTTGTACCTCCAACGCAGCTAATTCACCCCGCAGAAACCATTTTTATGGTGTCATTTCCGTTGTGCCCCTGTCGGCAGAACGGAGGGATCGGTTATGGGAGGATTATCATGCTTGGTTATCACCGCAGGGCGTTTGACTGTCCGCGTTCGGCCGCTGTCGATCGGGGACCGTTGCAATTTTTTATCGGCGAGGAGGCCATCTCCGCCTGGTCCCAGCCTGCGCCAACGGGCAGGCGCGGCAAGCCGTTTGTCTACTCGGAGTCGTTGATCCTCTCTTCACTGGTGCTGAAAAACCATTACCGGCTCCCCTATCGCATGACGGCGGCCCTGTTTGGCGACGTACTGGAGACCCTTCAAGTCCCTGTTCCGCCACCGGACCACTCCACACTCTACTACCGAAACAGTCGGATCACGGCGGAGTGGCTGCTGCCCGACCCGGAGGGCTCCTGCAGCGTCGTTGTCGAGGCCGATGGCATCCATGCCCTTGCCCTTGACAGTCAACCATCGGCGTTGGTGGATTTCCACACGGTGCAATTCCAGCTGGATGCAGAGAGCAAAGCGATGGTTCTGGAGTACCGGTTGCGGTTGGCTTTGGTGGTACAAGAGCTGTTTGCGCTGAAACAAAACACGACGGCGGCCCAGGCCCGTCTTGATCTTGTCAACAATACCTTTTCTCATCGGGATGATTGAGCCATGGCACTGACAATCAACAGTAATGCATCGGCATTGGGAACAGCATACCGCCTTGACCGTGCCACTTTCGCGCTGAAAACCTCCTTTGATCGCCTCGCGTCGGGCCTGCGCATCAACCAGGCCAAGGATGATGTGGCGGGTTTTGCCATCTCCACCCGCATGGAGTCCAAGATTCGGGAGCATAACAAGGCGATCCAGAATGTGGGAGATGCCATCTCCATGACCCAGATCGCCGACAGCGGTTTGCAGGAGGGGGCCCAGGCCATGCAGCGCATGTGGGAGTTGGCGGTACAGGCCTCCAACGATACCTACAACGAGACTGACCGGCAATCGCTGAATGACGAGTTCAGTCAGTTGAAAAAGCAGCTGGAATTTTTGGCCATGCATACCGAATACAACGGCATCAAGGTATTGGATGCAGAGATGATTGGCAAAAAGATTCAAGTGGGCGATGAGATCAATATAGGGGGAACGTTGGAGTGGCTCTCCGTCGACAATACGGAGGCAAAATTGCCACCGAATGAGGCGGTTTACAGCACCTGGTGGTCGGAGGCGGGGGATGAGCCCCAGTTGCTCACCCAGGAGCAGGCAGAGGCGGCTTTGGGTGCCATCAGCGGTGCCATCAACACAATCGCTTCTCAACGGACCCGCATCGGTGCCTTCGAGAGTCGCCTGCATGCCATTCAGGACAATCTGCTGCATGCGTCGGTGGAGGTCTCTTCGGCCCGTTCCAAAATTCGGGATGCGGATATGGCGCAAGAGAGTGCGGCGATGGTCCGCAATACCATCACCCAGAACGCTTCGGTGGCCATTCTGGCCCAGGCCAATCAGCAGCCGAAAATGGCCATGCAGCTGTTTGGCTGACAACCCATTAACACACCCCTGTTTATACTTCCCTGCACCCGCCGGGGACCGTGACGGTCCCCGGCGGAGTGCAGGGACAAAGCCCCATATGTGCCAACATCGATTGCGCTCTTCCTTTAAACGATTGCAGGGGTCTGGGGACCGTCACGGTCCCCAGTGGGGTGCAGGGGCAAAGCCCCTGCTGAACGGCGCGTATTCCCAAAGCCCATTTTCGCAGAAAATGGGCGCAACGCGCACAAAACCTGCCCCGCAGGGGCAGACTCCTGGAGGGCGGCAGCCCGACACGCACGGTTATGTTGTGGACAATGCCTGGATAAAAAAGCAGAAGGTTCGGATATTCAGTTTTTTCCTGACACAAGGCCAGGATCGGTTTTTTTTCCAAGCCAAGCCTGATTTGGCCAGCTTTTGGTCGGGCTGCCGCCCTCCAGGAGTGCCCCTGCGGGGCGTTTTGGGCGCGCTGCGCAAATTTCCTGCGGAAATTTGCTTCGGTGAAAGCGCGCCCGTTACATGCAGGGGCTTTGCCCCTGCACCCCACCGGGGACCGTGACGGTCCCCGGACCCCTGCAATAGTTTTAAAGACGAGAAAAGGGACCGCGATCGGTCCCCGGACCCCTGCAACCGCTTGGAAGAACAATCCGGTGAGAAAAAGCTGCCCACACCACTATTGGCTGCCGTTTTTGTTGTCCTGTTCGCTCTTTCTGTGGCCCCCCTTGACGCAGGCAAACCAGAACCAGACAAGTCAACAGGAAACCTGGATGACACCCAGCCTCTTTGCGACAGATCGCCCGCCGACACAGGATGGCAGCGGCCGCACAGAACGGCTGCGACAGCTGATCCAACGCCATGAAGCACACCCCCCAAACGACTGGCAAACGGAGGTCGACCGACTGCGTGCCCTGCCCCCCATCGAACAACTGCGCGCCGTACACGCCTACGTCAACCACCGCCTGACCTATGTCGATCACGCCAACATCTGGAAAACACCCCGGGAAGCCTTTGCTGTGGGAGGTGTATGTGTGGAATATGCGACCACAAAAATGTTGCTGCTGCGGGACGCCGGCTTTCCGGAATCCTCGCTGCGGGTGGTGACGCTCCGACCCCTGACCCCCAACGGCATCTACCACGTCGTGTTGCTGGCACGATTGCCGGATGAAGCCGTTTTTGTACTCGATTCACCCAAACGGGCACAATCCGCAACCATCGTGCCCCTGGAAGCCTTCCGGGAACGCATCCGACCCGTGGTCTGGGCCGGCTGGCAGGGCGGCTTCAGCAGCAATGACCACCCCGGAGCCGCCACGGGCGGCTACACCACCTCCCGTCCAACAACACAACGCGACCGAACAGCCTACTTTGCCTCCGGAGACCGGTTGGTGGATATTGCCGCTGACCTCCGGGTGCTGCGTTACGGAGAGACCCCGTTGAGCCCGTCCGAACGACGCCGATTGGCCCTGCTGCGCCGCTACTACCATGACCCCACAACCGCCAACCGCCAACCGTTGACAACAGCGGAGGTGGAAAAATTGAATGGCATTCGTACCCGCCTGGCCCGAGTGGCGGGAATCAGACCCACAGAAAAAGAAAAAAAATATTTTTTTGAACCATGACATCGCACATGCCAACCCGCATCCTGCAAGTTTGTGAAAAGATGGTGGCTGGATGCAGATACAATCCGCAAACCACACTGCACCCATCCAAGGCACCACACCAACGGACCGTTTGTGCCAACAAGATCAGAATCACCTGCAGGGGAGGGGAATCATGGACGGGACAAAACAACCCAACATATTGATTGTGGATGACAAACCCGCCAATCTAAAGGCGTTGCGTGCTGTTTTGTCCGCGATGGATGCCCATATCATCGAGGCACTGTCCGGCAACGCCGCCCTGGGATTGATGTTGGAGTTTGACATTGCACTGGTGCTGTTGGATGTCAACATGCCCGGAATGGACGGGTTTGAGGTGGCACGCATTGCACAAACATTGGAGCGGACCAAAGAGATACCCATCCTTTTCATCACGGCCGCCTACCAGGACACGGCCCATCAGATTGAGGGATACCGGTCCGGTGCCATCGACTATATTGAAAAACCCCTCAACGGGGAGGTGTTGCGCGCCAAAGTCAGCCTCTTTCTGCGACTGTACAACAGCCGGGCCGAATCCGACCGGCTGCGCAAAGAGTATGAGGAGCTGACGGCACGCATCCCGGTCGGCACCTATACCTTTCGCATCCGTGCCAACGGCAGCATGGCCTTCGAGTATGTCAGCGAGCCCTTTTGTCGTCTGTTGGGCCTTGACCGTCAGGCGGTACTGCACGATGCCGCCAGTGCGTTCAACGCCGTCCATCCCGAAGAGTTGGAAACCTTTATCCGTCTCAACCAGGAGGCCGGCGAAAAACGGCAACCCTTTCTGTGGGTCGGCCGTTTTCTGGTGGCCGACCAGATTCGCTGGATCCACATTGAATCGCTCCCCCGACTGGAGGAGAGCGGTGACAGCGTCTGGAATGGCGTCGTGATCGACATCACCGAACGCAAACAGATGGAGGATGCACTGCGCCGATTGAACGATGAACTGGAAGATCGCGTCCAGGAGCGGACAACGGAGCTGGAGCGATCCAATCGGGATCTACAGCAGTTTGCCTATGTGGCCTCACACGATTTGCAAGAGCCTTTGCGCCAGGTGAGTGGCTTTGCCCAGTTGCTGGCTCGCCGCTACCAGGGCAGACTGGACGAAAAGGCAGACAAGTATATCGGATACATGGTCGATGGCACACGATACATGCAGGAGCTGATTGAAGCGTTGTTGAGTTTTTCCAGAGTCCATACCAGCGGCAACACCCTGCAAGCGGTTGATTGCGAACAGGTGTTGGCGCAGGTGGTCAGGAACATGGCCAAAAGCATCAAAAGCACCAATGCCGTCATCACCCATGACCCACTGCCCGTTCTGCAGGTGGATCCTTTCCAGATGCACCAAATTTTGCAAAACCTGCTGACCAATGCCATCAAATTCCGGGCTGAAGCTTCCCCCCATATTCATGTCGGAGCGAAACAGCAGCGGGAGGAGTGGCTCTTCTCCGTGCAAGACAACGGCATCGGTATCGAACCACGCCATCAGGAGCGCATTTTCACCATCTTTCAACGTCTCCACACCCGTGTCCAATACCCCGGCACCGGCATTGGTCTGGCGATTTGCAAGCGAATAGTCGAACGACATGGCGGCCAGATCTGGGTCAAATCGGAAGCCGGCCAGGGCAGCACATTTTTTTTTACCATTAAACACAGGCCGGGACAGGAGAGCTGATTTTTTGGCGTTCCATGCCTCATGAGCTCCAGGCAGGAGCTGACAATGTCACGCCCTAATAGTCATACTTCCAATTGACCCCCACACCGCTCTGGTTGCTTTCGTCCATTTCGGTCTCCAGGGTAATGTTGGGCGTCATCTCCAGTGAGACGGAGACCTTGCCGCTGCCCTGTTTCAGGCCCCGTTCGACCCCCACAAACACCTTGTCGCTGATATATTTACCGGCCTTGACGGAACCGGCCTCCACACTCTCTCCCCCCACCTCCAATCGGTCAATGCCCAGGCTGTCCCGGGCCCGGCCCAACAGACCCGGACCACCCGTGCGCAATTTTTCAATGGCCACCGCCAACCCCAAAGCCTGGGCCGGCGTCAACTGTTGTCGATTGCGGTTAAACAGCAAACGCGCCAGAATTTCATCCTGCGGCACCTCCGGCTCACTGCTCAAGGTCAAGACAGGCGTGAAGGCCGGACCCCGCAAACTTAACAACGCCACCAGATTGTTGACAGGTTTGGACTCCGCCTCCAGATCCAGATGGGGTTGGGGTGGGCTCGTGCCATCCAAGGCAATAATGCCCTTGCGCAGATCAAAATGCTGGTCCAGAAATTCAAAATAGCCCCGCTTGACCTCCAGTCTGCCCTCAACCAGCGGCTCGCTCGCCATGCCCCGAACGGCCAGATTGCCCTGCCACTCCGAATCCAACCCCCGACCCCGCATAAAAACCCGATTGGGCAGATGCAGGGCAATATCCAACGCCACCGGAGCGGGAGGGGTGGGGGGGTGGCTCTCTTTTTCACGCACCAGATTCAGACCATGGCGCATCTCCGTATCGATGGGGATCGCCTGCATATCCACCGAGGGGGAGTCCGCCAGATAGATGAGCAGCTCATTCCCCGTCAGATCCCCGGTCACCGCGACCCGATTGCCATCCCCCCGCACCGCAACCGTGCCGCTCAGGGTGGCCTGCAACTCATCACGACGCACCAGCAAAGCCTTGTCCAGCATCGCCTCCAACTGGAACGGCAACCGCTGCACCCCATCCAACGAAAAGCTGCCCTTGGCACGCAAACGCCCCTCCCCCCCGTCGCTGGCGGTCAAACTCTCCACCTCAATCGTCCGACCATGGGCGGTGGCAGAGAGTTGAATCTCCTTCAGAACCGTACCCAACGAACCGTTCTCATAACTGCCATTCTGGACCGAAATCTCGCCCTGGACCTCCGGCTTTGCCACTGTTCCCCCAAAATGGAGGGCAATATTGAGTTGACCATCCACCTTTTGCGAATCCATCAAATCCGGGGCCGCCATCAAGGCGAACTGTGTCAACTGGGCGTTGGCATTCAGCGTGCCACCCACCTTGCCATTCCCCGGCAGAGCAAAGGCAAAAGGCGCGAAGCTTAACCGAACCGGCAACAACAATAACGCCGTGATCGGCGTGGAGGTCAACTCCTGCAGCACCAGGTTGGCATTGACCTGTCCACGCTCCAACCGGGCCGAAGCCTGCAAGGTGGCCGGGGGAATGGCGTCAAAAGCCGGATCATTCACATGCACCCGATCCAGATTGAGGGTAACCGTCCCTTCCGGCTGGCTGGGTTTGCCACTCAATTGAACATGGGCCCGGGCCGAACCCTGCAAATCCGGTCCACCCAGGCGGGACAGCTGGGTGAGTGGCAGCCGCACATCCCCTTCAATCTCCAGTTGTCGGGTGTCATAACGGGCATGGGCATCCAGGTGGGCCAGACCATAACGCAACAACAACCGGTCCAGTTCCAGGCGACTGCCGCCGCTGGGTCTGTTCTGGTCCGCTGCCAACACAATGTGGGCCGGTTGTTCCAGTTGTACGACATCGGAGCCAATATGAGCGGTCAAGGCCGCCAAAGTGGCGCGCATCACCCCCTTGTCATCCATCCCCAGCTTGCCGTTGGCCTCCAGATCAACCCCTTCCGGTGCCGCTTTTCCTCTCCCTTTACCCTTGGCCGACTGGGGGGATGGCAAGCTGACGGGCAGTTTTTCCTCCCGCTCGGGCAGTTCCAACAGCCCCTTGCCGTTCAGCTCAAAGCTGGCAGCGGTCTGATCACCGGCCAATCGCCATTGAATGCTGTGTATCCGGCTGTTACCCCAATCCAGTCTGCCCAGATGGCCTTCCACATGACCGCTTGGCTTGCCCCAAAGATCCGCCACCTTGGCCTTGATACTGCCCTTTTCCAGCCGATCAAAGCCGCCAGCCGCCGACTGGGCCCCCCGCGCCAGTTGCGCCTCCAGCTCCCCCTCCAGCCCCTGTTTGTGGGCCTGCGCGTTCCATTGGCTTTTCAAGAGCAGCGTTCCCCGCAGGTCGGCGGGAAACGGTGTGGCATCACCGGCCAGCCAGTGCAGCAGCGGACCGGGTTGGCTGCTTTGTGCCGTCAACTGCCCTTCCACGACATTCCGCGTCAGATCATAGCGCAACCGTTCCCCCGTCACCGTCCCGGTGGGCCAGAGCATACGCAGATCTGATAGCTGCACACCCCCCTTTTCCCAACGGTAGGAGCTGGTTGCCGTGGCCGGTTGCCCCTTTTCTCCCCACTGCTCGCCCAGATTTTGCAGCTCCAGTTTCAGGCTGCCATGGGGTGTGGCGGTCAGGCCATCCGCGGTCAGCAGCAACCGGGGCTGTTGCCAATGGAGTTTGCCCACCGCAAGTGCCGGACTCTTGAGAGCAGCCGACAGGCGCGGCGCGGTCATGGGGCCTTCCCAGTGCGCATCCAGCTCCAGTGAACCCTCGAGGGGTTGGCCGGCCCATTCGGCAAAGGGAGCCAACTGGGGTACCTGGGCCTGCAGTTGGCCGGTGAGCTGTTGTTGGAGCAGATCCGCCTGCAGCGTTCCCTGCCACGCCGTACGGGCAGCGCGGAGATCCAACGCGGTAACGGCCAGTTTTTCCCCGCCTTGCAGGGTCAGTTTGGCCGCTGTCTGCAGCTCTGATCCCAACAAAATGTGCAAAACAGGGGGCAGTCCCTGCAACTCGGAGAGCCCCCCGGTCAAGGTGGTTGTCAACTGTGGCTGAGCTGTTTTCGTTGGTTCGTCGGTCAACGCAGTCAGCTCGAACAGGCCCGACCATTGACCCCGGCCGGTTATGGTCTGTTCCGGCAACGGCTGTTGCAGCCAATCTCCGATCCGTGGCAGTGTGACCGACCATTGGCCGTGCCCCCTGGCCTCTCCCAGGCCGATCTCTCCCTCCAGCAGTGCTGTCAGCCGCTGACCTGTCAGCTCCAATCGGGTGAGTTGTGGGAGACCACCGGCTGGCAGGGCCAACTGTGCCGACCAATGGAGCGGTTCCGGCCCCAGGGGAGAATCTCCTGCTGCGGTTCGGAGTCCCACCAGGCTGCCATCGCCCTGGAACCGTTGGGGGGCGGTTGTGCTGCTCTCGTTCATGGGGCCTTCCCACCGGACCAGCAGTTGGTTGGCCCGCCAGTCGTCCAGGGCCAGTTCGGTGGCCTGGGAGGTCAGGTGCAGGTGGGGCTGTTGCCAGGGGCCCTGGACCGTCAGCGTGGCGGCCAGGCTGCCCGCCAACGGTTTGCCCGTCACCGGGGTCAGGGCTGCCAGTTGGGCAATCTCCAGCGCAGCCTCTCCGTTCAGCTCTGCGGCAGGCAGTACCAGTGCCCCGTGCAGTTTCAGGTGGGCAAACGGTGTTTCGACGTTCAAGTGGTCCAGGCGTACCTGTTTGGCATCGGGCCATGCCAGTTGGAGTGCCAGCGTCACGGCCGGGTCAGCCGGGGCGAACAGGGCACGCCACTCCGTGCCCAGCAGGTCGGGATTGCCCTGGATGCGACCGGTCAGGCGCAATTGAGAGGCGTCGGCATAGTGCAGATCGACCTGACCTTTCATCTCTCCCACCCCATCCAGGGTGATCGCCAGGTTGCCCTGCCAGGCGGACAGCGGGCCTGCGCCGGTCAGGCTGAAATCGACACCTTTGGCGGCCGTCAAGCCGGTCATGGGGGCCAGCAGGCCGCTGCGTTCGTGGCCCTCCATGGTCAAGGCCAGTTGCGAATCCCCCCGCAAGGTTCCGGCGGGTGAGAGGGTTGCCTGCAGGGTGAGTTGGGTATCCCGTGCATCCAGGGGGCGCAGCTGCAGTTTGGCCAGCAGTTGGCTGGGATGTGCGGGGCTGTTGGCGGTCGGTCTGTTGTCGCTGGAGAGGTGTTTGATCTCTCCCTCCAGGGCAAAGCGGGCGGCGTGGCCATAGGCGGCCGGTTCCAGAATGAGTTGGGTGACATACAGGCGATCCACCAGCAGGGTGGGAAGGTAGCGCAATCCCGTCGGCAGGGAGGGCGTGGCCGGAGCGGGTGGGGGGGTGGGATCCGGTTTGACAACCGGTTGACGCAGCAGGTGAATCTGCTCCGCCCCCAACCGCTGAATGTGCAGGCGGCCATGCCACCAGTCATCCAGTGACCAGGCCAGTTGGGTCTGGTTGATCTCCAGCCAGGTGCCTTGTGCATCGCCCCAGGTCAACCGGTCAATCTCGATTTCCCAAGGTATTCGACCTCGTATGTTGCCAATCTCCAGCCGACTGTCAGGGCTGCTGAGCCAATGGGAGAGGGAACGGGTCAACAGATTCCGGGTGTTTTCACTCTGCAAGCTCATCAGGGAGGCCAGCAGCAGCATGATGAGCAGGAGGAGAGCTATCCCGACCCCTTTCAACAGGGTGGGCAGCCAGGCCGTGCGAGGGGCTGCCGGTGGGGGGTCGCTGTCGGTAGGGGGGGTGGCATCGTCGGTTGTCATGCATCGTCCCGTTCAACTGTTTCCTGGTGGTTCAACCGAGCCGAAAAAACAAAACCAAAACTTATACAGGGGACTGGGGAAGATCATCTCCCCCAGTGGGGTGCAGGGGCAAAGCCCCACATACGCTAACAGATACCACACCCATGCTTTTCCTGATCTTTTAAAACTATTGCAGGGGCCTGGGGACCGTCACGGTCCCCAGTGGGGTGCAGGGGCAAAGCCCCATATGCGCTAACAGATACCACACCCATGCTTTTCCTGATCTTTTAAAACTATTGCAGGGGTCTGGGGACCGTCACGGTCCCCAGTGGGGTGCAGGGGCAAAGCCCCATATGCGCTAACAGATACCACACCCATGCTTTTCCTGATCTTTTAAAACTATTGCAGGGGCCTGGGGACCGTCACGGTCCCCAGTGGGGTGCAGGGGCAAAGCCCCTGCATGTAACGGGCGCGCTTTCACCAAAGCCCATTTGCGCAGCAAATGGGCGCAGCGCGCCCAAAACGCCCCGCAGGGGCACTCCTGGAGGGCGGCAGCCCGACCGAGAGCTGGCCAAAT
>PEAG01000090.1 GCA_002753505.1 Magnetococcales bacterium HCHbin5 | reverse complement strand
CAGCAACGCCACGGCCACATCCCATTCCTCATCAGATCCCATGCACCAGTATGTTATCTGTCCATCAACATCCATACTCCGCATATCCCGGTCCGATGGAGGTTCAAATTCTGTGACAAAACTCCAGTGACATGATACTACAAAATCCCAGCAACATAATACTAAATTCCTTCGAATTAAATTGGGTAAATCGGGTCAATCGGGGGACAGTGTATCAATTTTTCAATACTGTCCAAACTGGCAGACAAGACAGTCATCAGTCTTCGCCTGTGGACGGCGGTCTAAAAATGTATGAATTTGAAATCGGGGGACAGTGTATCTGAAATCGGGGACAAATCGGGGGACAGTGTATCAATTTTTCAATACTGTCCAAACTGGCAGACAAGACAGTCATCAGTCTTCGCCAACCATAGCCACCAAATTCATTCTCCAACAGTCCCCAACAAACACCTTGCACAGGCTACCATCTGGTTTCTCCCTTGGTTAATGAATCCGGCGGAGTGTCCGCCTGTCCGACGGCAAAGCGCAGGGAGTCCGGTGCAACCCCTGATCTGTCTTGGCTCCCGGTTGGACTGGACACGGATAAGAGGGTCTGCCCATGGGCGGTCCTCCTGTTTTTGCCGGTTGTTCGGGGCATTATCCGAAACTGACCGTTTTCAAACATCCGAAAGCAAGACAGGGGCAACAAAGACCCCTGTTTGCGTTGAATTCCCGGAACACCCTGCCAAATGCTCGCGGAATTCCCGAAAGGAGAGTGCAAAGGCGCATCTCACGGCAGTACGTGACGGGATTGTCGATTCCTTTCCTTCACGGGATCATGTATCGTTCCGGGAGTTGTTGGTCCCGGGAATTCCCAAGAGTTCGCCGGGAATTCAAGCAAGGTGTCCCAGAGGAATTCGGGTCCGGGAATTGCTCCATCAGGTGATCATATGGTCGCACGCACTTGCGCCAGAGAGCTGCGTTGCACCCCGTGTGCGTCAAAATTGTCCGGTGCAAGCCACCGTTCAAAAGCCGCGCGTAGTGATGGCCATTCGCAATCCAGGATAGAGAACCACGCTGTGTCGCGGTTTCTGCCTTTGTAGACCACCGCCTGTCGGAAAATACCTTCAAACCGAAACCCCAACCGTTGGGCCGCCAGGCGGGAAGGCTCGTTCAAACTGTCGCATTTCCACTCAAGGCGTCGATAACCCAAACCATCGAACAGATATTTCATGAGCAGATAGTGCGCCTCGGTTGAACCGGGGGTCCGTCTGAGCAAGGGCGAGAAAACCACAAACCCGATTTCGATTACCCCATTGGCCGGGTCCATCCTGATCAGTGCCAGGGTTCCCACAGCGCGCCCGCTTCTCTGGTCAACGACAGCAAAATGCAAACAATCGACATCAGACTCTATGCCTTTCGCATGGTTCCGATAGTCCGACGCGCCATGAAACGGCCCGATCGGCAGGTAGGTCCAGTCGCGATCATCCGGGGAGAGCGCGTAAGCCGCATACAGATCATCGGCATGAAGGTCGGCATTCAGGGGCTTCAAATGGCAGTAACAACCCTGGATGATATGACGCGATGGCTTGGCGCATGCGCGCCAATCTGGCAAAGGGGTACCGACAGGTTGTTGATACAGGTTTGTCCTGATTTTCATGGGATTGTTCCTTCGGTTACGTGAAGCGGAAAATTCCCGGAACACCTTGCCAATGAGCATTCCCGGGACAGCCTGCCAATTGCTCTCCGCCAGGACAATGCTCTCCGCTCAATGATCCGTGGAAAAGCGCAATATGCGCATGCCGTTAAAGATAACCAACAGACTGGCCCCCATGTCGGCAAAAACCGCCATCCAGAGGGTGGCCATCCCTGCCAGTGCCAGCAAAAACACAATACCCTTCAGCACAAGGGCAAATGCAATGTTTTGTCTGAGAATCCGGTTGGTGCGCCGACTGAGACGAATAAACTCGGCCAGTTTGCCCAGATCATCATTCATCAAGGCAACATCCGCAGTCTCCAAAGCCGTGTCCGTACCCGCCGTCCCCATGGCAAAACCAATGGACGCCCTGGCCATGGCGGGCGCATCGTTGATGCCATCCCCCACCATGCCCACCCGCCCATAACGGTGCAACAACCTCTCAACACTGGCCAACTTCTGGACCGGCAACAGTTCGGCCTCTACCGCCTCAATGCCCGTCCTGGCTGCAATGGCAGCGGCGGTCGTCCGGTTGTCACCCGTCAGCATGACGACATGTACCCCCAGGCGATCCAACGCCGCCACCGCCGCCGCCGCCTGTTCACGTACCTGATCCGAAGCGGCAAATATCGCCAACGTGGCCGTGCTGGAAGCCAAAATAACCACCGTTTTGGACTCCTGCTCCAAACGGAACAGATGCGCCTCCGTGGCCGGCGTGCAGAGGCCCAAGGTCTCAATCAGGCGATGGCTGCCGATAAAATAACGCTCACCCGCAATAACCCCCTGCACACCCTGTCCGGTCAACGATTCAAATGCCGTAACCGTTGGCAGCGGTGCCGACCCGTGCCAGGCCGCAAGAATGGCAGTCGCCATGGGATGTTCCGAATGGGCCTCCAGCCCGGCAGCCAGCCGGAGCAACGCCTCCTCGCCATGCTCCGACAACGGAATAATATCGGTGAGACTCAATTGACCACAGGTTAAAGTGCCGGTCTTGTCCATGGCCAACGCCTTGAGACGGTGACCCTCTTCCAGATAGATCCCCCCCTTGATCAAGATACCACGACGGGCCGCAGCAGCCAGACCGCTGACAATGGTGACCGGAGTGGAGATAACCAAAGCACAGGGACAGGCCACCACCAACAGCACCAGGGCATTGTAAAGCCAGTCGGTAAAAGCACCCAGGGCCAACAGAGGCGGAATGATCGCCACCAGGGAGGCTAAAAAAACCACCGTCGGCGTGTACCAGGCAGCAAATTGATCGACAAACCGCTGCGTGGGAGCCCGCTGGGACTGGGCATCCTGGACCGACGCAATAATGCGGGCCAGTGTGGTGTGATCCCGGTCGGCGGTGACCCGACACTCCAACACCCCCCGCTCATTGATGGTGCCCGCAAAAAGCATATCCCCAACCTGCTTGGTAACCGGTACGCTTTCGCCGGTGATGGGGGATTGATTGACGCTGGAGTGGCCCGCCACGACCATCCCATCCAGTGGAATCCGCTCCCCAGGCTTGATCCTGAGCAGTTGGCCAATGCGAATATCGCGAACCTCCCGGGTTTGCCACTGGCCTCCTGCATCCCGAACGGTGGCGTTGTCCGGGGCCAAAGTCATCAGAGTGCGAACGGCATTGCGGGCCCGGTCCAGGGAGAGCGTTTCGATCATCTCCGCAACACCAAAGAGAAAAATAACCATCGCAGCCTCTGGCCATTGGCCGATGGCCACCGCACCCAGCACCGCGATACTCATCAAAAAATGAATGTTGAGAGCAAAATTGCGCAGGGCAATATAGCCCTTCTTTAACGTTTCCAAACCACCAAAAAGAATGGCCAGCAGAGAAAAGGCGACCACCGGCAACCCCCGCTCGGGCTGCCCCAGCCATACCAAAACCTCGGCCGCAACCGCCGTCAAACCAGCCAAAGCCATCAGCAACCAACGGCGGGTTGCAATCGCTGGACGCTTTGCAACAGCAGCCCGTGCAGCCTGATCCGTGCCCGTCTCTGGGGCGGGCGGCAGGCCGATGGCAGCGAGATCCGCCGCGATCTTTGCCCAACTGCTGCCCTGATGCAAAACAGTCAACTGGTTTTGCATCAGGTTAAAGTGAAGCTGAAGTACCCCCTCACTCTGGGAAAGCTTTTTGCGAATCAATTGCTCCTCGACCGGACAGTCCATTTTGTCGATACGGAACAACAACCACTCCCCATCACCGGCCACCTCGGTCGACAGCATCGGGGAGGGGATTGGATCCGCCAGGGCGATGGTACCGCACTGTGCATTGGAACAGCAGGCTGGATGATCAGGAGGAGGAGTCATGGTACGTGCGCCTCTCTTTTTGATAGAGTAAATACGGGTCGCCGAGCATTGGATACCCTGTAGTCACTACAGGGTCAAACACTTTTTTAAAACAGGAGTACGATATGCGGATCGGGCTGTTGGCCAAACGAACCGGTTGTGAGGTGGAGACCATTCGTTATTATGAAAAGGAGGGTCTGTTGGCGGCACCGATACGGGATGGTTCCGGCTATCGCCGGTATGAGGGCCGGCACCTGGAGGATTTGCAGTTTATCCGTCACTGTCGTTCCCTGGGGATGCGATTGGCGGAGATCAGAATATTGTTGAATTTCCGGGATCAACCGCACCAGGATTGCGAACAGGTCAATCGGTTGTTGGATGCCCAGATTATCCGGGTGCAAGAACAGATGCTCGCCATGCAAACCTTGCTGGAACAGCTGAACCTGCTGCGCGCCGAATGTGTGGTGCGCCAGCAATCGGTGGAGTGCGGTATCATGAAAACGTTAAACCTGGCAGCCAAAGGCGAAAAATGTCCCTGTCATGAGTAGATTCACGGAGCTTACCCTGTTATAGTGTGAAGCTATTAAGACAACATATGCCGAATGCGTGACAATTCAGCATGGTTCCATTGGCCGTTGGATGATTTTGCAACCTGGAATTAAACCCACTGTTTTGGAGAAGCGAAGATGTCTGACAAAGCAAAGAAGCGGACCGGTCGTTTGGCCATTCCCCCGATGGGAACTTCTGAATATCTGCAGCAGGTAGCCCCGTTGCATATCGAACTGGTCAAAATGCAAAACTGGGTCAAGGCGAATGGGGTGCGGGTTGTGGTGTTGTTCGAAGGGCGGGACAGTTCCGGCAAAGGGGGTACCGTAAAACGGATGACGGAACATATGAATCCCCGGGGTTGCCGGATCGTGGCGTTGGACAAACCAACGCCACAAGAGGAGACGCAGTGGTATTTTCAGCGTTATATTAACCATTTGCCATCAGCCGGAGAGATTGTTCTGTTTGACCGCAGCTGGTATTCCCGGGCGGGAGTGGAGCGGGTCATGGGGTTTTGCAACAAAAAGGCTGTGCGGGAGTTTTTGCGCAGCGTGCCGGAATTTGAAAAAATGCTGGTCAACTCCGGTATTCTGTTGTTCAAATTCTATTTTTCCATCGACAAGGCGGAACAACGCCGCCGTCTGCGCCACCGCCGCAAGGATCCGTTGAGGTGGCGGGCTCCCAATCTGGTGGAGAGAAAGGCTTCGGGTTATTGGGATCAATACACCCAGGCCAAAGAGGATATCTTTACCTGCTCTTCCACCCCTTTCGCACCCTGGACGATTATCAAATCGAACGACAAAAACCGCGCACGGGTTGAATGTATCAAATTTTTGCTGAGCCAACTGGACTATGCCGAGAAGGGCAAAGCTTTGTTGGAGTACGACAGGCGGGTGGTACGGAGCGTACAGGAAGAGTTGGGCTTTGATTAGGTCGGTGGGGGCGGCGGCGCACCGTGGCGATGGGTTGTTGGCGCGTTGCAGGCAACCCACGCTGAGGCGGCAATGGCGGATTTAAAGCGGATATTCATTGCCCCAGGGCTCTGCGGATCACATTCAAAGACAAGTGGTTTGTCATCGATCACCAGAACACCATCCCTGTTCATTCCACTCTCTCCGGCAGAGTGATCGTGAAGGTGGTACCCAGACCGGGTTCAGAGTGACAGGAAACGGTGCCGCCATGCTCCTCGATAACGCCATGCACAATGGCAAGGCCAAGTCCCGTACCCTCACCAACGGCCTTGGTGGTAAAGAACGGCTCAAATATTTTGGCTTGCACAGCAGGTTCCATGCCAATTCCATTGTCGGCAAATTGTACCTGTACGGCATTGCTGGCGGCCAGATGGGTGATCGTAATGGTAATCTCAGGGTTTTCCTTGTTGGCCAAGGCATGAATGGCATTCTGGAAAAAGTTGATAAAAACCTGTTCCAGGCGATTCATGTTGCCGGAGACGGGGGGGATGTCGATGGCAAATTGTTTGTTCAGGGTGATATTGCGCAAACGAATGCGCTCGCCAAGGAACAAGAGGGTCTTGTCCACCACCTCGGCCAATTGCACAGCCTGCGGTCGTTCGGTACCGATCATCTCATCTTTGCGGCCGAATGTTTGCAGATGGCGGATAATTTCATCAATGCGTTGAAACTGTTCGTTGACCGTGCCGATCCGTCTTTTCAGCTTGTTCGTATCGATGGAATCCGTGTTGAGGGCCAGTTCCAGGTTTTGGGTGAAGGTGCTGATGTAGGTCAAAGGTTGATTCAGTTCATGGGCGACGCCGGTGGCCACCTCGCCAATGCTGGCCAGTTTGGACGCGGCGAGCATTTTTACCTCCATCGCCCGTTTCTCCGCGTAGGAGGCGGTCAGTTTTGCTTCGATAAGGTACCGCTGATGTCGGAGAATCAGGACGCCCACGGCCAGCAATGCCGCTATCCCGCTGATGATGGCCAACAGCCAGACCAGCCAGACCGGGAACTCTTTTCTGCCGGTGTTGCCGAACCACTGTTCCATGGATTGGTAATAAATCGAGCTCTTGTCTTTTTTCAGGCGAGTGATGTGGTGATCCAGTGTGTCCAGTAAATCCTGATTGCGCCCTTTTGGGGTTGCGTAACGAATCTCCATGGGGCAGCAGAGGATGGGACTGCGGAACAGATCAAACATCTGTTCTATGATCAAGCCGTTGGAGCGCGAGATTATCCCGGCGTCCACCGTTCCATCGCTGACCAATCGGAGTACCTCCTTGTATTCGGTCGTCTCCACCATTTTATGGGCAATCTGGAATTTGTGCATGAGGTCGTCAAACTGGATGGTATAGATATCCCCCTTCATGCCGGCAACAGAGCGTCCTTCCAGATCAAGGATGGACTGGATCTCCAGGTCGCGGACGTAGACCTGGCCCCAGTTGGAAAAGAGTGTCTCCCTGGTAAAATTAAACTTTTTGGTTCGTTCCTGGGTGTAGGCAATGGCAACCAGTATGTCAATGGTCCCATTTTCCAGCCGAACCAAACCCTCTGGCCATGTGCCGGGGAGATAATCCAACTGCCAATCTTCCTGGGAGGCAACGGTTTCCAGTATGTCGATATAAAACCCTGCAGCAACGCCCTGTTCGGAGAAAAAAACACCCGGACGGTTTTGATAAACACCCACTCGAACCGTCCGGCTTGCGGCATCCGTCAGGGGAGGAAAAATCAGGGCCAGCAGGGTCACGCAGACGAGGATCGGACGGAAAAGGCCCATAACGATTGAAAAAACCCCATAAATATCTTGACCAGAAGCTGGTTTGGATGATACTGCTACCTGAGTGCGGTCGTCCAGCACATTTTCCTCGTTGGATGGAATCTCCGTAAAAAAGCCATCTTCATGCGTTGCTGGCTGTCGATTGCTACAGTCAGTTTGGCGGGCCTTGTTTTCGTTATTTGCAGGTGATAGGCTGCCCGAGGTTCGGTGTGTCGCCTGGCTCGGGTGATCAAGGTGATCGATTCCATTCCCGGGAGAAAAAGACAGCTTGGAACTCTGGCCGGTTCCAGCCGTTTTTTTGGCTTGGTTTATTGTTTTTATATCAACATATTATGCAAAAAGGAAACGGTACACGATGAGACACGTAAACATTGCTTTGTTGGCTGGTGCGGCACTGTTGTTGGCCTCTGCATCTTCTGTCGTTGAGGCGGCCTCTCCTGGTGGATGGAGCCATTCCGGCTATATTCAATGGCACTCAAATGATGGCAAGACGGGGATTGGTGCTACGGGAACCCAATGTTATTTCTGTAAATTGGACTCTACAGATGGGGATGATGACAAGGACGGGGTGCCCAACAGTCGGGACAAGTGTCCGGGCACCCCCAAGGGAGCGCAGGTGGATGCCAATGGTTGCAGTGATCTGGATCAGGATGGCGTCATCGATCCCAATGACAAATGCCCCGATACGCCCAAAGGCGCGACGGTCAACAGTCAAGGCTGTTGGGTGCTGAAAAATTTAAACTTCAAGACCAACAGTGCTGTGATCGAGTCCAAGGACGAGGGTACGTTGCACGATACCGCCAGTGTCCTGAAAAACAATCCGACGATGAAGGTGGAGATTCAGGGACACACGGATAATGTTGGCAAGGGCCCCTACAACAAAAAACTGTCCCAGGCTCGGGCCAATGAGGTGATGATGCAACTGATTGCGAGGGGTATTGCCAAGAGTCGGCTCTCTGCACACGGTTATGGTATGGAAAAACCGGTTACCGCCAATGACACCGAGGCCGGTCGGGCCGAGAATCGGCGGGTGGAGTTGCGTATCCTTAAATAGTTGTTTTTTGGCAATAGCCATGCATGCTTGAAAGGTTGGGACAAGGATGTTCCAACCTTTTTTGTATTGTGCAATGTTTCTGCGGCAATCTGCTTTGTGATTTGCAAAAAAAACGGGTGCCGAACAGAAAAGAGTGCTTGCAGCAAGACAAATTCCGATCATACAATACGCGCCGTTTTTTCTTCCTCTTTTGGTCAAGGACTTTGAACATGTCTCTACGCAATGCTTTTCTTTCTCTGATGCTGATGTTGGGAATGACGGGCTCGGTCTGGGCAGGAGGTGCACATCAGGATTTCCAACTGACCAACGCCACCGGCTATACCATAGACCAAGTCTATGTTTCGCCATCCAGCGAAGAGTCCTGGGAGTCTGATGTACTCGGCCGTGACACCCTTGGTGACGGTGAATATGTCAATATACACTTCGAGCGAGACACCACCCCTTGCAAATGGGATCTGAAGGTTGTCTACACGGACAATGAGGCCGTCGTCTGGCATGACATTGATTTGTGCACGGTCTCCGCGGTGACCATCCATTGGGACCGGTCGAGCGGTGTTTCCAGGGCTACGGTTGAGTAGTTGAATGATACCCCCCCCCTTTTGCATGACGCAGTTCGCGTAAAAAAAAAGGGGGGGGTATGACCCGGTGCTACTCTGCTTTTGATAAAGAGGCGATGTAGGCTTCAGCCCCCGGGAAACGGAACAGGTAACGGGGTTCGGTGATGTCGACCGCCCACCATCTGGCGCAGAATCGGCATGTATGTGAGGGTTCTGTGAAAAGTTCGCGCCGCAGTGTGCGTGTGGCGGTGTTGTTCCAGATCTCTGGCAAGCTTGATTCGTTCAAGTTACCTAGAACAATCCAGTCCGGACTGTCCTGACAACACGGCTTGACACGGCCATCACTGCAGATATACAGATGGCCGAACGGGTACTCGCAATGCATCAGTCTCGAGGAAAGGCGGCGGGGTTTCTTGAACATCCCCTCCGTTGAAAATGAGATGCCGTAGCTTTTGCAGAGTTCGGCCGCCTGCAAAAAATATTCGTCCGACCGCTCCTGATCGTGATAGAGACACTCCTCTTTCAAAGACTCATCATAGACAATATTATGAAAGGCGATAATGCCACCTACCCCATAGCGAGCCGCCAGATGGACGATGTCCGGCAGTTCGTGGATGTTGCGGCGCGTGGCCCCAAAATTGAGCCCCAGGCCGGGGGTATCGGAACCCGCTTTGGTTTTGGCGGCTACGATCTGCCCCAACGCCTCCGTCAACCGTTCAAAAGTGCCGTTGATGCGGATTGCATCATAGGTCTCCTTGCTGACTCCATCGCAGGAAAAAGAGAGGCCGTGGATTTTCAACAGCCTCTCAGCGATGGCAGGTGTCACCAATTGCAGATTGGACGTTGTATTGAGATAGGCCCCCGCCTCAAGCACATCATCCACAAAGGTAAAAAAATGTTTATTCAGGAGCGGTTCACCAATGCCAACCAGGTGAACCAGCCTTGTTTGCGACAGATACGGTTTGACGTGCGTATTCCAGACATCCAACGTCATCAATTTTGTGACATGACCGGAGATCTTGTTGGAACACTGAGGACACTTTAAATTGCAGGCACTCGACACTTCAACCTGAAGGTTTCTCATGTTGCAAAATGACAGCGCATACTCTTCGCGGAACGCGCTGATCTGAGTGTATGGCAGTGGCTTTTCCAGCACTGGAGCCAGCTCATAGACCATGGTCATATTGATCAAAGCCTCTACATCCTGAGAAAAAATAATGTTGGCGTGCTTTGATATTCTGTCATGTGGCCAGTTCCACCAGGCGATCTTGAGAAGAGACTCGATCTGTTGTGGCGAGAATCGGTATTTTTTGACACGGGCAGGGTTTCCGGTCACAACGGCGTAGGGCGGAACATCCTCGGTGACAACCGACATGGCTTCCACAATGGCACCATCGCCAATGGTGACATTGCCGAAAATGTTGACGCCAGTACCAATCCAAACATCACTGCCAATCTGGATTTTCCCCGGCACCATCGGTTGGACATGCTGCTTGCAGTCCAGCAGATGAGCAAGCGGACTGTTTGTGATGCCCGCAGCTTCCTGACCGCCATATATCCGGAAACATACATTATCGGCCAAGGTGGAACACCGACCGATTTCAACTGTTCCGCGCTCTTGTTTGGCGCATGGCAATGGCGGCCGATGATCAATGACAACCTCCCCCATCTGGCTCAGTGCGCCAATTTTTAATACCCCTTTGTTGCCTCGAGAGTACTCAACATCAATGGATGAGGCTGCGTGCGTCAGACGTGTTTCCATATCATTGTCCTGTTACTGTCTGGTCGAGGATCGTGCAGCGGATCGTTCAGGCACGAAGGCCACTAACACATTAAATGATAAATGATTTTAATTGGTTATGTCGTTGTTGGCACAAAAAAACAACTCACATGCTTGAATCCTTTTTCCATGCTGCCTGCGACCGTGTTGTTTGTCAAGGGTCGATGGGTTCGGATTTTGCAATGTCTATTGATAATCAATGAGTTAGTGATATATGGGTGGACAGGTACCCTGTCCGTTCACTTTACCCTTGTACCTTTGGAACCCAATGCAGTATGTTGGTCGAGTGCGGTTTGATGCATAGGCAATCAGGTTTGTCATGGCAAATTTGGGGGAGTGATTTATATGAATGAACAAGAACAGTTCTTGATTTCATATGCCATAAAACATTTAACGACTGGTCATTCCGTTGCAGCGGTTCAACAGTATTTAATCCAGCGCGGCGTTCACGCAAAATTTATCCAACTTGTCAAAGCCATTGAATTTGTGGCCTCACAATTGTTGTGGGGTTATCCGGCCAGTGTCATTCAACCCTATCTGGTGCAACAACAGGGTTATGACGCGGAGTGCATCCAGTATATGATTGATCAATTATTGGAAAACAATTTATATCTGTCCGATCGACCCTATCAGGAGCTGCCCGGTATTGCCCAGGCCCAACTGTTGGTTCTGGGAGACAGTCACAGCCTGTTCTGGAGTGGGGAAGAGGAGATTTCGGTATTCAGGAAGGGGCGTGACCGGCTGCCCGGAGTCGTGACCACCATGGTCGGTTCGCCATTGGCCTGGAATTTGACGGAAATCAATTCCACCTTGCGTGGCCGGGAAAAAACGCTGCTCAGAATTCATTCTGCGCTCTCCCATGGATTTCGCGGCTGGATCATGCTCTCCTTCGGTGAAGTGGATATCCGTTGGCATATCTTGCGATCGGCTGCGCGTATTGGTCTTGCCAAGGCGGTCGGGGATTGTGTGGACCGGTATGTCGCATTCATTCATGAGTTGAAACAGTTGCATGACAAGATAGCTGTTTGGGGGCCGGTTGCCTCTACCAATGGAGCCTATACGGAGTCGTTTCCTGCCATAGGAAGCGTGGAAGAGAGAAATTATGCAACCCTGCTGTTTACGGCCCTGTTACGGCAAAACAGTGGGGTTCCTGTGTTGTCGGTTTTGGCCAGTACCATCCTTGATAATGGACGTACCAATGCAGATCTGTTTTTTGATGGTGCGCATCTGTCGCAGAAAATGCTGCCCTACGCGCTTGACCTGGCGCAGCATAAGCTTGGTTTGAACATATCGGGGGGCGCGGATGTTCCGGGATTTCTGTTACAGGATATATCGGACCGGGTTGCCATGAGTGAGAATGTCTTGTGTGAGGGGCGAAACTGTATTCGGTGTGACATGCAAAAGTTTCCTGTCCATATCGTTTCATTCGATCTGCTTGGGCCTGCCCGCTATGATACCACAAATCCTCTGTCTGTTTTCTTGTCCAATGATCAGCAATCGATTTATACAAAACCGTTGATGCCCAAGACCGGACTGCTGCAGATCGGGGAGGCTCAAAAATGGACATTGACCATTAACCAGACCGCACGTTTTCTTTATATACCGTACAGTCTGCTTGGCAAGCCAACCGTGCGCATCAATGCCATGGTGCATTTTTTGGGAATGGCTGCCATCAAGGATCATCTCTCGCACACGGCCATGCGTAACATGGTTCAGGCCTATTTGGATTAAACGTGGATAACAAATCAAACCCTTGCTGGATTGTTGGTGTACTGGATTCCGGTCTGGACGCCTTGACCCCTGCGGCTCGTCGTCTGCTGGAAGCGGCGGAGTTGGTGCTGGGGGATGATCGGTTTTTGGCCTTGTTCGCGCCTCTGTTGGCCTCTCATGCGGAGTGCCGCTCTTTTTCCGGTCAGCTCAAGCTGTTGCCGGGTTGGATCGCCTCTGCCCTTGAGCAGGGCAAAAGGGTGGTGGTGTTGGCGACGGGGGATCCGCTTTTTTCGGGTGTTGCCGGGCATCTGCACCATAAATTGCCACTCGGCAGCTGTCGGGTGCTGCCGGCTCCTTCCACCCCGCAACTGGCTTTCGCGCGGCTGGGCCTGCCCTGGACCGATGCCCGCTTTGTTTCGGTCCATGCCGGTGATGGGGGGGAGTGGACCGATGCAGCGGGTTCCGATCATCCCCTCTACCCACTCTATCGGGCGTTGCAGACCGCCCGGAAGCTGGCCATCCTGACCAGTCCGGCCAATACCCCCGGACGCATTGCTCGCATGTTGTTGCAGTTGGGATGGGGGGAGCGTTGCCAGATGACGGTGGCGGCCTGTCTGGAGACGCCGCAGGAGCAGTTGTATCCGGCCCTGAGTCTGGCCGAGGCGGCCCAGGCCGATTTTGCCTGTCCCAATGTCGTCATCCTTCATTGTCAGCAGGCGGCCAGGGCTGCCCCGACCGAGGTGGTATTGGGGTTGGCGGATGACCTTTTTTTGCCTGCGGGAGCAAAATCGGCCCTCATGACCAAACGGGAGGTGCGGGTATTGGCTTTGGCCAACCTTGCCCTGCGTCCCGACAGTGTTGTCTGGGATATCGGAGCCGGTTCCGGTTCGGTCGGTTTGGAGGCTGCCCGGCTCGTACCCCAGGGGTGGGTTTATGCTGTGGAAAAAGATCCCGACCGCAGCCAGCAGATCCAGCAAACAAAGCTTCGCCTGGCGATTGCCAATTATCAACTGCTGACCGGTCGTGCCCCGGCGGGTTTGGAGCGGTGGCCCGATCCTGATGCCATCTTTATCGGGGGATCGGACGGGAGTTTGCCGGCGTTGTTGACCCTGGCTGCTCAACGGTTGCGACCGGCTGGTCGTTTGGTGATTACCCTGGTGACGTTGGAAAATTTATCGACTCTCCTGGCCGCCTTGCAAACCCTTGGCTGGTTATGGCACCTTACCCAGCTGCAGGTCAGCCACGCCCAACCCATTCTGGATATGCACCGGTTGGTGCCTGCCAACCCGGTCTGGATGGTGACGGCATATTTATCAACATGATTGATTGCAGGGGTCTGGGGACCGTCACGGTCCCCAGTGGGGTGCAGGGGCAAAGCCCCAGATGCGCTAACGTGATTGCGATCTTCTGTTAAACGATTGCAGGGGTCTGGGGACCGTGACGGTCCCCAGTG
>PEAG01000089.1 GCA_002753505.1 Magnetococcales bacterium HCHbin5 | reverse complement strand
GGCGCGTTGCGCAAATTTTCTGCGAAAATTTGCTTTGGGAAAACGCGCCGTTCATGCAGGGGCTTTGCCCCTGCACCCCACTGGGGACCGTGACGGTCCCCAGACCCCTGCAATCGTTTAAAAGAAGAACCAAGGTCGCCCCTGCACCCCACTGGGGACCGTGACGGTCCCCAGACCCCTGCAATCGTTTAAAAGAAGAACCAAGGTCGCCCCTGCACCCCACTGGGGACCGTGACGGTCCCCAGACCCCTGCAATCGTTTAAAAGATAGACCGCAAACGTTAGCACATATGGGGCTCCACCTGTGGACTACCCCTCCTTCTCCCCCAACAGTTTTTCCAACTGCACAACCAACTCCTGCACCGTCCACTCTTCATAATGCTCAACCCGATGGGCCGCCGGCAAACCATGCAAAACATCCAACGCCCCCAAACGCATCTGCCGTGCCCGCTCCAGATTGCCCTCCTCCTGGTACAACATGGCCAACTGTAAATAGGCCGGAACATGCGCACGATCCACATAAAGCGTCTTTTGCAATAACACCTTGGCCTGCTCCAAATCCCCCCGGTCATGCACCAGCGTGGCCAACAAAAAATGGGGCTCAGCCGCAAAAGGCCGATGCCGCAACGCATCCCGACAATACCCCTCCGCCTTCAACCCATCCCCCAGACTGGCATGTCCCCGCGCCAACAACAGCGTCAAATCAGCCACCAAATGGGCCGCACCCGCCGCCAACAAACGATCCGCCAACCGAATGGACTCCCCATACCGCCCCTGCGCCAACAACGAACGAACCTCCTTCACCCCCTGCTCCACCGACTGCTCCACCGGCACCGCTGCCGACCGCTGCACCGCCACCCGGACGGGAGCAACATGACCCGCCGTCGCCCCACCACCCCCTTGCTGCCCCCCAACCCTTTTTGGCAAAGGGGCAACAACAACCCTGGGCCGCACAGGCCCGGCAAGCGCATGCATCCGCTGCTGCCTCGTCATCACCACCGGATCCCCCTCAACAGGCCGATAAAAGATGACCGAATCCGGAAATTGCCGCGCCACCAACGGCAATACCCCGGAAGCCACCAACTGGGCAACCGGCTGCTGCACCTCCGCATGACCCGTCAAAACATACCCCCCAGGCCGCAAACAGGCCGCAAAACGGGCCATGATCCCCGCAATGGCATTGTTGTCAAAATAGATAAAAACATTACGACAGACAATCAGATCCAAATCACACAACCCCCGACCCGAGTCCGGAAACAGATCCTTGATCAAATTTACCCGCTCAAAAGTCACCATCCCCCGCAACGCAGCCGATAACTGCCACTCCCCACGCACCGGGGAAAAATGGCGATTCAACACCTCTTCCCCCACCCCACGAAAAGCCCAACGACCATACCGCCCCTCACGAGCCTGCTGCAGGGCATATTCGTTAATATCGGTACCCTTGATCATCAGATTCCATGGCCCAGCCCCCCCCAACAACTCCTGCAACAGGATGGCCAGCGAATAGGGCTCCTCCCCCGTCGAACAACCGGCACTCCAAACCCGCAAAGAACGCTCCGCCTCCCGATTCCGCAACAACTCCGGCAACACAACCTCCCGCAACAGACGCATCTGGCCACTGTCCCGGAAAAAATAACTCTCCCCCGTGGTCAGTTCCAAAACCAACTCCCGCCATTCGACCTCGCCCGCAGTCCCCTCACTGGCCAACAGGGCCAGATAACGTTCCGCCCCCCCCAGACGGGTCGCATGCAATCGCCGAATCAACTTTTCCCGCAAATGGGACATGTCATGGGACGGAATCACCAAACCAGTATGAACACTCACAATCCGGCAAAACCGCTCCAACACCGAATCACTGATCATCAAGTCGGAAGCTCACTCAGGGTCCAATAGAGGTTGATGGTACGAATCACCTCAACAAACTGAAGATAATCCACCGGCTTGACCATATAGCCCGCCACCCCCAAATCAAAACTCCTGGCCCGGTCCAACTCATCCTTGGAGGTGGTCAACACCACCACGGGAATGGTTCTGAAACGCTCTTCCTGTTTGATAACATTTAAAAATTCAATCCCATTCATGCGGGGCATGTTCAAGTCCAGCAGTATGATGCAAGGCTGCTCATTCTGGGGATCCCGCAACCAGGCTATCCCCTCCTCCCCATTCCCCACCACCGCCACCGGATTGTTGACATGGATGCTCTTCAAGGCGCGCTTGACCGTCATCGCATCCACCCGATCATCCTCCACCAACAGGATAATTTTCATCCCCTTCATACAGATTTCTCCCTTAATCAGCCGCTGCCAACTCAACGGGGCTTTTTGGCAAAGTAAATTGAAACAGGCTCCCATGGGGGGGGTGGGCCGGATCATCAGCCGGCAACGGTGAAAAAAGTTGCACCACCCCACCATGCAACTCCACAATTTTTTTGACCAGCGTCAGCCCAATCCCGGTACTCCCGTAGGAGTCCCCCGCATGCAGCGTCTGGAAAATCTGAAAAATGCGCTCATGATCCTTGGCCGCAATCCCCGGCCCGTTATCCTGCACACCAAACCGGTAACTCTGCTCCTGCTCAACACAACGGACAATAATCTCTCCCTGGGGCTTGTCCATGAACTTGATGGCATTGGAGATCAGGTTTTGAAACACCTGCCCCATCCGCACCTTTTCACACACCACGATCGGCAACCGGTCCAACACCCGCACCGTTATGTGGGCAGGAGGGGATAACAGGTCAATCACCTCCGTCACCAGCTTGTTCAGGTTGACCGGTACCATCTCTTCCCGAACCCGACCAATACGGGAGTAGTGCAACACCCCCTCGATCAATTGATCCATCCGCACCACCCGTCCCTGCAACAGCTCCAGCTGCTCCCGCCCATCCTCGTCAAACAGCGGGCCATAATCCTCGGCAATCCACTGCACCAGCGAGTGAATGGCCCGCAACGGTGCCTTTAAATCATGGGAAACAATATAGGCAAACTGCTGCAACTCCTGATTGGTCCGTTCCAACGCCCGGATCAACTGCTCTTTCTCTGCCGATTCATCCATTCCGCAACCCTCTCAAGGATTTTTGGGCAAGGTAAAACAAAACGCAGACCCCACCCCCAACTGCGACGTCACCCAGATACGCCCGCCAAATTTGTGGACAATTTTACGAGCCAGTGCCAACCCCATGCCGGAGGTCTCCTGTTCGTCCCGCGCCTGCAAGGTTTGAAAAACCCCAAAAATTTTCTCAAAATAGGCCGCATCGATACCCGGACCATTGTCCTTGACCCGGAATTGCCACCACTCCCCTGCACCCACCGCCACAGATGAGAAGCCCGTCTCCTCACACGCTTCCGTTCCCTCTGCCGTCATCACCTCCCCCACACAGGCAATTTGCACCACCCCCAGGGGTTTATCCATGAAACGCACCGCGTTTTCAATCAGGCTGTGAAACAGCTGCTCAGCCCGCCGGGGTTCAAACCGGATGGTGGGCAGGCTGTTTTCCAGCACCACCTCCATCTCCTCCGGCGGTTTGATCCCCTTGATCACCTGGGGAACCAAACGGTTCAGATCCACCTCCTGCAATGTTTCATTGAGGCGGCTGACCCGAACATACAACATCAAAGCATCGATCAGACCGTTCAAGCGATCGGCCCGCCGCTGCAACAATTTCACCAAATCCCGCCCCTCTCCCCCCAACGCATCCGCATAGTCAGAGAGCAGCCAACTGGTCAAAGAGCCAATGGCACGGGAAGGAGCCTTGAGATCATGGGAGATCACATAGGCAAAATCGCCCAGCTCCTGGTTGGCTGCGGAGAGCTCGTTCAAGGTAACCGTCTGGGCCTCCTCGACCTTTTTCCGTTCGGCAATCTCCAACTGCAAATTCTGGTTGCTCATCTCCAGTCGCGCCGCCTGATCCACCAGACGCGAATTGAGCATTTTCAGCTCCAGGTGGTTGTCCATCAACTCCTTGTTTTGTCGAACCGCTTTCTGGTAGGTGGAGAGCAGCAGATCCAGCACCTGCCGACGACTGGAGGTAATCGTATACTGGCGTCCTGCAAAAACAAGTTCAATCCCCTTCTCTGCCCGAACCGGCTCGGCCTCCGTCGCCGCTACCGTCGCCAACACCCGCTGCAGGCACTCCAGCAGATAGGCCCCCTCCCAAGGCTTGGTCAAATAATTATCCGCACCCACCGACAACCCCTCCAGAATCTCCTCGGGATTGGTCAGGGCTGTCAACAACATGACCGGTATATGCCGGCACAGGGGATCCTTTTTCAGGGTCCGACACATCTCAAAACCGTCCATGCGGGGCATGGAAACATCGCTCAACACCAGGCGGGGACGCAACACTCTGGCCTTCTCCAACCCATCCAGACCATCCTTGGCAACCGCCACCACAAAGCCAGACTCTTGCAAAAACCGCTTTAATTTAAAGGCCTGTGTTGGTGAATCCTCAACAACCAGAATACCTTCACCCGTTCGCCAAGTCTCCGGTGGAGCTACCGCTGCCGCCCCCCCCTCCCCAGGAACGGCCGGCAGCGCAGCCTGCGCAACCGTCTCGTCAACCTGATTACTCCTCGTGCCACAGGGGTGTTCCACCTCCCACTGTCCCAGCAAAGCCAGCAAGGCCCGGGCGATGACGCTGCAGGGCAGCAGATGGCGCACCGTTCCCATCTCCAACAGACGGGCAGGCAGATCAAAAACCAACGCGCTGGCCTCATCCATGGCCAGGGTATAGCCCCCCACGCGGGCAATGGACTCCAGGCCGCGGGCCCCATCCTCTCCTGTGCCGCTCAACAACACGCCGACAACCATGGTACCCAGATGGCTGGCAACCGACTCCATCGCCACCATGATGGAGGGCATATCCCCCCGTTGACCATAAGTGGAGAGCCCCCCGGCGGTGGAGAGCAGAGTGGCCAGGCGTCCATGGCTGTCCACCAACAGATGGTGCCCCGCCGGAGCCAGATAGACCGAGCCGGGCATGGGTATCTCCCCGTGAGAGGCCGCCTGCACCGGCATGTGGGTCACGGCCCCCAACCAGTGCGGCAGGGCGGATTGCAATACCGGGTGCAGATGCACAATGCAGAGGATGGGGACCGAAAACCCCACCGGCAGGGCCGCCAGCACTTCGCGCAGGGCATTGACCCCCCCCAAACCGGCCCCAATGACCACCATCCCCAGTTCGGGCAACGCCGTCAGGGGCAGGGTCGTGTTGACACTGATATGGCTGCAGGTAAAATCAGGCAGACGGTCCAGGCGGGCCATCAGACGGATTTTGCTGGTCAACTCCAGCGAAAACTGTCCAATGTCCTCACTGCGCCAAGCCAGCGGTTCCAGGAACAGATCCAGCGCACCCACTTCAAACATTTGAAATATTGTGTCGGACTCCCCCTCCTGCAGCGCAGAGGCCCCCACCACCAGCATGGGCCTGGGATAGCGTTCCATCGTCTTGCGTACAAAGAGATGTGCCTCCATATCCAGCAGATGCAGACCCACGCAGATCACATGGGGATCCTGTTCTGCCACCAGGAGCAACGCCTCCTGCGCGCTCCGCACCCCCCCCACCACTTGAATGGAAGTGACGGTAGCCAACGCCCGCTTCAACAATGCCAGGGTCAAGGAGGAGGCATCCACCAACAACACCCGGATGGGATTGGGTTCACTCTCCCGCATGGCTCATACCCTTGTCCTGTCTGACAGCCCCATTTTTGTGGTCCCTCCTCTCACCTTGCCACCACCCCGTCCATGAGATGATCAATTTTTTGCTGGGTGACGGGTTTGGTCACGTAGTCGGTGCAGCCGTCATTGTAATAGGATTTCATCGCCTCCTTGGGGGAGTCCAACGCAGTCACCATAATCACTTTTACCTCGTTGCGGGAGACCAGACCCAGTGATGCCTCCTTTTTGCGCATGGCCTGCACGGCTTGATGGCCATCCATGTTGGGCATCATGATGTCCATGAAGATGACGTCATAGGGTGCTTCCTCGGTATGGGCCATCAGGAAAGCATCCACCGCCTCCCGGCCATCCACCACCATATCCACAGTGCCATAGCGTTCCAACAACTTGGCCATCAGGATACGGTTGTTCAACTCATCATCCGCCACCAAAATTTTAATCATGCTCCACTCCCCACTCAATCAAGGAACAGCATCCGGAGGCACACCGGCCTCTCCCCCCAGTTCCGTCAACTTTTCCAGTTCAAGGCGCAAATGCTCCAGTCGCATGCGTGCCGCCGCCAAATCGCCCCGACGGGCTGCCAACACGACATGAAACGCCTTGCTCTTGACCCCACCATCTGTTGCAAGCTCCCGGATCTTGCCGCCGGTTTGCGCTGCATAGGCCAGATCCCCCCGGTTCACAGCCTGTTCCAAAGCCAGCCAGTACTCGACAATACTCTGGAGTCCCTTTTCTGCCCCACCCAAAATTGGCAGCGGTTCCTCCTTGAAAGATAACGGAGCGGTCTCCGCCGTCGCCGGGCTCCGCTCCAGAGAGAGGCAAAAATAGAACCGGCTTCCCTGTCCCAACACACTCTCCAGACCGATCCGCCCGTCCATCAACTCCACCAACCGTTTACTGATGGCCAATCCCAGCCCCGTACCGCCAATCTTGCGGGTGGAACTGCCATCCACCTGGGTAAACAGGTCAAAGATGGCGGTGTGCCATCCCTGCGGGATACCGATACCCGTATCCACCACGGAGACCTTGAACGATACTCTGGAATTCTCCCCGGTCGTCGTCTCCTGGCCCGAACGACCCAAACAGCGATCCGGTTGACCGAAACCCACCGATGCTTCCGAGCTCCGTTCTGTTTTGGCACAGGGTTCCGCTTCGATGGTCACCCCCCCCTGTTCGGTAAACTTGATGGCGTTGATGGCCAGTTGATGAATAATCTGGCGCAAATGGAAGGGATCCCCCCGCATGTGGGTATACAGCTGGGGATGGACCCGCCAATTCAGCCGCAACCCTTTTTCCCGCGCCTTGGGGGTCACCAGATCCACCACCTCCACCAGCACTTGCCGCAGGTCAAAGGGCACCTTGGCCAACGCCAATCGATTGGTCTCAATCCGGGCATAATCGATGATACCGTTCAGGAGGCCCAGCAGGGTCTGGGATGACTCCTGCACAATACCGAGAAACATTTGTCGTTCGTTGGCATCGGTGCTTTGGCGCGCCAGATCCGTCATGCCAATGATGGCATTCATGGGGGTGCGCAACTCATGGCTGATGTTGGCCAGAAATTCGCTTTTGGCCCGGTTGGCCGCTTCTGCCCGCTCCTTGGCCTCATAGAGGGCCTCTTCCATGCGTTTGCGTTCAATGACGCCTGCCAGTGCATCCGCTATGGCTGTCAAAAACGAGGCCACTTCGGCATTGAAGCTCTCCCCGCTGGGCACCTGCAACAGCCAAAGACCCAATCCCTTGTTGCCAGAGACAATCGGGGCACGATAGAGGTTGGGTTTGCCGGCCTGCTGCTCAAAGGTCAGCTCGGAGCCGATGGCCTGCACAGATCCATCCGCTGTGGCTGGTCGTGGTGCTGTTATCCCACGCTCTTTGAAATGTTGTATCTGCCGTCGCAGCAACCCTTGATCCACTGCCTGACAGGAGCTGGAGAGCAACTCGGAGGTTGCGGTACCATCGGACAAAAAAATGCAGCCCCGTGCAGCATTGGAGAGCCAGGGGATGGCCAGGACGTGGGCCAGAATTTGTTCCAGCTGTGCCTTGAGGGGAATGTCCTGCAGGGAGACACGCAAGACGGCGTTGATGGTATTTTGCAGGTCGTGGTTTCGGCGCACCCGTTGTTCGGCGGCCCGGTGGTCCAGTGCCTGTTGCACCACCACAGGCAGCAGATTCAGATAGTTGCGCTCCCGGTCTTTGATCAGGTAATCGTATGCGCCGGCTTTCATGGCCTGAATGGCCACCGCTTCATCCCCACCGCCGGTCACGACGATCACGGGGATACTCTGTACCCATTCAAACAGATCCAGCGCGACCCCGTCCCCCAGGCGGTAGTCGGTCACCACCACATCAAATGTTTCCGAGGAGAGCCGCTCCCTGGCCTGTGACAGAGAGTCCGCCATGGTGGTTTGGAAAGCCAGCTGCCCCTTTTTTAACAGTCGTTTCAGTGCCATCTGGTCGACCGGATCATCCTCGACAACCAGCAGTCGGCAATTAGAGTTGTCCATCTTTTTTATCGGTCTCCCGCCATGCGGAGTGAGCCATCGGCAACATCCTGGTGTCGATTATCGCGGATTGCAGCGGCAAATACAACACTCGTCCAAGCCTCTCCTTCTGTTTTCCGCGCCTATCGGCTTGCAATGGAAGCAATATTGGCAAAAGGGTGCAAAGGTAGGGGGGACGAGGCGATGTGCGTGCTGACATGGCAGCCATGCTATTGCTTTATTTTGTTTTTTTAAACGATTGCAGGGGGCCGGGGAGCGTCGCGGTTCCCGGATCCCCGCAGTCGTTTGGAAAAAACAAGCACAACGGACTGGATCTACTGCGAGGGCTCCGGCAATTGCCAACGATGGCAAAACGCCTGCACCGAGGCGACCTCCACCCCCTGCACACAGACGCGCTTTTCCCGCGCACGCTCCCCGGCCACCACCTGCACCCGCCCTTTGGCAACCCCCAACTCTTTTGCCAGCCACTGACAGAGGGCCGCATTGGCAGCCCCCTCCACTGGGGGAGCGGTCAAGGCAATTCGGATGGCACTCCCCTGCAGCCCCAAAACCGCCACCCGAGAGGCCCGTGGCTGCACCCGAATCTCCAGCAACAGGTCCAGCCCTTGCCAGCGACAGGGGGTCGTCATCAGCAGATCAACCCGCCATGAAACGCATGGCCGCCTCCTGCAACAGCGACAGTATCACCAACACACACAAGGCTGCCACCAACGGGGTGATGTCCAGACCGGAAACAGTCGGTACCCACTGTCGCAAGGAACGGACAACCGGCTCGGTGGCTTGGAAAACAAAACGGATAAGCGGATTGCCGAGATTGATGCGAAAAGGACGCCCGCCGCGAAAGGAAAACCAGGAGTGGATATGCAGACCGCCACGCAGCAAAAACAGCAGCAGGTAGAGGGTCAACAACAGGTGGAGCAGCCCGATCACCTCCACCAACAGGGCGGCCAGACCACCCCCCCCCATGCCCCCGTGGGTAATCCCGATGATCAACCGCTGCAACAGGGATATTCCCAACAGTGCCACCACGGGAGAGAGATCCAGACCCGCCATGGGCGGAATGGCACGCCGCAACGGCTCCAGAACCGGCTCCGTGGCACGCACCAAAAATTGTACAATCGGATTGTAGGGATCAGGATTGACCCAGGAGAGCAGAATCCGAATCAGAATCATCCATGTATAAATGCCCAGGGCAAAATCCAACAGCATGCCCAGTGACCCCAGAATACCCATCGTCCCACCTCCCAAATGTTTATATCACTGAACCAGTCGCAGGATGGCTGCTCTGTTGCGTTGTTGTAGGTCCAGAGGGATCGCTCCCTTGCAGGAAAGGCTTGCTGTCAGCCAAGCCCGTTGGCACAGAAAACCGGCGAAACCAGGGGAGAATATCTCCCCTGGAACCCATGATCGTTTAACCGCTTGCAAGGGTAGAAAATGGTCAATGGGACCGGAGCTGCATGACAAACGAGAGAACCCCCAGACAGGGGCCATGCGATGATGGCCAAACCAATCCACAGCGCACATCCTGATCGGTACGGACTGATCCGGCCATGACCCGGGGAGTATCAGGCGATGGCCCCTTCAGCCCACTCGTACAGTTTGGATTTGGGCAAGGCACCAATTTTGGTCGCTTCAATCTGTCCTTTTTTGAAAAGCATCAAAGTGGGAATGCCACGCACACCGTACCGACCAGGGGTGCTGGGATTTTGATCAATATTTATTTTGGCGACGATGACACGACCTTTGAAGTCTGCCGCCAGGTCGTCCAGGAAGGGTCCGATCTGTTTGCAGGGACCGCACCACTCGGCCCAGAAATCCACCAGAACGGGCAATTCTGCTTTAAGTACGTCCTGATCGAACGTGTCATCTGTGGTTTGCACAATCAATTCATTCATCGCTACAACAACTCCTTGGGGTTTTGGGCCTGTTGCCTATTCCCAGGCCGGGTTCGCTGTACAGGCTAAAAGCAGGGGACACTTTTTGTCAAGCCTCATTCATTTCTTTGACAAAAGAACGAAGCGTTTCTATAGTCTCTCTCAGCCCCCTTGTGCGTGGTTAGCTCAGTTGGATAGAGCGTTGGCCTCCGAAGCCAAAGGTCATTGGTTCGAATCCAATACCGCGCACCATTCAAATCAAACAGTTACGGCCACTCTTGCAGTGGCCGTTTTTGTTCCAGTACCCACACAGTATTGTACCAGCACAGTGCATCCGTCGGGTTGTCGTGCATTCGCCAAGAACGAAAATGCGGGTTGCTCCGGTCACTTGATGGTGTTGGCGGTACCGAACAATCACGCCAAGCATTTGGGTTGTGGCGTTGCCGAAAATCGGGGTGTGTCTGTGAGTCTTGATGGTCTTCGGTCGTGGGGGTGGTGTTCGTGGTCATTGGCTTTATGCTCCTGTTCATGGGAGGATTGAAAGGCCGGGTGTTGAACACCGCATAAAGACGGCGGGCTGATTCCACCTGGAGGGGTATTATATTCGCCCACACCCGGCCATGAGACGGACACGCAAAGCGCATGCCCGGATTCAAGGCACAAAAAAGCCGCAATAGTCTGTCGGGTGCGGTTCCGCTTTATGAGGGGTGTTCAGCCCCGTTGCCGCCAAGATGAATCAGCATGTATTGTCAAGTCAAGCCTCTGTGTGGCCCCCTGTGCAATTCTCTTTACCAGCCCGCCCCCGGTGCGGTACAGTATCGTCATGTCTACCCGGAAGGAGAGCTACCATGAGCACGACCGTCGATGTTGCCTTTGCTTTTGACACTCACAAGTTCGTCAAGCAGATGATCGCCACGGGGTTTACGGAGGAGCAAGCGGAAGCACAGGTGCGCCTGCTCTCGGAGATACTGCATACCCAGCTTTCCACCAAGGCGGATGTGGCAAAGGTGGATGTTCATGTACTGGAACTCAAACGGGATATTGAGACCGTCAAGGCAGAACTCAAGCGAGATATTGCAGGGACACATGTCCGCATTGCCACGGTGGAAGCCAACCTGAAGAAGGACATTGAAACCACCAAAGCCGAATTGCAAAAAGATATTGCCCTGGCCAGGGTGACGACTATCCAATGGACAACAGGCATGTTCGCTGCTCAGACGGCCTTGATTATCGGTGCCATGTTCGCTGTCATGAAAATGAACCAGCCCCCTGCGTACCAGCCCCCCGCTCAGGAGATGCGCCAGCCTGCTCCACCACCTGCACCTGTGGCACCTGCCCCTGCACCGCCGCGTTGACTGCCCTGACTGGCCCGCATTTTCATCGCCAATGCGTTCAAGGAGTATTTTATCAATCTGGCTTACAGTTTCTGCCGATATTGTATTTTGTTGCGCATTATCAATAAATTGCCTGTCACATGCCCGGCATTTGTGATTCTGATCTCCATGTCGCGTAAGTCCATTTTTTACGATGTAAAAAACCGCCACAGGCAGGACAGATGGGCCGTCCTAAAAAGTATTGCACGGCGACCAAAAACAGGATCCAATTCATGATCTCACGCTCCTTAACGAAAGCGTGGATCTTCTCATAAATCAACCTGTTGTGTCCATCCTTACCGGAAGGGCACTACGGATTGCCGGAACAAAAAAGGCCACTTCGGGAGTGGCCTTAAATCTCTTGCCCCCGTTTGCAATCTCCCGTCGATGTGTTAGATTCCGGTTTGACGGATCAATGGCGCGTCTGTTTGCGATGATCCGTCTCCCATTTGAATCGATGGCCCCACACACACTCGGGAGAAGAGATGTCACAGCTTGAACAGATTGAAGCCATCGAACGTCGCTTATGGTCCAGTGCTGACAACCTGCGGGCAAACTCCAATTATGCCAGTAATGAATATTTTCTCCCCGTCATGGGGTTGATTTTCCTGCGCCATGCCTACAGCCGGTTCCTGGGGGTGAAGGAGGAGATTGTGGCCGGGCTGCCCACCCGGGGCGGCAAGACACGGGCATTGACCAGGGAGGATTTTTCCCGCAAGTCTGCCTTGTATCTAAGGGAGGCCGCGCAGTTTGATCATCTGGTGGGCCTGACCAGTGGCCAGGACCGCGCCCAGGCCGTGATCGACGCCATGGAGAGCATCGAAGCGGATTATCCTGTCTTGGCTGGATCTCTGCCCAAGGGAGAGTATCAGGAACTGGATAACGAGGTGCTGGGCACGCTCATCAGCACTTTCGACGATGCCGCCTTGAAACAGGCCTCCGGGGACATCTTCGGACGCATTTACGAATATTTTCTGACCCAGTTTGCCGACCAGAAGGCCCACGATGGCGGGGAGTTTTTTACCCCGGTTTCGCTGGTGCAGATGATTGTCAACGTCATCGAACCGGATCACGGCAAGGTGTTGGACCCGGCCTGTGGTTCCGGTGGCATGTTTGTGCAGTCCGCCCACTTTATCGAGGGGATGCGCGGCAATCCAGCCGAGGAGGTCACCTTCTATGGCATGGAGAAGAACCCCACCACAATCCGTCTGGCACTGATGAATCTGGCGGTCCACGGCCTGGAGGGGCGCATCCAAAAAGCCATCACCTATTACGAAGACCCCCACGAGTTGCTGGGCAAAGCGGACTTTGTGATGGCCAATCCCCCTTTCAACGTGGATGAGGTGGACGCGGAGAAGGTGAAAAACGACCCGCGTCTGCCCTTCGGTCTGCCGGGGGTGAACAAAAAAGGGGCGGTCTCCAATGGCAACTATCTGTGGATCAGCTATTTTTACAGTTATTTAAATCCAAAGGGCCGGGCCGGATTCGTCATGTCCTCCCAGGCATCATCCGCTGGACGGCAGGAGGCGGAGGTGCGCCGCAAGCTGGTTGAGAGCGGCCACGTGGATGTGATGATGGCCATTCGCGCCAATTTTTTCTATACCCGCACCGTACCTTGTGAGTTGTGGTTTTTCGACAAAGGCAAGCCGGAGGCGATGCGGGACAAGGTATTGATGATCGATGCCCGCAACATCTATCGCCAGGTCACCCGCAAAATATACGACTTCAGCCCGGAGCAGACAAAAAATATTTCCGCCATCGTCTGGCTCCATCGTGGACAACAGGACCGTTTCCTGGCCTTGGTGACCGATTGGTTGGATCGGGCGGCCTGTGAACTGCTGACCACCGAGACACCGCTGAACGGCCTGCTGGATGCCAGGGTGGCACTTGCCAACCAGATGGTACTGTTCCTCCAGGACAATGGCGAGGCGGAGCCCCTCAAGGAACCCCTGGCCGAGTTGACCGGCGTGGAGAAGACCCTGCGGGCCGACACCAAGGCGTTCCGGCACTCCATCCAGAAGGTCGCCGAGGTGTGGAAGGAGAGCCCCAGGGATAACGCCGGATTACATCGGGCCGCTGAGACCTTCGCCCCCCTGGCGGAAACCTGCCGGGATCTGGTGAAACAGGCGGACCTGCTCTATAAGCTGGCCGCAAGGGTGGTGGAAATCTGCGAGAAGGAGTTGACCTCCAAGAGCCATGACGCCTGGATCACCCGCGATGTAAACAAGGCCATCAAGGCCCTGGACGCCGCCCGCCACGAGGCGGTGGAACAATTGAAACGGGCGCGCTATTTTTTCAAACAGGCCCGCTGGCTTCAGGATGGGTTCCCGGAGGCCGAATTGCGGGACGTGCCCGTGTGTTGGTTCAGCGTGAATGATACAGATGGCCGTTGCGCGTAAGCACTTTTTCGGACACTCCCGGCACCTTTTCAGGGTCCAGGACTGAGTTTTTTGAGGCATGATGGGTCTACCGTCC
>PEAG01000088.1 GCA_002753505.1 Magnetococcales bacterium HCHbin5 | reverse complement strand
ATTATGATCTTATTTCAACATGTTATAATATTATTATCCCTTCTGCTGACCGCACTGCCCGCCCAGGGTGTCTCCCCACCGGCGGTGGCTCCACTGCCGGCCACCCAACCCGCCCCCCCCTCCTCCCTGGCCACCCTCTGGGAGGCCGCCAACCCCACCGCCACCCTGCTGCGCACCCTGCTGGAAGGCAGCACGGCGGAACTGGCCGCCCTCCCCAAGGAGGGCAAAGAGGAGAGCCTGGAACAACAACGGGCCCTGCTGCAAAAACGGGTCGCCCTGCTGCAAGAGTTTGTGGAGACCCTGGAACGCCTGCAAACAGTGCTGGCACCGCGCACCGATAGCCAGAAACAGGAAGAGGCCCTGAAAAAAGAGTTGCTGCAACTGGCCCAACAACCCCCACCCAAAGCCCCGGACAAACCGACACCCGAAGCCTTCAAACAACTGCAAGAGGCGTTGGAAAAGGCCAACAAGGAGGTGGAAACCCTCACTGCCCAGGCCAAAGAGCGACAACTGCTGCTCAGCCAGATTCCGGCCAAAACCCTCGCCAGCAAGGAGCGACTGAAACAGGCACAAGAGATCTACCAGCAATCCAAGGAGTTGGCCAGCAAAGCGGAGGCCAGCAAACAGCGACCACTGACCTTGCAAGCGGAAAATGCCCACATTGAGATACTGCTGGCCCGCGCCCAGGGAGCGCGCTGGGAAGCGGAACAAAATTTTGCCATGGCCAGCGTCACCGGGCAGGACAAACAGTTGGAGCTGGCCCAGGCCAAATTGCAATACCAACAAAAATCCTTCGCCCTCTATCAGGAGGCTCTCAACAGCCAGCAGGCGGTAACCGTCACCGTGCGCCAGGAGGAGCTGCTGCAAAAAGAGCAGGCGGCTCAACAGGCCACCGATCCAAAACGCAAATTTTTGACCTATTGGGAGCTGGAAATTGCCCGTCAGCAAAAAAACGGGGCGGAGCTGAACAAATTGCACACGGAAATTGTCAGTGCCGCCTCTGAACAGGAGCAGTTGCTGCAAAGCAAAAAGGATGAGCTGAAAAATCTGGCCACCCTGACCCAGCAATTTGGCACCCAGGGGCTGGCGGCTGAAATTCTCAAGGAAAACTACAAACGCCTGACCCGCCGCCGCTGGGATCTGCGGGATCCCCTCTACCCGGATCTGCTGGAACGGCTCAGCCGCCTGCAACCTCAACTGTTTGTCATCGATGCCGCCCTGACCGAGTTGAACAACAACTGGGCAACCTCCATGGCGGATGTGCAGTCCCAGTTGCCGGAGGGGGAACAGAACGCCTTTGCCCAGCAGGCGACCCAATTGCGCAACGGCTACCGGCAACTGTTGAGTGAAAGCAAACGGCTGTTGTTCGACCTGCAGGCGGGGGGGCAGCGGTTGCAACTGCTCACCCTGGAGCGAATGAGTACCTTGAATGCGATGGAAAGTTTTTTATTGTCGCGCATTTTCTGGATCCAGGATGCCCCTCCCCTTGGCATGGAGCTGTTGCAACAGCTTTTTGACGAGCTTTTTGCCTCCAAACGGCATGACTCCCTGCTCAATGTTTGGCGACATGCGGTGGCTCCGGCCCAGTTGGCGCGCGTGCTGAAGGCTGTGAACGAGCCGCTGCTCATTCTCCCCGCGCTGTTGCTGTTTGTGCTGTTGCCACCGGGCCTGCTGTGGGCCGCCCGGCGACTGCGTCAGGTTGCCAGTCGGATGCCGCCCGTTCCCTCCAGCAGCAGCAAACCCCAGCCCATTCAACCGGAGGCCATCCTGGCTGCACTGCTGTTGCCGACCCTGGGGCCCCTCTATCTGTTGCTGATTATTCTGTTTGGCCATTTACTTCCGTTGCCGACCGCCATGGCGACCGAGTTGCAACCGGTTTTTCAGCAGAGTTTGTTGGTATTGGCGGTGTTCTGGTTTTTCTGGGGCAGCAATCGGCAGTTGTTGGCTCCCCATGGTTTGGCGGAGCGGTTGTTGCGTCTGCCGCCTGCGGTCACGCACAGTTTGGCCCGGTCGATTGCGATCAGTTTGGTAGCCTATTTGATCTTTTTGCCGGCCTGGTTTATCTTTCGCGCCCCGCCGTTCCATTATGAGGCGTTGCCCCGGCTGGGTTATACCCTGTTCGAGTGTGCAGCCGCTTATGCCCTGTACCGATTGATCCAATATGATGCCCCATTGCCCCGACACGCCTTTTCCCATGAGGAGTCCGGTGCCAATCCCCCGAACAAACCGCAGGCAGCAAGCTTTTTCAGCAGGCATTGGAAGGGGGTCAGTCGGTTATTGAATCTGTTCATGGCGGTGGTGCTGGTGCTGGATGTGGCGGGCTATCGGTTTGGTGCCACCTGGCTGGCCTATAATGGTATTCGCACGGTCATCACCTTTTTTCTGTTGATTGGGCTCTATCGGGCTTTGACCTCTGCCATTGAGGGGTTGATTCGTCGTCGTCGTCGTTTGCCGACCGTGTTGGCTCCGGGGGCGCGTGGCACGTTGACCCGCACCCAGATGACACAGCAGATCAATGCCTCTTTGCGCATGCTTTTTATTCTGGGGGGGTTGGTCCTGTTGAGTGACTATTGGGGTATTCACGAGCAGGCGTTGCAGGCACTCAAGGGGTGGTCGCTGTACAGCACCACGGGTGCGGATGGTCAGTTGGTGTTGGTCACGCTGGTGGATTTTGTCCGTTTCCTGTTTACGGTGCTGGTTGTCGGTTGGGTCATCAAGCATTTGCCCCGTCTCTATGAGTTGCTGCTTTTTTCCCAGTTCACCTTGGATGCCGGTTCCCGTTATGCGGTGTTGACCATCTCCCGTTATCTGATTTTTATTGTCGGGCTGTTGTCGGCTTTGAACGAGTTGCATCTGGATCTGGCCAAAATTGGCTGGTTGGTGGCGGCCATCAGTGTGGGGATCGGTTTTGGGTTACAGGAGATTGTGGCCAATTTTGTCAGTGGCATTATTTTATTGTTGGAGCGGCCGATTCGGGTGGGGGATCTTATCACGATCGGGGCGAGTATCACCGGGCGGGTGACTCGGATCAACATTCGCGCCACCACGATATTGAATGTCAATTATCAGGAGTTATTGATTCCCAATCGGGATCTGATCACCAAGGAGGTCACCAACTGGACGTTGGCCAGCAACACGGTTCGCATTGTCATTCCGATCGGGGTGGCGTATGGCAGTGACATTGGTTTGGTGAAGCAGTTGTTGTTGGAGTTTGCCCATCAGCAGCCGGAGGTGTTATCCGATCCGGCTCCGGAGGCATTTTTTATCAATCATGGGGCCAGTTCGTTGGATTTTGAGTTGCGTCTTTTTCTGCCCGATCCCAGTTTGAGTTGGAATATACGGGATCGGATCAACACGGCGATCAACCGCACCTTTACCGAGCGGGGCATTGAGATCCCTTTCCCGCAGCAGGATGTGCATATTCGCAGCACGCCGGCGTAAACATGCTGTTTGTTCTGTTTCTAAACAATTGCAGGGGTCCGGGGACCGTCACGGTCCCCCCGCCCCGGCGGCTCTAATCTGTTAAAACGATTGCAGGGGTCCGGGGACCGTCACGGTCCCCGGCGGGGTGCAGGGGCAGAGCCCCTGCTGAACGGCGCGTTTTCCCAAAGCCCATTTTCGCAGAAAATGGGCGCAACGCGCCCAAAACCGCCCCGCAGGGGCGACCTTGGGAGGGCGGCAGCCCGACTCGCACGGTTATGTCATTAAAATGGTTTGGCTGAGAAAACAGTCGGTTGGATATTCAGATTTTTGTGCCAGGATATGATTTTTTCCCAAGCCATTCGATATTTTGCCCGCTCTCGGTCGGGCTGCCGCCCTCCAGGAGTGCCCCTGCGGGGCGTTTTGGGCGCGCTGCGCCCATTTGCTGCGCAAATGGGCTTTCGGGAAAGCGCGCCCGTTACATGCAGGGGCTTTGCCCCTGCACCCCACTGGGGACCGTGACGGTCCCCAGGCCCCTGCAATAGTTTGAAAAGATTAAACCCATTGGGGACCGTGAGGGGACCGTGACGCTCCCCAACCCCCCGCAATGGTTTTAAAAGCCTCACACCTGTTTTTTTCTCACGTCCTGCCGAATCATCTGAACAAAATGGGCCACCAGAAAAGGATCCCACTGACCGAAATACTGCTCCCGCTCCAAAATGGCCAAAGCCTTTTCCACCGGCATCCCCTTGCGATACACCCGATCCCCCGTCATGGCATCCCAGGTGTCCGCAATGGAGACAATACGAGCCAATAACGGAATATCCTCTCCCTGCAAGGCATCGGGATAACCCTGCCCATCCCAACGCTCATGATGCCAGGCCGCAATCTCCATGAAGGCCCGGAAACGATGCAACGGACGCATGATGGCCGCCGTCTGCTCCGGGTGGCTCTTCATCTCCGCAAACTCCTCCTCACTCAATGGACTGGGCTTGTTCAAAATGGCATCCCGAACCCCAATCTTACCCAAATCGTGCATCAACGCCCCCTTGCGCAACAACTCCAACTCCCCGTCCGCCAACCCCAAATGACGCCCCAACCGAACCGCAAACTGGCTGACCCGAGCGGAATGACCCGCCGTATAAGCATCCTTGGCCTCCAGGGCATGCATCAGGGAGCGCAAGGATTGCAGATAAGACTCCTCCTGCTCCTTGATCAACCGCTCAATGTTTTCCGCCATGCGGTTGATCGCTCCCCCCAAACGACCCACCTCATCCCCAGGCAACCGACCCTCCACCCGACTGCTCAACTGCCCGGAACCGATCGCCTGAGTCACATCATCATATTGATGGACGTGGCGCACCAATAACCGATGAATCGACCAACTGACCAGAACCGACAACAAAACCGCATGCAACAAAATCATCCAGGCAATGGCACTCTCATAACGATTGTCCCGCTCATTGATAATATCCAGGGTTTCCGACATGTTGATTTCCGCCTCCAACCCCCCCATGACGCCGGAAGCCAGACGAACAGGCACAATGGCATCCGATACCGCCACCGGCTTGTCATGTTTGGTATCCTGTGAAAATTCCACCGTCTTGGAAAAATAGGGCTCTCCCCGCCGCACAACCTCTCCATAATGGCCCGCCATATCCTTGGTCTGCTCTTGCTCGTCCCCTGAATAGGCGATCACCTGCCCCTCCAGATCATACAGGTAGATCTTGAGAATGGAAAAATCCAGATCCTCCTCCTGGCTGTTCCGATGTCGATCCTGCAACAGCTTCTGCAACGCTGCCGGTGAGACAGGATCCGCCAAGGCACGAATTTCCCAGACAATCCCCTGCAGATAGACAAAAATCTGGTTTTTTACCTGGCTCAAGATGGCTGCTTCCAACTCCTCCTCGGAATGCTTCACCATCAGCAGGGCATTGCCCAAAGAGACCACCAGGCAGACCAAAATCACCTTGATTGAGATGGGTATTCGCACCAGTTTACTCATATCAACTCCCACATACTTGTTACCTGGTTTGATAGTGGTTGAAAGCCTGGACCGTTATGCGGGCAGCCAAGCCACCACATCCATTTCCACTCGGGCCCCCTTGGGCAGGGCCGCCACACCAACCGTGGAACGGGCCGGATAAGGAGGAGAGAGGTAGCGGGCATACACCGCATTGACACGGGCAAAATCTGCCATATCGACCAGATAGAGGGTACTCTTGACCACCTGTTGCCAGTTGGCCCCGGCAGCAGCCAGGAGGGCTCCCACGTTTTCCATGACGCGCTGCATCTGCTCTTCCACATCCCCCTGGCACAACGAGCCATGTTCGGGATCCAAAGCAATCTGGCCGGACAGATAGACCCATGGTCCGACCCGAACCCCCTGGCTGTAGGGACCAATCGCTTGAGGGGCTTGACTGCTCTCAATGGCTGTTATTGTCATGATCATCACCGTGTTCAATAAAGGAAAAAGCTATTGCAGGGGTCCGGGGACCGTCACGGTCCCCGGTGGGGTGCAGGGGCAAAGCCCCATATGCGCCAACATAATGACCACACCCATGTTTTTCATAATCTTTTCAAACTATTGCAGGGGTCCGGGGACCGTCACGGTCCCCGGTGGGGTGCAGGGGCAAAGCCCCATATGCGCTGATGACCACACCCATGTTTTTCATAATCTTTTCAAACTATTGCAGGGGCCTGGGGACCGTCACGGTCCCCAGTGGGGTGCAGGGGCAAAGCCCCTGCATGTAACGGGCGCGCTTTCCCAAAAGCCCATTTGCGCAGCAAATGGGCGCAGCGCGCCCAAACCGCCCCGCAGGGGCACTCCTGGAGGGCGGCAGCCCGACCGAGAGCTGGCCAAGTTTGGGAGGGTTTGGAAAAAAAACATTCCTGGCCTTGTGTCAGACAAAAAACCGAAAATGCGAAAATGCGAAAATGCGAAAATGCGAAAGTTCTGGTTTCTTATCCAAGCATTGTCAATAACATAACCGTGCGAGTCGGGCTGCCGCCCTCCCAAGGTCGCCCCTGCGGGGCGGTTTTGGGCGCGTTGCGCAAATTTTCTGCGAAAATTTGCTTTGGGAAAACGCGCCGTTACATGCAGGGGCTTTGCCCCTGCACCCCACTGGGGACCGTGACGGTCCCCAGACCCCTGCAATCGTTTAGATGGGGCTTTGCCCCCTGGATCCACAATCCCCTTGGACAACCCATGAAGAGGGGAGTTCAACCCAGAATCCGCTCCACCCCCACCACCTCGGCCATGCCACGCAACCCCTGCATCACCCGCTCCAACGCATTGAGACCCGTCACATCGACATCCAATAAAAATTGACACGGATCCCGATCCCGATCCTGCACCTGAATCTTGATGATACCCGCCTTGGCCCCGGAAACGGCGTGACTGATGCGGGTGGTGGTCTCCCGCCGATTGCTGGCCCAAACCCGCAACCGGGCCAAATAGGTGTGACGCGCCTCCTCCGGCCAATCCACCGTCTCAATCCAACGATCCGGTTGATCCCGCAAACTGTCCAGATTGGGACAAATCTGCGCATGCAACGTAATGCCCTTGCCCGTCGTCACAATACCAACAATCTGATCCCCAGGCACCGGCGAACAACAACGAGCCGCCACCACGGCCATCTCCGACAACAACCCCTCCAGATGCAAAGCCGGCGGCACCAGCTCATCCGCCTTGCCAGCCACCTTGCTGCCCGGCTTGGGCAAAACAGGCACCGAACGCGGCTTGGAAGCCGGTGAACCCCGCTCCCAATCGGGAAACAACCGCCCCACCACCTGAGTCGGCGACAACACCGATGAACCCAACCGCACCAACAACTCATCCACACTGGCCAGCTTGAACAACTCAGCCGCCTGCTGCATCAGCTTTTCCGTCAAACTCATCCCATGCCCGGCCTTCTGAATCTCCCGCCCCAACAACTCCCGACCCAAGGCAATGGACTGCTCCCAACACCGCTTTTTTTCCCAACGGTTGATCCGATAACGCGCCTGACCCGTCACCACAAACCGCAACCAGTCCAGATTGGGATGCTGATTGCGACTGGTAATAATCTCCACCACATCGCCCGTAGACAACGTCGTCCGCAACGGCACCATCCGACCGTTCACCTTGGCCCCCTGACAGTGATCCCCCACCTCGGAGTGAACCGCATAGGCAAAATCGACCGGCGTCGCCCCCACCGGCAAGGTGATAATATCCCCACGCGGAGAAAAAAGATAAATCTCGTTCGGAAACAGATCAATCTTGACGTTATCCAAAAATTGCTTGGGATCATCCGCATTTTGATGCTGCTCCAGCATCCGCTTCAACCAGTCAAAACCGGTCGCCCCCGAATGCTTTTTGGTGTGCAACCCCTCTTTGTAACTCCAATGGGCCGCCACCCCACTCTCCGCCACCTGGTGCATCTTTTCCGTCCGAATCTGAATCTCCAACCGATTGCCAAACGGACCCAACACCACCGAATGCAACGACTGATAACCGTTGCTCTTGGGCAACGCGATATAATCCTTCAAGCGACCGGGAATGGGCCTGAACTCACCATGAATCATCCCCAACACCCGATAGCAGTCCGACTTTTTACGCACCAGAATGCGATATCCCACCATGTCATACAACGCATCCAGGGAGCCACCCTTGCGCTGCAACTTGCTGTAAATGGAATAAATATGTTTTTCCCGACCCAGCACATGGCCCGAAATGTTATGTTTGCGCAACAGACGGGTCAACACCGTCACCATTTTGCGCACCTCATCCGCCCCCCCCTGACGATAGGCCGCCACCTGCTCACAAAGGGCAGCATAAACCTCCGGCTGGCTCAATTGAAACGCCAGATCCTCCAACTCATTTTTGATCCAGTAAATGCCAAGACGGTGGGCAATGGGGGAATAAATCTCAAGAATTTCACGGGTGAGACGAGAGGGGGGCGGTACAATCAGATGAGGAGCGGCCAGAGCCTGCTCTGTCTTCTGGGCGGCGGCCATGGTGCGCAACTGCTGCAGGCAGAAGGCCAGACGAACCAGTACCACCCGAATATCCTGCGCCATGGACAGGATCATTTTGCGCAACTCTTCCGCCTGGGGCTCCGCCTTGGCACGGGCGGAAAGCATGGCAATCTTGGTCACCCCCTCCACCAGAAAGGCCACATCCTCCCCAAAATCCTGCCGGATGTCCGCCAGGGTCAGCCGGTGACTGGCCACACCCTCCAGCAAAAGACCGGCAGCAATGGAGGCCATGTCCAGGCGCAGATCCACCAGAATGGTGGCAATCTCCGGCGGACGAAACGGCACCCACCCCAACGCCGGCGGCGGGGTGGCCTCCCCGGTGGCGGCCGGCAGATCCGCCGGAACCGCCCCCTTCCCCTCCCCGGCGGCGGCGGAACCTTTCCCTGCCAAAAAGTCCACAGGACGGGAAATTTTTTCAACCTGGTGGTACAGACGACCAAGGAAAGCGTTATCCACACCCGGATGATAGCTCCGAATGCGCTCCACCAACTCTGCCCACCACTGGGCTTCTGTTTTGCTATCGGAAGCCCTGCTCACGCTGCTTCTCCCTATACGACGACACGACTAAAAAGCGGCACAGACAAAAGCGCGAACGGCTAGTTCAGTCCTCTCCCTCCTCCGCATTCTCAAAGGAGCCTGCAAAGAGATCCAACTCATCTTCCGTTGCCAACCCCAGGAGGCTGTCCAGTGTACTCTCCTCCTCTTCGGCCTCCTCCGATCCGCCCCCTTCGTCTACGCCGGGCAGATGGATCTCCTCGTTCATCAGATCCCGTGCCTCGGCATCGGCGGGCAAATACTCCTCCTCCATCCGGCCACGCCGCTCCAGCGGCTCTTTTTCCAACGCCTCCAGATCAAGCAACCCCTCTGCCAACTCCCGCAGAGCGATAACGGTCACCTTGTCGTTGTTGAGCGGCAGCAGCGGATCCGACCCCGCCATCAGTTGCCGGGCCCGCTTGGATGCCAACAGCACCAAATCAAAGCGGTTGGGAACAAACTGTAAACAATCCTCAATCGTTACTCGTGCCACGGGTTCACCTCAATTAAAAGCCGAAAAGAGCAAACATCAACACCATCAAAAAGCGGCAGACTCGGGCCTGACAAAACTGGCCAAAACAGCCTGCGCCACGGAACGGGACCGCTCCCGTCGCAAACTTTCCGCCGTCACGATGGCAACCAGTTGCTGGTGGGCCTGGGCCAGATCCTTGTTGACCAGCAGGTAGTCGTACTCCTGCCAATGGGCAACCTCCTCCCCGGCCTGGGCCATGCGACGGGCAATCACCTGCGCATCGTCAGAGGCGCGCCGACTCAACCGCTCCTGAAGGGCCTGCTGCGACGGGGGAAAAATGGCGATGGAGACAACGTCCAGCGGGGCCAGCGCGGCACGCACCTGCCGGGCTCCCTGCCAATCAATATCCAACAGCACACAGTCGCCCTGGGCCAGAACCGGCTCCACATTGGCCCGATCGGTCCCGTAATAGTTGCCAAACACCTCCGCCCACTCCAGAAAATTACCCTGCTCCATCCGGTCGCGAAAGGTTGCCTGATCCACAAAATGGTAGGCAACACCCGCCTGTTCTCCCGCTCTGGGGGCGCGGGTAGTGGTGGAAACAGAGATGCGCAGCCCCGGCACCGACTGTACCAGCAGGCTGGCCAGCGTACTCTTGCCAGCCCCGGAGGGAGCCGACAGGATAATGACAAACCCCCGGTCTCGATTAACCATGAGAATACCTCATTATTGCAACTTATTCCAGATTTTGTGCCTGTTCACGCAATTTTTCCACAACCAGCTTCATCTCCACGCCCAGGCGGGTCAGGTGACTGTTTTGGGATTTGGAGCAGAGGGTATTGGCTTCCCGGTTCAGTTCCTGGCAAAAAAAGTCCAGCCGCCGCCCGACGGCCTCCGGTCCGGTCAGCAGAACGTGCAGCTCTTTGATGTGCATGCGCAGCCGTTCCACCTCTTCGGCAATATCGACCCGGTTGAGCAGGATGGCCACCTCTCGTGCCAGTTCATTCCGGTCGACGGTGGTGCCGGTCAGTTCGCTGACCCGGTTGTGCAGTTGGCGTTTTTGTTCATGGCGCAGGGTGGGCAGCAGTGCCTCTACAGCGGCCAGCAGTTCACTCAACTGGGTCAGCAGCTGTTGCACCACGGTTGTCAGGGCCTGGCCTTCTGTTGCCCGTGTGGCTGCCAACTGGCTGGCTGTCTCTTCCAGCAGGGTCAGGGCGGCCTGTTGCAGCCCTTGTCCCTCCTCCTCGGTCAGTTTTCGTTCCCGCACCAGGCCGGGCCAAGCCAGCAGGCGATCGACAGGGATGGGGGTGCGTCCGCTTCCGGGACCGGCTGCCGTCATCAGTTCGGCTTCCAGGCGCAGCAGCTCCTGCAGCAGGGTCTGATCCAGTTCCAGTTTCTGTTGCAGCTCTGTTTCGGTCGTCAGGTGGAGTTCGCAATCCAGGTGGCCGCGGGAAAAGTGGTTTTGCAGCTGTCTGGTTGCCTGGCCTTCCAGGTCGTGCCAGTTGCCCGGCCAGTGGCCTGGGCGGCGAAAGGCCAGATCCAGGTAGCGGTGGTTGACGGAGCGCAACCGCCAGACCAGGCGAAGGTTCCCGTATGATGCGCTGGCCTCGGCAAAACCGGTCATACTGTTTGGCATGGGGCTCCTCTTGTCTCACAAACGGCACACGGCACCAAAAAAAGGGGGCGTATCTGGCGATATGCCCCCCTTTCCTGGCACGAAGAGGCTTGTTTTCAGGTCATGTCGAGCTTCACCGTTCGCCTTTAAGCGGGGATGAAGGGAGCGTGTGTCCGAAAATCAAGCCCAACCCCTCTATGTATGGGAGTTCAACCGTGAATCGCCTCATATTTCGCTTGCAGCTCTTCTTTGCTCTCTTCGTGATCCGGATCCTGGATGATGCACTCGACCGGGCACACTTCGACACACTGGGGTTCGTCGAACGCCCCAACGCACTCGGTGCACAGATCGGGGTGGATGTAATAGATATCGCTATCCACATCGGACCCGTCGGTAATGGCCTCATTGGGGCATTCCGGCAGACACACATCGCAATTGGTACAATCTTCACCGATAATCAAAGCCATCGTTGGAACTCCTTCTGCTTAAATTCAACCCAAACACCTACTCGGAAACTTGCTTGTTACCAGAGTTGCCGCCGCTTGGCAAGCAAATATCACCAGCGGACCATTATTTTAATCTCTGAGGGCTCGGCATGAGACCCTCCTTTTGCGCCGCCCCGCCCCGGTTGGGTACCCCTTGCAGGCGGCTGCGGATCCAGCGACTGTTTTGCAGTTTGGTTCATGGAAACAGCGGCAGTTGCTCCAATCCGCTTGTCTCGGCCAATCCAAACAGGAGATTCATGTTTTGCACCGCCTGTCCGGCGGCCCCTTTGACCAGGTTGTCGATCACCGAGAGTACGGTCAACCATCCTGTGCGGGGGTCCACTGTGATGCCGATATGGCAAAAGTTGGAGCCTTGCACCTGGCTGGTGGCTGGCCATTGACCCGGCTCCAGCACCCGAACAAAGGGCTCGCGTTGGTAAAAGCTCTGCATTGTCTCGTACCATTCGCTCTGGGAACGTACTGCATAGGGCTGCAGATGGCAAGTACTTAAAATGCCCCTGGACTGTGGCAGCAGGTGGGGCACAAAGCGCACGGTCACGTCGGAGCCGGCCAGGGCACTCAATTCCTGTTCCATTTCGGGGGTATGTCGGTGTCCCACCACCTTATAGGCCCGGAAGCCGGCGGCCACTTCGGTAAAGAGAGCATCCTGGTTGGCGGCGCGTCCGGCACCGCTCACCCCGGATTTGCTATCGATCACTATCCGGTTGGGGTCGATCCATCTCCCTTGCAGCAGGGGGGCCAGGGCCAGCAGCACGGAGGTGGGGTAGCAGCCGGGATTGGCCACCAGGCGGGCGGTCGGGATTGTGTTGCGGTGCAGTTCCGGCAGCCCGTAGACGGCTTCTGGCAGCAGTTCCGGGGCCAGGTGTGCGGCACCGTACCACTCCTGGTAGGTATGGGCGTCATGGAGGCGAAAATCGGCTGACAGGTCGATCACCCGTATGGAGTGGGCCAGCAGTTTGGGTACCTCTTTCATGGAGGCGACGTGGGGCAGGGCGCAGAAGGCCACCTCCACCTTTTCCATCTCTGTCAGTTCGCCCAGGGGTTGGCAGATCAAGTCGGGTGCGCTTGTCAGGTGTGGAAAGGCGTGGCGCAGGGGTTTGCCGGCGTAGCGTTCGGAGCTGACATAGGCGATGCGTACCGCCTCGTGTCGGCTCAGCAGGCGCACCAGTTCACCGCCGGTATATCCGGTAGCCCCCAGAATGGCGACAGAGATAGTCATTGAGATAGCCTCCCATCAAAATCTTTTTTAAACAATTGCAGGGGCCTGGGGACCGTCACGGTCCCCAGTGGGGTGCAGGGGCAAAGCCCCTGCATGTAACGGGCGCGCTTTCACGATAGTCATTGAGATAGCCTCCCATCTTTAAAATCTTTTTTAAACAATTGCAGGGGCCTGGGGACCGTCACGGTCCCCAGTGGGGTGCAGGGGCAAAGCCCCTGCATGTAACGGGCGCGCTTTCACAAAAGCCCATTTGCGCAGCAAATGGGCGCAGCGCGCCCAAAACGCCCCGCAGGGGCACTCCTGGAGGGCGGCAGCCCGACCGAGAGCGGGCAAAACAGAAAATGGCTTGGAAAAAAAACCGATCCTGGTCTGGTATCAAACAATTAAAGCGTAATCAATAAAGCGTAATATCCGAACGTTCTGCTTTCTTATCCAAACATTTTCCGCAACATAACCGTGCGCGTCGGGCTGCCGCCCTCCAGGAGTCTGCCCCTGCGGGGCAGGTTTTGGGCGCGTTGCGCACATTTTCTGCGAAAATGTGCTTTGGGAAAACGCGCCGATCATGCAGGGGCTTTGCCCCTGCACCCCACTGGGGACCGTGACGGTCCCCAGACCCCTGCAATCCTTACAAAACAGCTGGGGACCGTGACGGTCCCCAGACCCCTGCAATCCTTACAAAACACACAAACAAACACACACAAACACAAACACAAACACAAAGCCCCCCAACGCAAAAAAGGAAAGGCTCACGCCTTTCCTTTTTGATAACGCCCTCCCGGAACAACAGGAAACTAACGTTTTGAATACTGCGTGCTCTTCCGCGCCTTGTGCTGACCATACTTTTTGCGCTCAACCGTACGAGAGTCGCGGGTCAGGAAACCGGCCTTCTTAAGGACCGCCCGATGCTCCGGCTCGTAAATGATCAACGCCTTGGAGATACCATGCTTGATCGCACCCGCCTGACCGGAGATTCCCCCCCCATTGGTGGAGACCACCACATCAAACTTTTCCTCTGTCTCCGTCACCTTGAAAGGCTGCCGCACAATCATACTCAACACATCGCGACCAAAATAATCGGCCAGATCCCGGCTATTGACAGTGATCTTCCCCGACCCTGCCATGATCCAGACCTTCGCAACAGCCTCCTTGCGCCGACCAGTCGCATACGTCGCATTAGACAAAGACATAACCACACACTCCATTCAACCTGGCCACCATAACCCGAATACAGCCTGAGTCACCCGCCAAACGCTACCTGCCCTTGATCACAAGGGGAACCGGCTGCTGCGCCTCATGCGGATGCTGAGCCCCTGCATAAATTTTCAGCTTGCGAAACATCTGCCGCCCCAACTTGTTCTTGGGCAACATACCCCGGATCGCCGTCTCGATCACCCGCTCTGGATGCGGACCGGACAAAACCCCATCCGCCGTCGCCGAACGCAAACCACCCGGATAACGACTGTGACGATAATAAACCTTGTCCGTCAACTTGCTGCCCGTCAACCGCACCTTGGCCGCATTGACCACGATGATAAAATCACCCGTGTCCATGAAGGGGGTGTAGGTGGGCTTGTGCTTGCCCCGCAAACGAGAGGCCGCCTCACTGGCCAACCGACCCAACACCACATCCTCCGCATCAATCAAACACCAGGCGCGGGTCACATCCTTCGGGGTAGCCATGAAACTCTTCACAACGGTTACTCCTCAAACATATAAAAAAAACTTCCTGGCAGTGTCCTACTTTCCCACATCTTGAGATGCAGTATCATCGGCGCAGAGGGTCTTAACTACCGAGTTCGGGATGGGATCGGGTGTGACTCCCTCGCTATGG
>PEAG01000087.1 GCA_002753505.1 Magnetococcales bacterium HCHbin5 | reverse complement strand
CGGTCCTCTTCACTGCATGTAATGATCCTGGCTTTCCTGGACATGGCTCACCTCCTGTCCAGGAGTGTATACCATTTTGGCGCAATTTAATAGCGTCTATTATTGCAATTAGACACTATTCCAAAGCCAGCGGTTCGTGGGCCAATACCGGCGTCAACCTCAAAGGCGCGACCGGATCGACGTGATCTCCCGCGCGGACAAACACAATCGCATCATCGGTCAACTGATCGGTCTGACCGATTTTCCTCTGGCCGACCCGGGCGCGGTCGGGCGCGGCCAGCCCACGATTTACGGAGCGCTCACGCAAGCCCCCTGCCTGCCCGTCAACGTCGGCGGGCAAACCACCCTGACCGCCGACGTCACCGATATCGGCACGGTCGTCAACGTCACCGACAACACGCGCTTCACCCCGGACGGGGTGGTCTATATCGATGACGAGCTGGTCCATTACGGCGCCAGGGGCGGCGCCACCCAACTGCTCAACTGCGCCCGCGCCGTCAACAACACCGTGGCCGCGCCCCACCCCCGCGGTGCCAGGGTGGTGCAGAGTCTGGTGGATTTTCTCCTGGCAGCATCACGGAGAGCAGGGCGGCGGCGAGTACGAAGCCGGTGGACCACCACAGGCAACCGGTCAGGCCATAGGTCTGAAAAGCCCAACCGGACAGCAGCGTGCCGGTGAGGCGTCCCGCCGCGTTGGCGCTGTAGTAGAAACCCACGTTCATGGCCACTTTTTCGTTATCGGAATACGAAAGAATCAGATAGGAGTGGACCGACGAGTTGATGGCGAAAATGATCCCGAAGAGCCCCAATCCGACGATCAGCGCGAGGGCGGGGTCATACCCCTGGAGCAGAGCCAGGGCGATGCCCGCCGGGGCCGCGGCCAGCAGAAAGGCGACGTTGCGGGCCGTGGCCCCGGTCGGGTGCCGCTTGCCCTGCAAAAGCAGGGGCGCGCCCGCCTGGACAAAGCCGTAACAGACCACCCACAAGGCCAGAAAACTGCCCACTTTGACATGGTTCCAACCCACCACCGATTGCAGGAACACGGGCAACCCCACCACGAACCAGACATCACGGGAGCCGAACAGGAAAAAACGGGCCGCGGAGAGGAGATTGATCTCCCGGCTGTTGGAGAAGATCTGCGAGATTTTGGATTTGGTCCTGGAGATGCCCATGCTGCCGGGCAACACCCACCAGGTCAGCAGATAGACCAGGAACAAGGTTGCGGACATGGCCATCAGGGTGTGCTGAAAACCCAGCACCTGCAACAGCAACGCGCCGAGAAAAAAGCCCGCCCCTTTGAGGGTGTTCTTGGAACCGGTGAGAATCGCGACACTTCTGAAAAGCCGGCTTTCCGCATTGGCCCCCTGGGGCGTGACCAGTTTGACTCCGGCCTTGGCGCTCATTTTGTTCAAGTCCTTGGCGATGCCGGAGAGGGCCATGGCGGTCATGACGTAGGAGACCGACAGCCAGGAGGGATCCACGGCCAGCATCCCCAGCGCGCAGACCTGCAAGAATCCCCCGATCACCATGGTGCGGTTCAGGCCGATGCGGGTGGCGATCCACCCCCCGACACCGTTGGTGATGATGCCGAAGATCTCATAGAAGAGGAACAGAAAGGCGATGGCGATGGGGCTGAATCCCAGATTGTGGAAATGCAGCACCACCAGCATGTGGATCGCGCCATCGGTGAGCGTAAAGGCCCAGTATGCCAGGGTTATGATGATGTAAAGTCTGAAACCCAGGCTGTTTGGGTTGGCGTCGGTTGTGGTCATTTTCCCCTCTTGGTCTGGATATGGGCAGGGGAGTTCTCTTCCCCTGCCCGGTTGGGACGCTTGATTTACAGGGAACGGGCCACCTGGGCCGCCAGTTCAACCAGGCGGTTGGCGTAGCCCACCTCGTTGTCGTACCAGGAGAGGATCTTGACATGGGTGCCGTCGATCACCATGGTGGAGAGGGCGTCCACGATGGAGGAGCGGGTGTCGTTGTTGTAGTCGATGGAGACCAATGGCAACTCCTCGTAGCCGAGGATGCCTTGCAGCGTCCCGTTGGCCGCCTCCTTGAGATGGGCGTTGACCTCTTCCACCGTGGTGGACAGGGGGGTCTCGAACACCATGTCGGTGAGCGAAGCGTTGAGCAGTGGCACCCGCACCGCGATCCCGTTGATCTTGCCGGTGAGTTCGGGGAAAATCTGGGTGATGGCCTTGGCCGAGCCGGTGGAGGTGGGGATCAGCGACAGGGAGTTGGCCCGCGCCCGGCGCAGATCCTTGTGGCCCAGATCGATGATGGTCTGGGTGTTGGTGATGTTGTGGATGGTGGTCATGGAGCCCCGGACGATGCCGATCTTCTCCAGCATGACCTTGACCACCGGGGCCAGACAGTTGGTGGTGCAGGAGGCCGCGGTCACCACCTGATGTCTGGAGGCGTCGTAAAGATGATCGTTGACCCCCACCACCACGTTCAATGCCTGCGGTTCTTTCACCGGACAGGCCACCACGACCTTTTGCACCACCTGATGTCTGGAGGCGTCGTAAAGATGATCGTTGACCCCCACCACCACGTTCAATGCCTGCGGTTCTTTCACCGGACAGGCCACCACGACCTTTTGCACCCCCTGATCGAAATAGGGTTGCATGGCGGCCATGGTCTTGAACTTGCCGGTACATTCCAGCACCATCTCCACCCCCAGCGCTTTCCAGTCCACCCCCCCAATGGCGGGAGAAGTGGTAAAACCCATGCGTTGGCCGTCCACCGTGATCCCCGCGCCATCCGTCGTCACATCCTGTTCCCACTTGCCATGAACCGAGTCGTATTTCAGCAGATGCGCGGCGCAGGCGGCATCCCCCAGGATTTCGTTGACATGCACGAATTCCAACTCCGGCAGGCGTCCCCAGGCTGCCCGCAATCCCAAACGTCCCATCCGACCGAAACCGTTGATACCCACACGGATTGCCATTTGTTGCGTTCTCCTTCAAACTTTGAGTGATGATTAAGAAATGGTTTCATACCAGTGCCGGGTGCGTTGGGTGATTCTCACCACCGACAACATCACCGGCACCTCCACCAGCACGCCGACCACCGTGGCCAGGGCCGCGCCGGACTCGAATCCGAACAGCCCGATGGCCGTGGCCACCGCCAACTCGAAAAAATTGCTGGCACCGATCAGGGCGGACGGAGCCGCCACGCAGTGGGCCACCCGCAACTTCCGGGAGAGCAGATAGGCCAGACCCGCGTTGCAATAAACCTGGATCAGGATCGGCACGGCCAACAGCCCAATGACCAGGGGTTGCGCCAGGATCTGTTCGCCCTGAAAGCCAAAGAGCAGCACCAGCGTGGCGAGCAGTGCCGTCAGGGAGAGGGGGTGCAACCGGGTCAGCAGCGCGTCGAGGGCGGTTCGACCACCGGTGGCCAGCAAACGCATGCGCCACACCTGGGCCACGATCACCGGCACCACGATGAATAGCGCCACGGACAGGAACAACGTCTCCCATGGTACGGCAATATGGGACAAACCCAGCAGAAATCCCACGATGGGGGCGAAGGCGATGATCATGATCAGGTCGTTCAAGGCCACCTGACTCAAAGTGAAATGGGGTTCCCCATCACAGAGTTGGCTCCAGACAAAAACCATGGCGGTGCAGGGGGCCGCCGCCAGGATGATCAGTCCAGCGATGTAGGAGTCGATCTGCTCGACCGGCAACCACGGATGAAAAAGATGCCGGACGAAGATCCAACCCAGCAGGGCCATGGAAAAGGGCTTGACCCCCAGTTGATGAACAGGGTGACCCCGATCCCTTTCCAGTGCGCCCGCACCTGCGAGAGCGACCCGAAGTCGATCTTGAGCAGCATGGGGATGATCATCAGCCAGATCAGCAGGGCCACGGGCAGGTTGACGCGGGCGATTTCCATCCGTCCGATGGCCTGGAAAGGCGCGGGCAACGCATGGCCCAACAGAATGCCCACCCCGATGCAGAGCGCCACCCAGATGGAGAGGTGACGCTCGAAGAATCCCAAAGACGCGCCCGCGTTCCGACGGGCGGTGATTTCACCTTGTTGGCTCATGGATGATCGGTTCCATGGCATCGCCCCGGTCGATCCGGCATGGTCCGCAATCGTTCCCGATCCTCTTTGTGAATCTCCGCGCCCTCGACGCCTTGGGCAACGGCCTGGATCAGGATCTTGGCCCATGGCGGCAGATCCGGGTGCAGCCGGTAATACACCCACTGTCCGGCGCGACGATCCTGCATGACATGGTTTTCGCGCAACGTTCCGAGATGACGGGAAATCTTTGGTTGCACCTCACCCAGCGCATAGCCGAACTCGCAAACGCACAATTCCGTCTCCACCATCAACAGCATCACACACCGCAACCGGGTCTCGTCCACCAGGGACTTCATCAGGATTTCAGGAGTCAACATAAGCACCTCATATCTGAAAATTTTAATATATATTAGATCGTATATGCTGTCAATCGTATTTTTAAGGGTTGCCTGGAAAAATCACTGTCCAAGGTGGATCGTTCAGGTTTCTGGAACGACAGCGATCAGGCTTGCAGATGCATCCTGAATGATTGAGATATACATAACACAGAATATGCTGTCAATGGAATATTTTAACAAGAACAAGCTGGATGCGCGCCAACATCGAAGGCGGCAAATTAGGCGTGATCGATGCGGCTTCCGAACTTGATGACCCGCATGTTCCACCTTTTCATTATTTGGAGGTGTTGCAAGGGGACCGGTTGGACCGTCCGCTCACAGCGATCCTTGCTGGTGCGCCTCCAGACTCCCTTGATACTCGACCCCTTGCCGATGAGAGAAATGTAGGCTCTTACGGCGGAAGCGTACCTGGGGTGGCTTTGCCCATTGGCAAACCAGACGGGAGATAAATGGACGAACGACCTTTGAGATGGGGTGGGCCCACGCTCAAAGGTGGAGCGCCCGTTTATGCTCCGGTCTTCAAGCCGCTCTTGATACCCGTTTGCCCTGCGAAAACGCCTTCCAGGAGGTCCAGGTACGCAAAAACCGGAAGAACCGAAATGTAGCATCAACTCTCCTTCATCGTCTCCAAACGGCACCATGCGTACATCGCGTCATAGACTTCAAATTGTTTTTGCAGGTTGGCGGCATCGTCCGGGTAGCGTACCCCAAACCCGACGGCAATGGCCTCAAAACCGCAAGCCAAAGGGTCTTGCTCCAGGTGTCCGGTATCGGCAGCGTTGACTATTTTTGCTAGTCTCAACAGTGCCTTGTCTGTTAATTCGAACTCCCGGATCAATACAGAAAAGGTGCAAAGGTCACCATCATGGTGATATTGCGCTCCCGGCGAGTCGAAGGAGATGGCATCCTCCTGTTTGGCTGTGGCTAAAACATGTTTTTTTGGGACAAAGAGAAATTTGGCCTCTGAGTCAATAAAACGCAAGATCAACCAGGGGCAAGCTACCCGGTCTACATGCACATGAGAGCGTGTTATCCATTTCATGGTGGTATTTCCTTTCTTCTGGTACTAATCAATGCATTGGTTAGCCGACATTGACGGGTGCTGCATAGAGGGTTTCAGGGTGCCGAAAAAAGCCAGCGATTTTGGTCGGAATTCGCTGTAGAGAGTGCATGAAGAAACGTACTGTGGCCAGAAACTGGTTTGGTCCGGCAATGGGGGTCTTGCCCATTTTGTGGTTCTTCAGGTGGTTCCAGACGTGTTCAGCCGGATTGAGGTTTGGTGAATAAGGCGGCAAGAAGAACAATTCCAACTTGCCTTCCGTACTCTCAACGTACTTGCGGACCTTGCTGGAGTGGTGAACGGAATGACCGTCCACGATCAAAAAGATCGGCTTGTCGGCATTGTGCATCAGGCGTTTGAGAAAACAGATGAACACATCAGCCGTGAAATTTTCCTTGAACGTCATGAAACGCATAGAACCGCGTCCATCAATGGCAGAGATCAGGTTGATCTTGAAACGTGCTCCCGTGGTTTCCACGATAGGAGTCTGTCCAATGGGTGCCCAGGTGGTTCCTGCATGGAAATCGGAACGTACAGCAGATTCATCCGCAAACAAAATGCTAGCACCTTCCTGTTTGGCCTGTGCCTGGATGGCGGGAAATTCCTCTTGCCTCCAGCGATCCACCCAGGAATCATTGCGCTGCCACGCCTTGCGCACCGGTTTTTGCGGGCTGAGACCGAGTTTGTGCAACACACGACCAACCTGGCATTCGCTCAATGCCACCCCCAATTCCCTCCGGATCAATTCACGAACCATCCCACAAGTCCACAACGCAAAAGGAAAACGCAGTTGAAGGGGGTTTGTACCGACGATGGTGATATAGAGCCATTTCAGGTGGTTGCCACTCAATTTGGGTGTCTTTCCTGGAGCCAGTCTGGAACGGAGTGCATCGACACCCCCTTCCCGGTATTTGGCGATCCACTCGTAAATGCAACTCCGATGAAAGCCCAACGCCTTGATGACCGTTTCCGGAGACTCTCCGGCCTCAACTTGCCGTACAGCCCGGATACGAATCTCTTCCAGAGTCTTGTGACTCAGCTTGCGCCCATCATCGGTCGTGTCCATGCTTTGGAGTATAGCATATGTCGGCTATCCAATGCAAGGATTAGTAAACCACTCTACGATCTGAATTCCATGACCCAGGAAAAGTGGGTCGCTCTGGTCACTTCTCTGTTGCATAAAATCGAGGCATTGGAGAAGACTGTGGCTGATCAGAAGGAAGAGATTGCGCGATTGAAAGGCCTCAAGGGTCGTCCGCGTATCAAGCCAAGCAAGCCGAGTGGTATGGAAAATTCCACCGAAAAGGGAGATGGTGACGGAGACAAGTGCCCCCCGAAAGCGCGAAAAAGAAGAACGAGCACACTGGCCAAGCTGACCGTGTCAGAAGTGCTCACGATTCCGGCTGTTGATGTGCCTGAAGGATCAAGATTCAAGGGGTATGAAAATTATGTCGTGCAGGATCTTGAAATCAAGCCACGAGTGATCCGTTACCATCGGGAGCGCTGGGAAACGCCAGAAGGCAAAACGATCATAGCTCCCTTGCCGCCTCATGTGACCGGCCACTTTGGACCAGAATTACAGCGATTCATTATTTTTCAAAATTATCAAGGCCAAGTGACTATTCCACGAATCGTCTGCCAACTGTCGGATTTTGGCATTGAGATATCCAAGCGGAAGGTGGTACGGATCCTGAACGAGGACAAAGATCTATTCATCGCCGAGAAGGGCGAAATTTTGCGTGTCGGCCTGGAAACAGCGCGATGGGTACCGGTTGCTCAAAAACCAGTACTTCATCGGCGAGATCGCGCACAAGGGCGAGGTGTACGCAGGCGAACACGAGGCGATCATCGTTCGGGATTTGTGGGATCAGGTCCATGCCATCATGGCGGACAACAACCATTACAACCCGGATCGGGTCCGGGTGCAGACCCCATCTTTGCTCAAGGGGATCATCCGGTGCCACCACTGCGACCGGGCCATGCGCCCCACGTTCACCCGCAAGACGGGGCGGCTCTATCGCTACTACGTCTGCCATGGCGCGGACAAGCATGGACGCGAGACCTGCCCCCTGCGTACCGTGCCTGCCGGGGAGATCGAGGCGGTGGTGGTCGGCCAGATGCGCACCATGTTGAGTGCGCCGGAGATGGTGGTCAAGACCTGGCAGTCGGAGGAAGGGATCAACGAACGCGACGTGGTCGAGGCCCTGCGGCGGTTGGAACCGGTCTGGGAGGAGTTATTCCCGGTCGAGCAGCAACGGCTGGTGCAACTCCTCGTCAGCAAGGTGGACGTGGAAAAGAGTGGCGTCCAGGTGCATTTGCGCGCCACAGGGCTGAACACGCTGGCCAGGGAACTGAACGGTCTTTGGAACGATAACGGAAAGGGGAAAACGGCATGAAGGCGGAATTGAGCAGGGACGGCACGATCATCGTCAGCATCCCCATGCAGATGCGCAGGCGCGGCGGGCGCACATTGATCATCGCTCCGGAGGGAATGGCTCTGGTCCAGCCTCGGGAGGACAGTCTGGCCAAACTGGTGGTGCGGGCGCATCACTGGCTGAAGCTCCTGGAGGGAAAGAAATTCGCCTCCGTCCGGGAACTTGCAGAGCACAAAAAGACCGATGCCTCCTACATGGCCAAGATCCTGCGCCTGACGCTGCTGGCACCGGACATCATTGAACTCATCCTGGATGGGCGGCAACCGGACATCATGACCTGGGAGGAGTTGCGTAAATCGTTTCCGATGCTCTGGAGCGAACAGCGCGAGCGGTGGGGCATCCCGGAACCGGCATGACTCCGGCGGCGGTGGCGTCGGGCACGTTGGCTTATGCCCGATGCCACCTGCGTTAATGATCCCAAGGCACATTTTTTGCTTGAAATCGGCATCGGCGCATTCCGCCGTTCATTTTTGACATTTTAAAACCGATTCAACCATATCAGGGAGTGACTCATGCCACAAGCTCATGCTCAAGCCGACTTCAAGCCGACCACCTATCAGGGCATCGCCGGTGACGTTCTGATCCAGTACTTCGAGCGGATCGAACGTCTGGAAGAGGAGAAGGTCGGGATCACCGACGGTATCAAAGAGGTGTTCCTGGAAGCCAAGGGCAATGGCTTTGATGTCAAAATCATGCGTGAGATCCTCAAAATGCGCAAGATGGAGCGGGAAGCATTGGACGAGCAGGAAAATATGGTTGACCTTTACCGCCAAGCCATCGGGATGCATTGAATCGTCCCCATGCAGGGACCGGACGCCATCGCGGCGTCCGATCCCATCCTTCCTGTTTTTTTTCCGCATAAGCAAGCATCTTTACCCTTTCCTTACGCCCCTTTAGTGGATTACCATTTCTTCGATTGCTCATCAGATGGGCGCGGCTACGCTTGAGTTTTGGCGGTAGTGTCCAGGTGAGTCCGCCCAATATTCATAAACGATGAAGCTTGAACTTTTGGCATGCCAGGGAGAGGTAGCACATGACGAAATCGTCGCTGATTAAGGCCATTTCATCGCAATTGGAAATGCCGCTCAAAGAAGCCGATGTAGCGGTCAACACCATCTTTGACACCATGGGCGCATCATTGGACCGTGGCGACCGGGTGGAACTCAGGGGCTTTGGCAGTTTTGGACTCAAAGATCGTCAATCCCGTGATGGCCGGAATCCCAAGACAGGGGAAAAGGTCCATGTAGACGCAAAGCGGGTATCGTTCTTCAAGCCTGGCAGGGAACTGCGGAGGCGGGTGGATGCCTGACCTTGCGCCCACTTGATATTTTGAGGAAACCCCCATGGATCAACGTCTTTCACTTGTCACCCTCGGCGTGCGTGATTTACCCAGATCGCGCATTTTTTATGAAAGCCTGGGCTGGAAGGCATCTTCGGCCAGTTGCGATCAAGTTTGCTTCTTTCAGACTGGCTCCATGGCCATGGCCCTCTATCCGTTGGAGTCCCTGTTGGGAGATTCAGGGAAAGCGGATGCCGCCCCGATACCGGGCGGGATCACCCTGGGCATCAACGTGCCCCTGCGCGACGACGTAGACCGGGAACTGTCCACCGTGTTGGCCCAGGGAGCCACCCTGTTGCAACCGGCCACCGACACCCCATGGGGTGGGCGCACCGCCTATTTCGCCGACCCGGACGGCCACCCGTGGGAGATCACCTGGGCCCCCATGTTTCCGTTGGGACCGGTGGGGGAGTTGTACCTTCCGTAGTTTCTTCCTGTGCCACCCTTGGCGTTTCTCTGGTCAAGACGACCACCTATGCCACCCAAACCACCCGGCGCGAACGTGGCGCGACTGGTGGCCACGGGCGGCGTTCTGTCAAAGGATGCGATTTGCCTTCTGGAGGGTAAAATTCGTTTCAGCATACTGAGCCAGACCAAAGTTAGATACTGTTTTCTCGTTTCTCTGGAAGCAAGTACCTCATCAAACTGGTCCTGAGGCTGTGGACCAGAGCGTTCTTTGATATTGCAGGGAAAATATCTGGTCCTCAGGCTGTGGAGCAGAAGGCGTCTGGTCCACAGGTTTTGGAGAATTTTGGACGAGAGAGAACAGGAACGCGGTTTTCGGTGTGCGTGGATCCAGGCTAAAACCAAAAGGAATTTCAAACTCCGTCCGCTAACCTTTGGAAACATTGGACTTTTCAGGCACAAAAAAAGCCGCCCTGGTAGGCGGCTTTGATTTTGAGACTTTCCTAATAACTTTAATTGGTGGAGCCAGGCGGGATCGAACCGCCGACCTCTTGAATGCCATTCAAGCGCTCTCCCAGCTGAGCTATGGCCCCGAATCGAAGTGAAGAAGATAGACGAAATGGAGTCGATTGTCAAGAAAATTTTGTGGAGGATTTTTTTTTCTTTACTCTACAGGCAACCCGCAAAAAAATGGACTTGCCTTTGCACCATGAGAATGGCAAACAGAAGGCATGCAGAACCTCACCGCCAACAATCCGGCCATCCATGACCAAGCCGACAAAAATCAGGGGCTGATTGTGATCCCATGTTGCGCCAACTCACCATAGAAAACATCGCCCTGATCGAAACAATGGATCTGGAATTCACCCAGGGACTCACCATCCTGACCGGCGAAACCGGCGCGGGCAAATCCATCCTGATCGACGCCCTGGCGCTCGCCCTGGGTGCACGCGCCGATAGTGGCCTGATCCGCACCGGCTGCGACCACGCCATGTCCACCGCCCGTTTCCAACTCCCGGACAACCACCCGGCCCGCGTCTGGCTCCATGAACACGCCCTGGACCACGGCGATGACGAACTGTTCCTGCGCCGCACCCTCTCCCAGAATGGCCGCAGCCGCGCCTTCATCAACGAAACTCCAGTCCCGGTCACCACCCTGGCTCAACTGGGCGACGGACTGGTGGATATCCATGGACAACACGACCACCAATCCCTGCTCAACCCGTCCACCCACCTGACCATCCTGGACGCCTTCGCCAACCACCCGGAACTGACCCGACAAACCGCGCTCCACAGCCAAACCTGGCACACCCACAACCGGAAACTGGAAGCCCTCCGCCTCAGCGCCCGGGAAGCTCAACAACGCCGCGCCTTCCTCTCCCACCAACTGGACGAAATCGATACCGCAGGCATGGCTCCAGGCGAAGCACAGGAACTGGAACAACGTCGCAGCCGCCTGGCCCACGCCGTCCGACTGGGAGAGGCCGCCCGCGCCAGCCTGGAACTCCTCGCGGGAGAGTCCGGCGACTCCGCCTCCCAGCTCATCTCCAGCGCCGCGGGCGAGCTGGAAGACGCCCAGCGTCTCGACCCGACCCTGACCACCCTGGCGGAACAACTCCGCTCCCTGCAATACGAACTGGACGATGCCAGCGAAGCCATCCGCCACTACGCCGACTCGCTGGAAACCGATCCGGAACAACTCGCGGATCTGGAAGAACGCCTCGACCTCATCCGCAACCTCGCCCGCAAGCACCGTTGCACCCCGGAGGAACTCCCCACCCTCGCCGATCAATGGCGCGCGGAACTCGACACCCTGGAACAGATCGATCTCAACGAACAACGCCTCCTCAAGGAGATCGCCCAGGCCCGCGCCTCCTTCGACGCCTCGGCCACCCTGCTGAGCCGCTCGCGCAAGCAGGCCACATCCCGGCTGACCCAGGAAACCGAAGCCCATCTCGCCCAACTCGGCATGCCCGGAGTCCGATTCGTCACCGCCCTGCGTCCCCTGCAAGGCGCTCCACGACCCCACGGCCTGGAAGAGGCCGAATTCCAGATCAGCGCCAATCCCGGCGAACCCCTCAAACCGCTCAAACTGGTGGCCTCCGGCGGGGAGATCTCCCGCATCATGCTGGCACTGAAAACCTCGCTGGCCGACGCGGTCACCATCCCCACCCTCATTTTCGACGAGGTGGACGTAGGGGTGGGCGGACGCACCGCCGCGGCCATCGGCAACAAACTGGCCCAGCTCGCCACCAGACGCCAAACCCTGGCCGTCACCCACTCCCCCCAGGTGGCGGCCTGGGGCAGACAACACCTGAAAGTCACCAAATCCACCCACGAAGGACGTGTCCACATCTCGGTCTGCCCCCTGACGCAGCCCATGCGGGTGGAAGAACTGGCCCGCATGCTCGCCGGTGAACGGATCACCACCCCGGCCCGCCAGAACGCCGAAGAACTCCTGCGGGCCGCAATGACAAATTCGTAAACATTTTTGTTGGCCCTTCCCGTCGATTCGGGTAAAATGAAACCCTTCCACCAGGATCATTCTCCAAAATTGCAATAAAATGAGTAAACGAGGCACCATTCATGAGTCAGCATGACCTCTCGGAAGAGACCCTGATCAACAACCACACCCGGCTCCAGGAACCCCACCTCTTCAAGGTGATTCTCCTGAACGACGACTTCACCCCCATGGAGTTCGTCGTGGATATCCTGATGCGTTTCTTCAACAAATCTCTGGAAGAGGCCACCCAGGTGATGTTGAACGTCCATCACAAAGGATTCGGCGTCTGTGGCCTGTATACCAGGGAGATCGCTGAAACAAAAGTTTTACAGGTCAACCAGCACGCGCGCCAGAACCAGCACCCGCTGAAATGCCGGATGGAAAAAAATTGACCCGCACCCCTGCTCCGGTCATCCCTTTGAAACTTACTTGTGATAATGTGACACAATGATCAGCAAACATCTTGAAACCTCCCTGAACAAAGCCATCCGCACCGCCCACCAGCGGCGTCATCAATACGCCACGGTGGAGCATCTGTTGCTGGCCTTGACCGAAAACCCAGAGGTCACGGAGATCCTGTTGCAGTGTGGTTGCAACATGGGGCAGCTTTCCCAGGATCTGGAAGGGCACCTGAAGGTGCACATCCCCTCCGTCACCCACGAAGGGGAATCCCTGGAGATCACCCCGACCGTGGGATTCCAGCGGGTGATTCAGCGGGCGGTCTATCAGGTGCAGGCCGCGGGACGCGACCTGGTGACCGGGGCTTATGTGCTGGTGGCCATCTTTGGCGAGCGGCAGTCCCACGCCGTCCATTTTCTGGAACGCCAGAACATCAGCCGACTGGACGTGCAATCCGCCATCACCAACTCCACGGAGAGTCCGGGGACGGACAACTCCAACGATGAGCACGACGAGCAGGAGACCGAACGGACCCGGCCCCACAGCGCCTCCAAACCGGAAGATCCTCTGGCCTTGTATACCGTCGATCTGACCAGACTGGCCAGAGAGGGAAAGATCGATCCTCTGATCGGTCGGGAGGAGGAACTCACCCGAACCTTTCAGATCCTCTGCCGGCGTCGCAAGAACAATCCCCTCTTCGTGGGGGAGGCCGGGGTGGGCAAGACCCACCTGGCGGAGGGTGTGGCCTTGAAAATCGCCCAGGGAGAGATCCCGGAGATCCTCGCCGAAAGCAGCATCTACTCCCTGGATATGGGATCGCTGGTGGCCGGCACCAAATTCCGTGGCGATTTCGAGGCGCGTCTCAAGGGGGTGCTCAAAAGGCTGCAAGAGATTCCCGACGCCATTTTGTTCATCGACGAGATTCATACCGTCATCGGCGCGGGTTCCACCAGTGGCAGCACCATGGACGCTTCCAATCTCCTCAAGCCCCTGCTGGCCAACGGCGCGTTGCGCTGCATCGGTTCCACCACCTTCGAGGAGTTCCGGGGGGTATTCGAAAAGGACAAGGCGTTGGCCCGTCGCTTTCAGAAAATCGACATCAACGAGCCATCCCTGGATGAGACCATTCTGATCCTCAAGGGGTTGAAAAGCCGTTACGAGGATCACCATGGCATCCACTACACCGCCCCGGCCATCCGGGTGGCGGCGGAGTTGTCCGGTCGTCACATTCACGACCGCAAGCATCCCGATTCGGCCATCGACGTGCTGGACGAGGCCGGGGCCGCCGCCCGCATCGTCCCGGTGGCCAGGCGCAAGAAAAAAATCGGCGTCAAGGAGATCGAGGAGGTGGTGGCCCGCATCGCCCGCATCCCCACCCGCACCGTCTCCCACGACGACCGGGATCTGTTGCAAAATCTGGAACGCAACATCCTGTTGAGCCTCTTCGGACAGAACGACGCCGTGGCGCTGGTCTGCAAGGCTCTCAAGCTCTCCCGCGCCGGTCTGGGCAACCCGGAAAAACCCATTGGTTCGTTCCTGCTGGCTGGTCCCACCGGGGTGGGAAAAACCGAACTGGCCCGTCTGCTGGCGCGGGAAATGGCGGTGAATCTCATCCGTTTCGACATGAGCGAATACATGGAGCGGCATGCCGTATCCCGTCTCATTGGCGCCCCTCCCGGCTATGTGGGTTTCGAGCAATCCGGTCTGCTCACCGAGGCGGTCACCAAAAATCCCCACGCCGTCATCCTGTTGGACGAGGTGGAAAAGGCCCATCCCGACATTTTCAACCTGCTGCTCCAGGTGATGGACCATGGCAGCCTCACGGACAACAATGGCAGACGGGCCGATTTCCGCAACGTCATCCTGATCATGACCACCAACGCCGGCGCCCAGGATCTGGACCGTTCCTCCATGGGGTTTGTCAGGCAGGACCACGAGGGGGACGACATGAAAGAAATCCGCCGTCTCTTCTCCCCGGAGTTCCGCAACCGGCTGGATGCCATCGTTCCCTTCGCCCATCTGGAACCCTCGGTGATCCTGCAGGTCACGGACAAGTTCCTGGCGATTCTGGACCGGGATCTGCACAGTCAGAACGTCACCCTGGCGGTGGAGGAGAGTGGTCGGCAGTGGTTGGCGGAGCGTGGGTACGACAAAAAAAACGGTGCCCGTCCCATGGAACGGCTCATCAAGGAAAAAATCCGCCAGCCCTTGGCGGACGAACTGTTGT
>PEAG01000086.1 GCA_002753505.1 Magnetococcales bacterium HCHbin5 | reverse complement strand
TTTGCTGGATAGGATCGACTTGCCAGCAAGACCTGCGAAGCGGCGGTCTCAGCCAGTCTCACAGCTCCGGTTGCTCGCTGCGTGATGGGGGGTGGCAGTGGACGAAACGATGATCAAGGCCCACACTTTGCCATCCATCCCTGATTTGTAGAATATATCATACAGTTTTGTCAATAGCACTTCGGGCGGTGATGAGAAAGGCAAATGGTCAAAGTCAGAACGTATTTTAATGACTTCCCTGGTTTTTTTTGATAGAAAGGCATCCGTAGCGTTCATTTTGCCGTTACGCCGTACGATCCACCTGGAGCTGCCGTCACCTTGATCCTGTGTGCATTTTTTTAACCTGCTGAATAAGTTGACCCCCATGAACGCCCATCCCACCCCACCCCTGGCGGACATCCAGGCCCGAACCCAGGCCCTGGACCCAAACCGCTCCTTCATTGTCCAGGCTCCCGCCGGCTCTGGCAAAACCGGACTGCTGACCCAACGATTTTTACGGCTGTTGCAACGAGTCAAACAACCCGAAGAGCTGGTCGCCATCACCTTCACCCGCAAAGCGGCTGCGGAGATGAAAACCCGCATCGTGGAGGCATTAACAGCCGCTCAACACCACCCCGCCCCCGAAGCCGATACCTTTGCCCACCACACCTGGCAGTTGGGCCAACAGGTGCTGGAACAGGATAGACAACAGGGATGGCAATTGCTGGACCATCCCGGTCGCTTGCGGGTGCTGACCATGGATGCCCTCTGTGCCAACCTCACCCGCCAATTGCCCGTTCTGTCCCGTCTGGGGGGGCGGTTCAACATTGTGGAAAATTCCCAGGAAGAGTACACCCTGGCCGCCCGCAATACCCTGGCAACGGGCAAGGAAAAAACCCGCTGGTCCGCCGCCATTGCCACCCTGTTGGACCATCTGGACAACCACGTGGAAAGGGCGGAAGGGCTGCTGGCCAACATGCTGGCCCGCCGGGACCAGTGGTTGCGCCACATCGGTAGCAAACAGGCCCACCCAACAACCTTGCGACCCCTGCTGGAAAATGTCTTGCAGCAGGTGGTCACGGATGGCCTGGCAGCCGTCGCACAGGATCTGACGGAGTCCGAAAAGGCGGCACTCTGGCAACTGGCCAGCTATGCAGGGGCTTATCTGCGCACCACCCAAAGCTCCTCCCCATTGACTACCTGCCACGCAGAGTTTCCCTTCCCCGCTGCCGAACCGGAACAGTTGGAACAGTGGTTGGGACTGGCGGATCTCCTGTTGACCAAAGAGGGTAAATGGCGCAAACAGCTCACCGTCTCCATCGGTTTTCCACCCGCCAGCCAAGGCGGTCATGCCGCAGAAAAACGACTGTTTGCAGAGATGAAAGGGCGTGCCATGGCACTGCTCCAACAATTTTCGGACCGAACCACCCTGCAGGATGGCCTGGCTGCCCTGCGCCTGCTGCCACCCATACAGTATACCGAAACACAATGGAAAATATTGGACGCCCTGCTGCAACTGTTGCCCATGGCAGTGGCCCAGTTGCACCTGCGGTTTCAAAGCCTGGGAGAGGTGGACTTTGCCGAAATTGCCCTGCGGGCGGAAGCTGCGTTGGGAGAGCCGGACGCCCCCTCCAATCTGGCATTGAAGGTGGACTACCAGCTCAAACACCTGCTGGTGGATGAGTTCCAGGATACCTCCCAGGGCCATTATCGGCTGCTGGAACGGTTGACGGCCGGTTGGAGTGGCCAGGATGGGCGAACCCTGTTTCTGGTGGGAGACCCCATGCAATCCATTTATCGCTTTCGCGAGGCCGATGTGGGGCTTTTTTTGCGCACCCAGCAAAACGGGATCGGCATGGTACAGCTGACCCCATTGACCCTGAGCGTCAACTTTCGTTCCCAGGCCGGTTTGGTGGCCTGGGTCAACGCCACCTTCCCCCGGTTGATGCCGGCAGAGGATGACAGTCGGGTCGGGGCCGTGCGTTTTCATGCTTCGGTCCCCTTCCGTCCCCACCGGGAAGGGGTGCCCGTGACCGTACACCCTTTCCAGGCAGATGCTCCCCAGGAAGAGGCGGCCCAGGTGGTGGCCCTGACTCTACAGGCACACGCCGCCAACCATCAGACCGCCATCCTGGTCCGGTCCCGGACCCATTTGCAGCACATATTGCCTGCCTTGACTCAGGCCGGGCTGCGCTACCAGGGCATTGATCTGGAGTCGCTGGCCAACGCCATGGTGATTCAGGATCTTTTCTCCCTGACACGGGCTCTGCTCTGCCCGGCGGATCGGATCGCCTGGCTGGCCCTCTTGCGGGCCCCCTGGTGCGGACTCTCCCTGGCGGATCTGTCCGCACTGGTTTCAACCCCTGCCACGACAACGGAGGCACATCAACCCTCCCCCGCCTTTACCCTGTGGGAGCGCATCGTCGCCCCGGAACAGAGCTCCCGGCTCAGCCCGGAAGGCGCGCAACGTCTGGGCTGGGTGCGGGAACTGTTTTCGGAGGCCATTCATTACCGGCGGCAGTGCAACGCCTTTCCTGGCACCGGCAGCCTGCGATTCTGGGTAGAGCATATCTGGCAAGGGTTGGGGGGGCCGGCCACCCTCTGCCATCCCCAGGGCCTGGCCGATGCCCAACAATTTTTTGCACTGCTGGGCGCGGTGGAACGGGGGGGTACCCTGCCTGACCTGGCCGGTTTTGCCAAACGGGTGGCCGCTCTCTATTCCGCAGTGGATCCTGAAGCGGATGGCCGGTTGATGGTGATGACCATTCACAAAGCCAAAGGGCTGGAGTTTGACACGGTGATTCTGCCGGGTCTGGGGCGTACCTCCCGGCACGATGACAAGTCGCTGTTGAGCTGGATGGAGCATGAAGCCGGGCTGCTATTGGGCCCTCTCAAGCGGGTGGATCAGGAGGAGGAGGATCCCATCCATGCCTATATTCGCCACACGGACAAGAGGAAGGGCGCGTTTGAATCGGGCCGTCTGCTCTACGTGGCCGCCACCCGGGCCCGGCAGCAGTTGCATCTGCTGGGTCATCTGAAAAAACCGGAGCAACCTCCGGCGGCGGGCTCCTTCCTGGAGCTGTTGTGGCCCGCCGCAGAGAACCACTTTGCCAACAACTCCCCCCCCGCCGTACCTCCCGCCGTTGCCACGCCAGAGCGACCGGTCGGACTGTTGCAGCGGCTGGCATTGGACTGGTCCCCGCCCCCGCCCCCGCCCCCTTTGCGGGCGCAGGAGATGGAGCAGGTGGTAACCGAAGAGGCGGTGGAGTTCGAGTGGGCGGGGGAACGGGTTCGCCTGGTGGGTATTGTGGTCCATCGTTTTTTGCATACCATCATCCAGGAGGGCATCCAACACTGGACGCCCCAGCGGGTTGCCGCCCGTCATGCCGCCTATACGGCCCATCTGGATCGTCTGGGGGTGCCGGTGGAGCAGTTGGAGATGGCGACTGGCATGGTTGCCACAGCCTTGTTGAACACATTGGCCGATGAGCGGGGACGATGGATTCTGGACAACAGCCGGCACGAGCAGGGCGAATCCGAACTGGCGTTGACAGGATTGATCGCCGGCAAACCCCAGCGGCTGGTTTTGGATCGCACCTTTGTGGATCAGGAGGGAATGCGGTGGGTGATCGATTTCAAGAGCAGTTGGCATCAAGGCAGGGACTTGGACAGCTTTCTGGATAACGAGCGGTTGCGTTATCAGGCTCCCATGCAGCGTTATGCATTGTTGATGCAACAGCTTGCACCCCAACCGATCCAGTTGGGATTATATTTTCCCATGCATGCCGGCTGGCGCAGTTGGGAGATGGCAGGTTGACCGCGTGCCCCTGCCGGACGGAATCCTCCTGTGGGAAGCGGGACAACGGGCCTGCTCGCCACAAAAAGAGGCCCCACTCTGCTACAACAACCGCCGTCCACCATCCACATGCAATATCTCTCCGGTTACAAACGAAGCGGTCAACAGATAACGGATGGCATTCAAAACAGCCTCCGGCCCCGCGTAACGGGCCAACGGGGTGAGAGACAGCATTTTTTGAAAATTTTCCTCCCCCATCTTGGGCAAAACCGCGCCGGGGGCAATGCCGTTGACCCGTACCATGGGTGCCAACTCACGCGCCAACGCCTGGGTTGCCATGATCAAACCCGCTTTGCTCACACTGTAGGCCGTATACCCCGCCAGGGGTCGCTCGCCCCAGATGTCACAAATTTGAATGATTTGCCCCCCTGCCCCTCCCTGCTCCAGCCGCTTTTGCAGCCGCTCTCCCAACCGCATCGCCAACCACATGGGCCCCTGCAAATTGACCCGATTGAGCAGCTCCAACCCCTCCCAACTGGCCTCGGCCAGCCTGGTTGGCGCAAACAGACTGGCATTGTTGATCAACAGATCCGGCACCCCCCACAACTGCTCCACCGCCTGCAACAACTGGATGCACTGGGTCGGATCACCCTGATCCAGCACAAAGGCCCGGGCAACCCCACCTTTGGCCTCAATAGCCGCCACCACCGCCTCGGCTTCGGCGGCTGAATGGTGATAAACCACCGCCACCCGATAACCCAGCGTCGCCAGATCCTGGCAAATCGCCGCCCCCAGATGACGCGCCCCTCCTGTCACCAGGGCGACTCCCCCTATCGCTGGCAGTGGGATGGGGCTTTGGGCCATCGAAAAGCTCTCCGGCTCGCGTGTCCATCCCGTCGGCAACTGCGCCGGGTCAGCAGCAGCACGACTGGACTCCGTTGGCGTCCGGGTCGAAGGCGGCTCTGCAGCCTGTCGCTTGCGGGGCCAAACTTCCGCCCAGGGCAGATCCGGTTTGGGGCGTCCAGCCAGCACCTCACTCCAGCGATACACGTACCATAGTGGCAGCAATATCACCAAAAACGGAAAAGCAACAGCCAAACCAATGGCCACCCTGACCACTCGAAACAGTTGATAAAAAATGGACCTTTGTTCCATCTCAGACAAGGACTTTCCCCCCGAATATGCTGGCAGCTGGTAAACAGAGCGGGTTGAACGAGCGCAGCCATCCGGTCACTGGCTGCTGTCACCGGCAAGGCGGGCACGATAATAACTCAAATCCTCAGGTTTATCCACATCGTGCAGAACGGCACCCTGGTGTAACGACCATCCCAGCCGTAGAATACGGTTGACTGTCTCTTCTGCCACAGATGCGGTACTCCAGGCGATGTTGGTAAACAGGCTGGGATGGAACCGTCGCAGTCCCAACAGGGCATACCCTCCATCCAGGGTGGGATACAGGAGGGCATCCACCGTGGCCAAGGCGGTTGCCGCTTCCTGTAGCAGTGTTGGGCTGATTTCGACGCAGTCCGTCCCAACCAGCAGGACCGCTTCCTGGCACCGCCGGGCGGCTGAGGCCAGTCGATCTCCCAGATCCCCCTCACTCTGGTTTGTGATCATGACATCCGTCGGCAAGGCGACCCCTTGCCAGGCGGGGTCCGTTTGCGGGGGGGTCACGCACAGTTCCACTGGCCCCAATTGAGCCCTCCTGGCACTGCTCAGGGTCTCATCCAACATGCGGCGCGCTAGGCTGGCGGCCCCCTCGGCCCCCAGGAGCGGAATCAACCGGGTTTTTGCCAAACCCGCCTGGGGAGCTTTGGCAAAAATGATGATACGGGTCATCAGTACGGTCCAGGGAGCTGAATCATTGCAGAGGCCTGGGAAGCGTCACCGCTCCCGGCGGGACGCAGGGGCAAAGCCTCTGCATGCAATGAGCAAGCCCCCCCCTCGGAAGCCCATTTCCGCCGGAAATCGGCGCAGTGCGCCAGAAACGCCCAATCCTATGCAATGGTTTAAAAAGAACAGGGATGAAAGCCCATGCATAGCCCGCCATATCAGCCTGCTTCGTCGTGACGATACCTTTCTGCCAGCTTTCTCACCTCCGGGGTATCCAGGTAGGGCACATATTTTTTATCCTCCCCCAGAATGTGGCCGGTCAACCATTGGGTGAGAAACACGACCACCTCATCAATAACAGAGTGGCGACTCTGTTCATCCTGGGACTTCAGGAATCGGGCCCTGAATTCACACAAGCTTTCACGAATTTTGTCATGCAAATTTTCGTGTCCCTCTTGCTCGACATAACCACCCGCCCGCATCAACCGCTCCTCAAAGCGGAAGTGACTGATGACATACCCCCTTAATTGCACAAAAATTTTGTCTATCATCTCTTCCGCTTTGTCATGATGGATGGCATCCATCATCTGGCCAAAGAGATCGAACAGACGGCGATGTTGATCATCGATGGGTTCAATGCCCAAACTGTATTCTGCTTTCCACATGTCGCGCCCCTTTTAAAATTGCGTTAATCAACCCACACGGTACGGCATTACCGATGCCAAGGCCTGGATGTGGACGAGAAAACACCGAAAACATCACCCGCCACCCAGAGTGAGCTTACAAGGAATTTTAGCAAAACGCAAGTATGGCATTATCCTTTCTTCTGTTGGCCCGACACCGGAAAGAGAGCAGGCGCAATCAAATGGGTGTTACAAACAGCCTTGCAATATTTTTTCATCTGCGGCCGAGAAGGCCACCAGGGTCACGCTCAGATCTGCTTCTGGTTGTTCCGCAAAAAAGGTGCGAATAGTCTCAATGGCGATCCGGGCTGCGGCCTCTTTGGGAAAACCGTACACCCCGGTGCTGATGCCAGGAAAAGCCACGCTTTTGACACCATGCGCATGGGCCAACTGCAGGCAACGGCGGTAACATCTGGCCAGATTGCCAGCCGGATCGGGATCGGAATGATAGATCGGGCCTGCGGTGTGGATCACCAACCGGGCGGGCAATTTTCCGGCACCGGTAACCACCGCCTCCCCACTGGGCAAACCCGCCGGGTAAACAGTCTGGCGAATATTGCGGCACTCTTCCAGAATGGTCGGCCCACCGGCACGATGAATGGCACCATCCACACCACCGCCCCCCATCAGTGAGGCATTGGCTGCGTTGACAATGGCCTCCACGGCCAGTTGGGTAATATCCCCTGTCATGATTGTGATCGTGTTCATGGGTCTCTCGATAGCAGATGATCAAATAAAGGATTTTACAGACCAGTCACACCCAGACGACACCGGTTTGCAAACAGCCGTCAGGATAGAGTCTCACCCAACGATAACCGGTTGTGTCCGTCACAAAAACCGGCTGTGCGGTTTTTCGGGCGAATTGCACACAGGTGGAAGGGGCACTGAGCAAACGAACGCCCTGATGCTCACCGTCAAATGGGTAGTGAATATGGCCAAACAATATACATCGGACCCAGGGGTGGAGTGCCAGAACCCTGAACAGATCGGCCGGATTGGCCAAGGCCATTGGGTTCATCCAGGGGGTATCCAGCCAAACCGGTTGATGGTGAAAGGCAATCAGAGTTGGCATACCGGATTGCGCTGTTAACATCGCCTCCAGTTCGGACAACGCCTTCGCTGTTATTCTCCCCGACGGATCTTGTGGATCGGGCAGCGTCGTATCAAGAAAAATCAAATGCCACCCTGCTACAACAACCGAACGCCTGCAGGCAATGGGGTGACCGGTCAGCAGCTTTCTCATGCCGGCCGACCGGTCATGATTGCCAGGAACAGCGTAGACAGGAATCTTTAAACAGGCAAACATATCTGCTGCCAACGCATAGGCTCCCGACTCTCCCTCCTGTGTCAGGTCGCCCGTTATAATGGCCATCTGGCAAGCGGCGGCCTGGGTCTGAGCCGTCGCCAACGTTGCCGCCAACCTGTGGGCCGCATCCACGCCATACAGTTTCCCACGGGGGTCGGCAAACAGGTGACAATCGGAAAAATGCAACAGTTGCAACAAAAACTACCCTTTATCTCGCGGTGGCTTCTTGCTCGGCTCAGAGATCATCACACCACTGCGCACGACCAGCGTAGAGGGGCGCGCCGGCTTCTGCGGCGGCGTATAAATCTGCGCACTTGGCGCAGGCTTGGCGGATTTATCGTTATTGTTGTTCAATTGGTTACCTCACAGAAAAAAAATAATGCACGGCGATGATCGCCATGGCCAGGGAAGAGTTGGGAAGGAGGATGGTGTTCCCCCAGGACAGCCGATTCCAACAAACGTTATTAACACGCTGATTCCATGCGGTGGCTTCGGCCAAATTGAGAGCTATATCGCGATAAAAATCCTCCAGAGCAAGGGCATCGATATCCTTAACTTTCGGATCAGCATAGCGGCTTTTTTCCCTGTCAGTAAGGTCGTTCCATGCAGATTTAGACGGTGCGTCGTCGTCGGCCTCCTGCGCATCGGCGATAGCCTGATGATAAGCCCGCCATGCTTCGTGGGTTTGGTACATTTCAAGGGAATCGCCCACTATTTTGTAGGTTTGACCCACAAAGACCGTGGCGTAGAGTACTAGATTAACCAAATAGGCGACTACCGACAGGCCAAGGAAAAAACATAGAAAAGGGTAACTTTGCAGCATGGGGAGGGAAAGGTCGCGTACAACAAACAACAGCGCACCTCCCACTCCCAACATCACGGCCTGGGGCAAGCGAATTGCAGCAAACAGTTGATGACGCCGGTCCCATTCAAAAAAATAGAGATCTTTTTGCAGTTCGTAGCTCATGGAGAAGTGACCGTGTCCGGCGTTGAAGCAGCAAGATTATCAACAGAATCAAAACAATAATCAGGGAACGTGTATCCTGTCCTCCATCCTTGCTTCCCCACAAACTCACTTCCTCCCACCTTATAAGTACCAAACCCCACACCCACCGGGGGGTTAGTTTATCAGGAGGAACCAACCTATGTAAAACAAAAAACCCAAGACGCCATACATTTTTCCACGGGGGATCGGCAAACAGGTGAAAATCGGAAAGCGGGCATTGGACAGAACCGCTCAAAGCCGACATATCATCGGGCATTGACCCAATAGTGACAGCCATCCATCCTCTCTCCGTATGCCGTCTCCCGCCAACCAGACTCCCGCAATTGCCTTCTCAGCAGATCCGGCAAGAGTCGCTCTGCCTCCGGTGGCCCGGCCTTCCGGCCTGGTTCCCGCTCCGGGCAACCCTGGGCATAGCCCCAGTCCAGAATGGACAACAAACCACCGGGTCGCAGAATACGGCGAATTTCCAACAAGGCGGCCTCCACGGCCACCTCATGCAGCGTGAAAGCGACAAACACCGCATCCCATCCCCCCGTCTCCAACCCACTTTCCAGCAGATTTGCCAGGCGAATCTCCAGTCGGGGATGGCTTGCCAATCTTTCCTGCAACAAGGCCAACATCGCCTCCTGCAGCTCCAACGCCACCACCCGCCCCCCATCACCAACCGCTTCCAGCAGTGCATGGGTAAAAAATCCCGCTCCACATCCCAACTCCACCACCCGCATGCCCGATACAATCCCCATTGTTTTGACCACTTCCAGCGGATCTGCAATCAAACGCCGCTGTGGATCCAACAGAGAGGCCGCACGGGTTGGATCAAATAAATGCTTGGGATGGTGCTTTTCCAGAGAATCCATCTGCTTTCTTCCTTTTCCAAAATGAGACTCCGTAATGGCCTGCAGGCCCGCACGGTACCTTTCACTACCCTGTGGATGCGCCTGCTCAACCGATACAGGCGGCAAAGAGAACAATAGAACCAATCAGCGGACGCACACCCGGTTGTTAAAAAATTGTCCTTGCAATAGGGGCATCCCAGTGTTGTATCATGAGCGGACAGAACGATTGAAACAGCCACAGGGACGCGGGTCGATGCACCCATTGGGAAGTTTCAGCAGGTGTCGGGTTGCTGCTACCAGGGGAAAAGATCGGCGTCTGGCGTTGCTTGCTATCATCATTCCGACAATTTGAGTCAAAAACTCATCCCGTTTGCCCATTGCCCCCTCGATTTGAATAAAACAGATCAATGCGGGCTGTTAGCAAAAACCTCTTGGCATATCGAGCGGACGCAGTACGACCCCTTGCCAGAGAGGCTCCCTCAGGAGATTCAGGTCTGCGGTGCCATTCCCGCAAGGGGTTTGTTGTCGACGAGAAACGCTTACAGCAGGGCACACAAGGCCTTGCTGCGGGTGGGAGGGGTGTCTCTCGTTGGTAACTCCGGGGACTGCTCCTCGGCCAGATCAGCGTCACCGTACCATGCCGGGTCTCTCACGCAGGGGCCATTGTCTCATATGGTGCTTAAGAAATCAATGAGAGGGGAAGTTGCTGCCATGAGCGAAGAAGATAAAGACGACAAGCTTTTGAAAAAAATTTCCCTGTTTTCCGCCTTGACGGACGAGCAGTTTGCTGCTGTCAAACAGAAAATGCGGGTTGTCAATCTGAAAAAAAATACAACCATCTTTGATACGGAAACCATTGCCGAGCGTTTTTTTGTCCTGACCAGTGGCCAGGTCAAGTTGTATCGCATCTCCCAGGGAGGGATGGAAAAAATTGTTCAAATCATCAGAGCGGGTGAAACGTTTGCCTCAGCGGTCATCTTCATGGAGAGCAAAACGTACCCCGTCTGTGCAGACGCCTTGCGAACAAGCCGTATTCTCTCCTTTGATAACCAGCACTATCTCAATATACTGCGGGAATCTCATGAAACCTGCTTCCGCATGTTGGCCCACATGAGCCAGCAGTTGCGTTGGCAGTTGACAGAGATTGATCAACTGAGCCTGCAAAGTGCCCCCAGTCGACTGGTTAATTTTTTGCTGGAAAACATGAAGTCATCCGGTGACAATATGGGCGTCACCAGACTGGATGCTCCCAAGCGTATTATTGCCTCTCGTCTTACCATCCAACCGGAGACGTTTTCCCGACTCTTGAACAAGTTAAGCAGTCTGGAATTGATCACTGTGGAGGGCCAATCCATCAAAATTAACGATGTGGAGGCATTGACCAAGTTCTATACCATTTCCAGCAAATGAGCGAACGCTTTGGCGGGCTGTCCGGCGAGCTTGGTGCCGATTTTATCATCCCCGATGGCGGATCAAACAGTTCGACAAACAGGGAAACGTTCAGCAAGATTCTCTTTGGAATCACTATCTGTGGATCACACTAAACAAATATTGGAGTCTGTACCATGCCATTGAATGCCTCAATCCGGGATAAAGAGTGCCTGCTTAAAAACGTGGGTGTGATGGAGTTCAATAAGCAGCATTTGCGTCTCGCCTCTTATGCGGCTGAGTTTCAGGAGTTGGTGGACAAGCTTTCCGCTCAAGAGCCCACTTTACAGGATTGGAAACATATCGATGCCCTGTTTGCACGCATCAGCCGCTTTGTAACAGAGCATTTTCGTCTGGAAGAAGAGATGATGCTGCAGCATGGCTATCCTGGGTATGAGAGTCAGAAAAAACAGCATGATGATTTTGTCAAAAAGCTGATCGATGTGCAGGGAGATGTCAGAGGGCGCAATATCCATTTTACCAGCAGTTTTTGCTCGGAGTTGTGGACATGGTTGTTTCATCATATCAACGTCATTGATTTTGCATACCGGGATTTCTTTATTTCCAAGGGATTGAATTGATTCACCCGGCCAATCTGTCAACGATGTTCGAGCGATAGAGACTTTATGACCATCATGAAGAATAAAGCAGGAATCTCGCGCGCGCTCTTGTCTGTTGCTCTGTTTTGTATGGGTCCACCGTTTTGGTCTGATGCTTCGGCGGTTGATCCTGCGATGGTGACAAAATTACTGAACCATAACGGGTGTGTGCATTGTGATCTGCGACAGGCGGATCTCAAGGGTGCCTCTCTGCGGGGAGCTCTGCTGCAAGGGGCCCGCCTGGAGGGTGCGGATTTGTCCGCAGCCAACCTGAACGGGGCAAAATTTTATAAATCGCGTTTGGCCTCTGCCAATCTGAGCGGTGCCAACTTGGAAAACAGCCAATTCGATGAAGCCGATCTGGCTGCGGCCCGTTTGGCAGGGGCCAGCATGGCAAGAAGTTCGCTGGACCAGGCCAATTTGGCGCGGTGTGATCTGAGCAATGCCGACCTGCGGGGGGCCTATCTGGTGGGCGCATTTCTCAAAGATGCGGTTCTGGCAGGGGCTGATCTGCGCAAGGCCAACCTGTTTGGAGCCAACCTGCATGGAGCCAGCCTGGAGCAGGCCTCCCTGGAGGGAGCCCGCTGGTACAACGGCAAAATATGTGCCCCCGGTTCCGTAGGACGTTGTCTCACCGACCAGGGAGCCTGGGAACCGTTACGGTCCCAGGCCCCTGCAAAAATGGCACCCTAAGGAGGGCAACCTCTCAATGGCTGGTTCCTGACGATCGGGTGATCTTATTGAAAACGTTATATTTACCTGAAGGCTGCTTCATGGGTATCCGTTTGACCTCCTCCAATGTATTGCCGTCGTAGACCACCACAGCTCCATCGGGATCCCAGATACTCAACAGGGCATACCTGCCATCTTTGGTAAACTCCACATGGGCCGAGGTCTTGCCGGGGGCCGGCCGCAACGTCTTGACAATCTCCAAAGTCGATTTGTCAATCACATGGACCAGATCCTTATTGGGACCGAAAAAAACATCCACCCACGCATACGGGGTGTTTTCATGACTGCGCATAAAAAAACCAGGGCCGGAGGTCTCGATCCGCTTGACCACCTGCCAATCTTTCAGATCAATGACAGAGACCACCCCCTCCTTCAGGTTGGGCGTGGCCATCACCTCTCGACCGTTCCAGTTCCAGGTAATGCCCGAACCCAGATGAGGCATGCCAGGGATGTCGATTGAGGCAATGCGCCGCCTCACATCCAGATTGACAACCAGCCCTTTGCCCCCATCCCGGGATGCACCAATCAAATGCCGATAATCCTGGGTAAAGAAAAAATCATCCAGATAGTCGTCTATCTGGATACGAAGTACCGGAAATGGCCCCTTCAATTGGGCAGCCTCCGCATCGGCATGCCCCCCCTCCACCTGATAACTGTGTATCAAGCCGGTATAGATCGGCTTCGCTTTGTCATTGTAGGATATTTCCCAAAGCTCTTTCATGTCCTTCAACGCGGCCACAAAGGTGTTGCGGGGCGAGGCATCATAAACGGCACTGACCCGGGAACTGACCCCCGTCTTTGGATCTTCCACCGGAATCACCTTGAGTGGCTGCAAGGTATGTGCATCCAACGCCACCAGGGTATGCGGCAGGTAGTTGGCCGCCATGACCGTATTGCCATCCCCTGAAACCGCCACGTTGCGCATGTTGATGCCCGCCCGAACCTCGGCCACCGTTTGCAAACTGAACATGTCAAACTTGCTGATCCATCCATCCCGGGAACCAAAATAGACAAAACGGCCATCCGGGGAAAATTTAGGCCCCCCATGCAGTGCGAACCGGCTCTTGAAACGGTGTATGGGCTCCAACCGGTCGCCATCCAACACCGTGACATGGTGATCCGCCAGTTCGACCACAACAAACATGTTTAACGGATCGGCCGCATGAACCGGCTTGTCCGGCAGCGCAGCCAAAGGTACCGGTTCCACCCGACTGGCCTGAATCTCCGTCATGCCCCAAACGGGCATGGGCGTCAACGGGGTATAGATCAACTCCACCAGTGCCTGGATCTCCGCCTTGGAAAGCATCTCCCCGTAGGCCGGCATCTGGGTGGCCGGACGCCCCTTTTCAATCACCTCATGGGCCTGCGACGGTTTCAGACGTTGCAGGTTTTCCGGCAGCAGGGCCGGTCCCATCCCCCCCAAACGCTCCGACTGGTGACAGCCGGCACAATGGGTCTGATACAGCTCGGCAGCAGAACTCTCCCCCGCCTGTGCACTGGATCCAACACAGGACAACAACAAGGGAACCACAATCAGCGAAGAGGCAAACAAACCATTCATGGAACCAAAAATGACCTCCTTAAAGCAGGGAATTGGGTGCAAAACGGTGCTGTTGGGGTTGGATACCAATCTCTTCGTCGGTCAGATAACAGCCGGGATCCTCTGCCCAAAAATCCTCATTCAGTTGGTAGGCGCGCACCCGGGTGTTGCCGCCGCAAATGGCCAGATAATGGCAGGCACCACAACGCCCTTTGACCGGTCGCGGCCGTTGCCGCAGCCCCACCAGCAACGGTTCGTCGGTCGCCCCCCAGATGTCGGCAAAAGAGGCTTGGCGCAGATCCCCCAGGGAGTAGTTCCACCAAAAAATGTCCGGGTGGACATGGCCTCGATTGTCAATGTTGGCGATACCAACCCCGGAGGCATTGCCGCCCCATGCGTGCAACAGTTGTTCAGCCACCGGATATTTTTCCGGGAAATGTTGCCGAACCCAGAAAAGAAACAAAACGCCGTCCGCATCGTTGTTGCCGGTCACAAATTCCCGACTCCCCCCCTGTTCCACATCCTCCCAGGCCTGCCGGAACAAAAATGTCACCAGATCCCGGGTGGCCCTGTGGGTACTATCCTCTGCCCGGTTGGCGTTGCCCCGACCCGCATAATTCCAGTGGGAAAGATAAAACCGGTCGATGGACTCCTGTGCCATGAGCGTGAAAAGTTCCGGCAAATCGGCGATGTTTTCTTGTGTCGGGGTGAAACGGATACCCGCTTTGACCCCCCACTCGCGGCAATGCCGGATGCCACGGATGGACTCATCAAAAGCACCCGCCATGCCCCGCATATGATCATGCTTGTCTCGCAAGCCATCCAGGCTGACCCCTACATAATCAAAACCGGCAGCTGCAATTTTTTTGGCGGTATCCCGGTCCATCAGGGTACCATTGCTGGAAAGGCCCAGATAAAACCCCAAGGCCTTGGCATGGGCGGCTATCTCGAACAGATCCGGGCGCAGCAGGGGTTCGCCACCGGAAAGAATCACGGCGGGCACACCAAAATCTTTCAACTCTTGCAAGACCCGACAAACCTCCCCGGTACTCAACTCCCCCTGAAACACCCTGTCCGAGGAGGCCGAGTAGCAGTGCCGACAGCTGAGGTTGCAACGCCGGATCAGGTTCCAGACCACAACAGGACCGGAGGCTGAACGGGCTTGCGTCGGTCGTTGCGGCGTCTGAGGCCGAAAAAGGAGCCTCATCATTTGCGTGAGTCGGAACATCTGTTGCTCCATCCTCTCCAAGAAACTGTTCAGGGGCGACCCAATGCACCGACATGATGATGACCCTACCCATGCTTTTCTGAATCTTTTAAAACAATTGCAGGGGTCCGGGGACCGTCACGGTCCCCGGTGGGGTGCAGGGGCAAAGCCCCTGCATGTAACGGGCGCGCTTTCACAAAAGCCCATTTGCGCAGCAAATGGGCGCAGCGCGCCCAAAACGCCCCGCAGGGGCACTCCTGGAGGGCGGCAG
>PEAG01000007.1:75000-76692 GCA_002753505.1 Magnetococcales bacterium HCHbin5 | reverse complement strand
ATATAAAAAAAACTTCCTGGCAGTGTCCTACTTTCCCACATCTTGAGATGCAGTATCATCGGCGCAGAGGGTCTTAACTACCGAGTTCGGGATGGGATCGGGTGTGACTCCCTCGCTATGGCCACCAGGAAGATACGAGAATGCTCTGTAACACTTCTCTGACAACTGAGTGGAATGGGCATTGATGTGCGTTGATGGTTATAAGAAGGCCAATGGACTGATTAGTACTGGTCAGCTTCACGTGTCACCACGCTTCCACACCCAGCCTATCAACGTGGTGGTCTACCACGAGTCTCATGGGGAAAATTCATCTTGAGGTGGGTTTCCCACTTAGATGCTTTCAGCGGTTATCCCTTCCGTGCGTAGCTACCCGGCAATGCCCTTGGCAGGACAACCGGAACACCAGAGGCACGTCCACCCCGGTCCTCTCGTACTAGGAGCAGATCCTCTCAATTTTCCAAACGCCCACGGCAGATAGGGACCGAACTGTCTCACGACGTTCTGAACCCAGCTCGCGTACCGCTTTAATTGGCGAACAGCCAAACCCTTGGGACCTACTACAGCCCCAGGATGCGATGAGCCGACATCGAGGTGCCAAACCTCCCCGTCGATGTGAACTCTTGGGGGAGATCAGCCTGTTATCCCCGGAGTACCTTTTATCCGTTGAGCGACGACCCTTCCACTTGGGATCGCCGGATCACTAAGACCGACTTTCGTCCCTGCTCGACATGTCTGTCTCGCAGTCAGGCTCGCTTTTGCCTTTGCACTCTACGGTTGATGTCCGACCAACCTGAGCGAACCATTGTGCGCCTCCGTTACTCTTTAGGAGGCGACCGCCCCAGCCAAACTACCCACCATGCACTGTCCCAAACCCGGATAACGGGTCGTGGTTAGACACCAAAAACAATCAGGGTGGTATTTCAAGGACGACTCCTGAAAGGCTAGCGCCTCCCGATCAACGTCTCCCACCTATCCTACACAAACTGTTTCTAGTGCCAATACAAAGCTATAGTAAAGGTTCACGGGGTCTTTCCGTCTTGCCGCGGGTATGCTGCATCTTCACAGCAAATTCAATTTCGCTGAGTCTCGGATGGAGACAGTGGGGAAGTCGTTACGCCATTCGTGCAGGTCGGAACTTACCCGACAAGGAATTTCGCTACCTTAGGACCGTTATAGTTACGGCCGCCGTTTACCGGGGCTTCAATTCAAAGCTTGCACTTCTCCTCTTAACCTTCCGGCACCGGGCAGGCGTCAGACCCTATACTTCGTCTTGCGACTTCGCAGAGTCCTGTGTTTTTGGTAAACAGTCGCTCCCCCCAATTCACTGCGGCCCCCAGTCGCTGCACGAGCAAGTCGTCTCACAACCAGGGGCGCCCCTTTTCCCGAAGTTACGGGGCTATTTTGCCGAGTTCCTTCACCCGAGTTCTCTCACTCACCTTGGAATTCTCTTCCTACCCACCTGTGTCGGTTTGGGGTACGGTCGCCTATAGTCTGAAGCTTAGAGGCTTTTCTTGGGAGCATGGGATCAACCACTTCGTCTGCAAGCAGACTCGTCATCACGCCTTGGCTTGACGACACCACGGATTTGCCTGTGGTGCCACGCCTACACGCTTAATCCGGGACAACCACCGCCCGGTAGGCCTACCCTTCTCCGTCCCCCCATCGCAACTATAAACGGTACTGGAATATTGA
>PEAG01000007.1:0-70000 GCA_002753505.1 Magnetococcales bacterium HCHbin5 | reverse complement strand
CGTCACGCTCCCCAGTAGGGTGCAGGGGCAAAGCCCCTGCATGTAACGGGCGCGCTTTCCCAAAAGCCCATTTGCGCAGCAAATGGGCGCAGCGCGCCCAAAACGCCCCGCAGGGGCACTCCTGGAGGGCGGCAGCCCGACCAAGAGCGGGCAAAAGGTCACTTGGCTTGGAAAAAAAACCGATCCTGGCCTGGTATCAAACAATTAAAGCGTCATACAATAAAGCGTAATATCCGAACGTTCTGCTTTCTTATCCAAACATTGTCAATAACATAACCGTGCGCGTCGGGCTGCCGCCCTCCAGGAGTCTGCCCCTGCGGGGCAGGTTTTGGGCGCGTTGCGCAAATTTTCTGCGAAAATTTGCTTTGGGAAAACGCGCCGTTCATGCAGGGGCTTTGCCCCTGCACCCCACCGGGGACCGTGACGGTCCCCGGACCCCTGCAATTGTTTAAAGAAAGACCACAACCACGTTAGTGCATATGGGGCTTTGCCTCTGCACCCCTCTGGGGAGCGTGACGCTCCCCAGAGGGGTGCAATCGTTTTGCGCCACTAAAAACTTATATAATAAAAAAAGAGGCGAGGCGGCAACGCTCCCCCCCATCCATCCGCGCAAAACCGGCTCTATTGGGAGCCGGAAAGGATACGGGAAGCCTGCTCCAACACCGCATCCGATGTTTTCAGATTGGCCTTGCGGGTCTCCCGCTTGATCTTGTCATAGATCTCTTCCCGATGCACCTCCACATCCCGAGGCGCATCGATACCGATACGCACCTGGTTGCCCTTGATCCCCAACAAGGTGATCTTGATCTCTTCCCCGATGTTCAGGCTCTCACCGATACGTCTTGTTAGAATTAACATGCCCCCCCCAATATCCCTATAAAAACTCCACAAAAAAGAGCCCACAAGCCGCCATAACCCTGCCAGCCAGAGCGATCAAAGCTATAACTGTTTGGACAATAGATTAAAGCGGGAACCCGTCCGTCGTGAACCTAGACGATTGTAGGAGGCGGAAGAACCGGATACACCCCCCTGCAAAGCGGCCAATATGGAGTCGGTAGCCGCCAATACCCCGGTAAAAACAGCCTGATTCTCTCGATTGACAGCATCCGCCTGGTGGATGCTTTGACGTAGTTGAGTCCGTATCTCTTGCAAACCTGTCTTGCCACCCATCGCCTTGTCCAACGTCTCCAAGGTCATCCCGGTGGGGGGCAACCCCAACCGCTTGCCCAACTGGGTGGTCACCCGCTGCCGCAACTGGTCTATGGCACGTATCCTGGTCAACTGCTCGGCAATCTGGCTGGAGAGCGATTCCAAGGTTTCGACATCCCGCCTGCGCAACGCCTCCTGCTCCCGGCGCAACATCCCCTCCAACAGGGTAAACTGCTGCACCAACGGCTCCAGAATTTGCCGCAGTTGGCGCAGATCCTCCGCGAAGAGATCATTACCCGAATCGGCCATTAGTCAACCCGATATGCCACAATACTTGGTTTATCCATTATAGCGATTTTTTGCGATCCATGAGGACCTGGCGCAAAATTTTGTCTGCAACATCCAAACTGGAGACATGATACCGCCCGGCCATCAGAGCCTCGCGGATGGGCCCCACCAACTCCATGCGAATATCGGGAGCCTGGCTGACCACCTCATCCACTTTGGCGATGACACGGGCATCGGACGAAAAGACCACATCGTCGCTGCGAGGTGCAGAAGAGACCGCCGCCGAGGCACCCGAATCACTCTTGGGGGCACGCTGCCCGGCAATCCGTCCCAACTTGCCGACTGTAACGCTTTTTATTCTGGTAACCATGATGGAATGCGTTTCCTTCTCACGCCGTAGTGTGACCGGACGACATCCCCTCCAGGTGATCGACTGACCGCGAACTGCCCCAACAGATCAAAAAAATCCGCGTTTTGAGTCTACTCTTTTCCGAGCCCCCTGCTGGCCGGCATCTGACTCAACGCGCTGAGTGTACTTGACTGGGCTTGCAACCGCGCCATATCGGCTTGAGGGTCTGTTTTTGCCTGTCCTGTCTGATTCGCCAGATATTTCAGCAGGGCCTCTTTCAAGCCCAAACCATTTTTTCTCTGGCTCATCACTTTAGCATACTCACCATCCAGCAAGTCACGGAAAATTTTTTCTCCCTCGCTTTCTTTGATCAAAGGCACCTCCCCCGGCAGGGCCTTGGGGATGGTTTTGCGCATGGCGGTCAACATTTGTTTGATAAACATTGCCTCAAACTCGGTGGCCGCCCCCTGCAACCGTTTTTGATCCGCCGTGGAAAGGGAAACCGGCGGCGGCAGGGCCGTACCGCCGATAGCAGGAATATCGCTCATAAAATCTCCAGATCCGCCTGCAAGGCACCGGCCGCCTTGATGGATTGCAAAATGGCGATCAAATCACGCGGCGTCACGCCAATCGCGTTCAACCCACGTACCAACTCACCCAGGGTGACACCCGACTCCATCTCCAACACCTTGCCCTCCTGCTCCTTTGCCACGATGTCGGTCTTGGGCGTCACAACCGTCGACCCCCCACTCCTGGCATTGGGCTGACTGACCTGAGGCGACTCGGTGATCTTGATGCTCAACCCCCCATGCGCCAGGGCCACCGTGGAAACCCGCACATTTTCACCCATGACAATGGTCCCGGTGCGCTCGTTGACCACAATTTTGGCCGCCTGATCGGGATCCACCTGCAAGTTTTCCAAACGGGCAACAAAATCCACCACTTTTCCCTGATAGGTCGGGGGAATGTTCAACTGGATGGTGCCAGAATCCCGGGCAGTGGCCAACGGCTCCCCGAACAGGCCATTGATGGACTTGACCACCCGGTTGGCGGTGGTAAAATCCGGATTGCGCAGGGACAACTGCAATTGATACTCCTGGTTCAACTCAAAGCTGACCTCCCGCTCGATAATCCCCCCCCCGGCGATGCGGGCAACGGTGGGATGGTTTTTTTGCACCGACTGGGCCGCCCCCTCCGCTGCAAAACCGCCAATGGAGACAGGCCCTTGCGCCACGGCATAAATGCGCCCATCCGCCCCTTTCAGCGGGGTCAGGATCAGGGTACCCCCCTGCAGGCTTTTGGCATCCCCCAGCGAGGAGAGGGTGACATCCAGCTTGCCCCCCTGGCGCGCAAAGGGCGGCAACGAAGCAGTAACCATCACCGAAGCGATATTTTTTACCTTGACTCCCTGCGGGGTGGAGATACCCATCCGCTCCAACATCATGGTCAGCGACTGGCCGGTGAAGGCCGCACTGGAATCTCCGGTGCCGTTCAAACCCACCACCATGCCAAAGCCGGTCAGCGGATTCTCCCGAACCCCTTCAATATCGACCACATCCTTCAGGCGCGCGGCCTGGGAAACGTCGGCCAGAGCCAGCAACAGCAACGCCAGCCCGCAGAGTACCACAGAGGAAGGTTTCATGGAAATATCAGACTCAGTTTATGGTGGAAAAGATGCGACTGAGCCAGGAAGGACTCTGTTGATCGTTGACATCCCCCTCGCCACTATACTCTATACGAGCATCCGCCATCTGGGAAGAGGCCACCTCGTTCTGGGGATTGATATCCTCCGGGCGAATCACACCGGAGAGCAGAATAAACTGGTTTTCGTTGTTGACGGTAATATCCTGCCGACCCTCCACCCGCAGGTTGCCATTGGCCAAAATCTCGGTGACCACACAAGAGACAATCGCCTTCAACACGCTGTTGCGCTCCGTTTTGGCGTCCCCCTTGAAGTCATTGGTATTGGTGATACCGCCGGAGTTCAGAATGGTACTGGAGGGTTTGGCACCCAGAATATTGGAAAGACCCAACGCACCGGTCAGACCGAAAGAGTTGGTCCCGCCCCGGTTGAGACCGGTCTTGGCCTCTTTCTTGGCGTTGGAGGTTTCGATAATCCGAACAGTGACAATATCCCCCACATTTCTGGCCTTGTTATCCAAAAAGAGGGTATTCCGATCCGAGGTTTGCCAAATGGAGCCCTTTCTCGGTGCCAGGCTCTCCGGTGGCACAGGACGCATGACAGAGATGGGAACCGGTGGGCGGGCCGATGCCCTGGTCATACCACAACCACTGACACCCACCGCCAACAACAGTACGGCAACCACCCAACGTGCTTTGCAATCCATGATATTCCCCTTGCTCGTGTTTACCAGCCTCGTACCTGTACTTCACCCGGAGCGGTGATTTGTGCTTCAAACAGCGATTTGCTTTGGGTGTTGCGAATGGAGATGGACTCTCCGACATGACCCCGCTGCATGGCAACCCCCGTCGTCTCAATCCTCAGGCCGCCTCGAATCAAAGTGACCCGCACCCGGTCCCCCCGATCCACCGCCAACGGCAGTTCCAACCACCTTTCCAGCAAAGGTTGCCCGGCCTGAACGTTGCGGGTAACCACCTTGCCTGCGACCCCCTCCGGATCCGACACCCGTTCGGCCAGCGGTGCAGACAACTCCACCTCCCGCAGCTCCAGATCCTCTCTTTTGATCAATTCACCGCGCTTGAAATCCCGCTGCAACACCGGGGTTCGTATCCGCTGCTTCAGGGTTACGACAATCTGCAACCGGGCCGCGACCGCTCCCCCCACCCGCACCAGAACCGGAGCCGTGTGACGACCCGGCTCCCACCCCCCCACATCGGCCTCCACCACCCAGCTCAACGGCCCATCGGGCAGCTTCAGCTCTGCCGGCGAAGAGAGGGCCGCCACAAAGAGACCACGGCCAGCCTCCTCCAGGGCAATCTCCAACCGCATGCCCACCGCCTGCTCCACCTCGCTGCGAGAGAGTTGCTGGGCCCAAGCAGAGCTGCTGCCAACAACCACTCCCCCCCACAACAACCCCAGACAGATCGCCAGTCGGCCTATCATGCCTATCGTTTCAGCTGCGCCACAAGACCCAACATGGAGTCTGCGGTCTGAATGGATTTGGTCCCCACCTCATAGGCCCGCTGGGTCGCAATCATGTCCACCATCTCGGTAACCATGTTGACGTTGGACTGTTCCAACACATGCTGTTTGAGGCTACCCATGCCATTCTCTTCCGGGTTGCTGGTCTGGGGTGTCCCGGAGGCAATGCTCTCCACAAACAGGTTGTTGCCGACGGCGGTCAAACCCGCCGGGTTGACAAAACGGGCCAACACCACCTGCGAAACCCCGGCGGTAAAACCGGGAGCCGTCACCGTGGAGAGACCGATGTTGCCACTGGGGCCAATGGTCACACCCGTATGCTGGGTCGGATTGATGGAAATATTGCCGCCCACCAGGGGATACCCATCCGAGGTCACAATATTGCCATCCTTGCTGATGGTGAAATGGCCGTCACGGGTATAGGCAATCTCCCCGCTGGGCAGCTCAATCTGGAAAAAACCGTGACCACTGATGGCCAGATCCACATTGAATGGATCTTCGGAGCTGGGAACCAGGCTGCCCTGGTTGAACTCTTTGGCGACCGCAACCGCCTTCACACCATGTCCCAACTGGATGCCCGCCGGCACCTGGGTCCCGGTCGAAGCGGTCTCACTACCCGCCGGTCGCAAGTTGGCATACAACAAATCCTGGAATGCGGTACGGGAGTGCTTGAAGCCGGTGGTATTGACGTTGGCCAGGTTATTGGAAATCACATCAATATTCAGTTGTTGTGCCTGCATTCCGGTGGCGGCTGTCCAAAGTGCGCGAATCATGTGCCCTGTTCTCCCCAGTAGTCGATCATGACCAAACGGTCATGGAAATGGTCTCAATTCAGTCGCTGAAAGCGTTCTGCCCCTAGCTGAGGCGTCCAATTTGAACAGCCTGTCCATCCAGACCGTCCAGAGCCTTGATCATCTGCATGTAGGCCTCAAAACCCCGGTTCACCTCGATCATCTGTGCCATGCCACGCACCACATTGACATTGGACTGTTCCAAAAATCCCTGCAAAAAACCACCCCTGGCTGTATCCATATTGGCTTCCTGCCCGGCAGGTGCCTGGTACAGGTTGCCACCGGCCCGCTCCAGACTCGCGGCGGGCAGGTTTACCCGCATCAGACGACCCACCACGCTGGTGGCATTGGCGACCGTGCCATCGCTGCTGATCTCAACCCGGGTATCCCCGACCGTCAACGGAGCTCCGCTGGCACTCATCACCTGAAACCCCTCTTTGGAGACCAACTCACCGATGGCGTTCACCGCAAAGGAGCCATCCCGGGTATAGCGGCGTCCATTTGGGGTGTTCAGGACAAAATAGCCCTCCCCATCCAAAGCCACATCCAGGGGATTACCGGTCTTGTTGACAGCCCCCTGGCTGGTGTTGGTGTGGGTGCCATCCGCCCGGGGATAGGTGACGCTGTAGGCATTGGTGGCCGGACTGCTGAAAGGATAGGGAATATAGTTGGGACCATGCAGGCCCATGAATGAGCTGCCCGGCAACGGAAACTGCTCCGGACCCGGCTTGGTCATGTAGGAATCGAAGGTGATTTCACTCTCCTTGAAGCCGGTTGTGCTGGCATTGGCCAGATTGTTGGCCAACAGCTCCAACCGCATCTCCGACCGCAAGGCAGCATTCACCGCCGCAAACAATCCACTATCCATAAGAATTCTCCAAAAAATGTCCAAACTCCCCTCTTGGGAAGCAACACCCATGCCACAGACCCAAAGCGGCACGCGCTTTTGCGTTCCATCCCCCCACCTGTCCGCAGAATATCCAGTCAACCCACCCTGTTGGAAAAGGTTTTCATCCCCCTCTCATCGCAACCATGCAGCAAGGATGCCGCAGGTCAGGCGAATATCTTACCCGTTGGAACCCTTTCATCGAATCGTGATGCGGTATTTTTTGCGTCCCCGACCCACCCCGGCGGACGGGTTGAGCCAACCGATCGGCAAATTTTTCCCCATTGAATAGTGGCGTGCCCTCATGCAACAATGGCGGGCTTGATCGGCCCTTTCAGTCCCACTCTACCACCTGCAGGTTGCATGGATACTCCCCTCACCGTTGGCAACGCATTACAGGAATTGGCCGCATTGATGGCCCGTCTGCGCGGTCCGGCGGGGTGCCCGTGGGATAAGCAGCAGAGCTGGCACTCCCTGCTGCCCTATACCATTGAAGAGGCCTACGAGGTGGCAGAAGCGGTGGAGACCGGCCAGGTGGCAGCCCTGCGGGACGAGTTGGGGGATCTGCTCTTCCACGTGGTGTTTTATAGCCAGATCGCTGAAGAAAAAACGCTTTTTTCCCTGGAAGAGGTGATCCGGACAGTCACCCGCAAGATGACCCGCCGCCATCCCCATGTCTTTGCTCCGTCGGCAACCGCCGATCAGGCCGGTTTGCCAGCCGCCCACGAGGTGCCTGCACGCTGGGAAGAGATTAAACGCCAGGAAAAAACAGCCCAAAGGGCACAACGGGGCGAGAGTGGCCCCGCATCCCTCTTCGACGATGTCAACAGCCACCTGCCCGCCCTGCTGTGGGCGGCCAAGGTGCAACGCAAAATGGGCCAGGTAGGATTTGATTGGCCGGACGCCGACGGAGTGATGGATAAAGTACGGGAAGAGTTGGCTGAATTGGAGCAGGCCCGGCAGCGAGAGGATGCGGCGGCCGTGGAGGAGGAGTTGGGAGATCTGCTGTTCACCCTGGTCAACCTGGCCCGCCATCTCCAGTTGAATCCAGAAATCACCTTGCGACGCGCCACCCGCAAATTTCAAAACCGCTTTCGCCACATGGAGAGCTGCCTGCACCAGACCGGACAAACGGTGGAGACCGCCACACTGGAACAGTTGGAGGCACTGTGGCAGGAGGCAAAAATTGCCTCAGGAACCATTCAAGACACCCAATAGGTTAAGAAGGATACATTCTTTTGATTCAAAATCTGCGCAATATCGCCATTATCGCCCACGTTGATCATGGCAAGACCACCCTGGTGGACAAACTGTTGCAACAGTCCGGCACCCTCTCCCAACGGGGCGAGGCCCGGGAGCGCATCATGGACAGCAATGACCAGGAGCGGGAGCGGGGCATTACCATCCTGGCCAAAAACACCGCCATCCAGTGGGGCAATTATCGGATCAATATTGTGGATACCCCTGGCCATGCCGATTTTGGCGGTGAGGTGGAGCGGGTGCTCTCCATGGTGGACTCCGTCCTGCTGCTGGTGGATGCGGTGGACGGCCCCATGCCGCAAACCCGCTTTGTCACCCGCAAGGCCTTCGACATGGGATTTCGTCCCATCGTGGTCATCAACAAGATTGATCGCCCCAGTGCCAGGCCCCATTGGGTGTTGGACAAAACGTTCGAGCTGTTTGACAAGCTGGGGGCCAGTGATGCGCAACTGGACTTTCCCGTGGTCTACGCCTCTGCCCTGGCCGGCTATGCCTCCATGGAGCTGGACCAACCCGGTACCGACATGACCCCCCTGTTTGAAACCATCATCCGGGAGGTCAGCCACCCCCTGGTGGACCCGGAGGGTCCGTTTCAGATGCAGGTGTCGGCACTGGATTATAACAGCTATGTCGGCCTGATCGGCATCGGACGGATCAAGCGGGGTGCCATCCGCAGCAACAGCCCCATCACGGTGATCTCACCCGACAATCGCCAGCGACCGGCCCGCATTCTGCAAATTTTTGGCTTTCTCGGCCTGGAAAAGGTGGAGGTGCAGGAGGCGCGGGCAGGTGAAATCATCGCCTTTACCGGGGTGGAAAAGTTGGGCATCTCCGATACCCTCTGCCACCCGGAAGGGGTGGAGTCCCTCCCCTCCCTGACGGTGGATGAACCCACCATCAGCATGATGTTTCAGGTCAACGACAGCCCGTTGGCCGGCAAGGAGGGCAAGTTTGTCACCAGTCGCCAGCTGCGGGAGCGGCTTTTCCGGGAGCTGGAACACAATGTTGCCCTGCGGGTGGAGGAGACGGAGCATCCCGACAAATTCAAGGTTTCGGGTCGTGGCGAGCTGCACCTGGGGGTATTGATCGAAACCATGCGCCGGGAGGGGTTTGAAATGGGGGTCTCCCGCCCCGAAGTGATTGTCCGGGAACGGGACGGCAAACAGGAAGAGCCCTACGAAGCCCTCACCGTCGACGTGGAAGAGGCCTATCAGGGGGCCGTCATGGAGGCCCTGGGACAACGACGGGGCTCTTTTCTCGACATGATGCCGGATGGTCAGGGTCGGGTGCGGCTGGACTACATGATTCCGGCCCGGGGTCTGATCGGCTTCCAAACCGAATTCCGCACCCTCACCTCTGGTACCGGGTTGATGTACCACGTTTTTGACCATTATGGCCCCCTCTGTCCATCCGGGCTGGGACAGCGCAAGAACGGGGTGCTGATCGTCAAGGAAGAGGGCAAGGCCACCGCCTTTGCCCTCTGGAACCTGCAAGAGCGTGGCCGCCACTTTATCGGCCCCGGAGCCCCCATCTACGAGGGGATGATCATCAGCATCCACAACCGCAACAACGACCTGGTCGTCAACCCTCTGCGCGGCAAGCAGTTGACCAATGTGCGGGCCTCTGGCACCGATGAGGCCATCATTCTGACCCCGCCGATTCGCCTCTCGCTGGAACAGGCACTGGAATTTATCAACAATGATGAGCTGGTGGAGGTCACCCCCCACTCCATCCGTCTGCGCAAAAAGTTGCTGAAAGAACATGAACGCAAACGGTACAGCAAAGAGACGGAGTGATGGCCCCCTGTTTTCTGGGTGACGTTAATTAACCATTAAAAAACAGGGGTTTGCACATATCATCTTGCGGTTGACATCCCGTGCGCTACTCTGTACGCTGGAGGGGTGTGTCGTTGTGCCCCGACAAAATTCGCCGGCAACGCAATCAATAGTGACCCTGGGCTCTCCCACGGCATTTAAGGGTTTTTGTTATGGAAAATGCCAAAGAAACCAAAAATCCGCTCCTGGAAACCTACGGCGTGGTCGTGGACAGATGTTTCGTGGCCGACAAAACGGGCCACGGTCCGGTCACTATTTTTCCCGGGGTGGACTCCCGGGCAGACGATCCCTCTTACGCGCCGGATCTGAATTTTTTTGACCCGGGCCCCGCTGCCATGGAGGCCATCCAGAACAGCGTCGATACCCTGCGTACCCTGCTGGAGAAGGAGGCAACGGAGGCCAAGCAACAGGGGGACCAGAAAAAAAAATTTGACAACATTGCCGACAAGGTTCGGGCGGTACGGGGACAAGCGGAGGGGATACAGCAGGTCAACTTTCATCTGGAGGCCTTTCGGCAAGCCTTGCAGGATGGCGATGAATCGCTGCTGAAGGGCAACCCCTTCTATGCCTTGGCAAAACTTGTCTTCAAGCACAATCTCAGCGGGGCATTGGTGCTGTTTGGCTCCCTGATGGAAGAGTTGACCAGCAATGCCCCGGAGCCGGTTGGCCAGGCGGAAAGGTTACGAACCCTCTGGAGCGGATCCAGCCAGCGTGGCCTCGCCGCCAAGCTGCTGGCCAGCCTCCGGGCCCCGTTCCGCCATTCAAAGGCCGTTCTGGATATCCTGCTGTTTGTTGTCTCCGCCTTTACCAGCTATCGGGCCTGGATTGCCCTGTTGCAGAGCCCTGACAGTAGCGCGTGGTTTGACCACTATTTCACCCCGGCCCAGGGGGAGACGTTGCAGATCACCCTCGCCACCCTGGGGGCCATCGCCCTCTCATTCGTGATTCTGGATTTCCGGGCCAGGCTGCTGCAGGGTACCGCTGAAATGGGGGCTTTTTTCAAAGGCATCCGGGCGGCTTTCCTGGTGCAGCCTCGCTGGATTGTGCTGGCCTGCTGTCTGACGCTCTTCTCTGTCAAGACCAACTATGACAGCATTGCCGTTCTGTTTTCCACCGGCGGCCATCTTTCCGCCCAGTTGACGCAGATCCAGCAACGAGTGGGAGAGTTGTTGGGTACAGCCGCCACCGGGTCAAACAGACCTCTCTCCCTGTATGGTTTTCAGGCCCAGCTGCAAACCGCCGTGGATGAGGTGGCAAAGGGCTTTGAGGTGGTTCCCGATAACGAACTGACCGGCAGAGATCCCCGCAAGGGCCCCCGCTACTTTGCCAAATATTTTGTCGTCAACGGTGGATTTGTCCCGGGCAGCAATGATATTGCCCACAGCTTCCGCAATATTCAGTTTTCACGCAGCATGGACCAGCAGTTGCAGGAGTCCGGCATTCCGTTTGACCAACCCGTCCGGCAACGGTTGCAAACCATCGCCGCCCTCTATACCGCCGATCTGGAAAAGAGTGCGGCCACCATTCAGCAACATCTGGCTGCCTTGGACCGCCTGATGCAGGTGGGCGCACTCTCCCTGCCAACCATGCAAAAGATTTATGCCTTTGACACCAAACAGATCAATCTGCACATTCGGGAGATCATCACCGCACTGCAGGCCAACCGGGCCAAATTTGATCAGGTGGTACAATCGCTGGATGCTCTGGCGGAACGTTATATAAAATTTTTGATCCAGATAGACAAATCCTCCGAAGCCCACCTGAACAGCCTGCGCATCATCAACCATCTCTCCGAACAGTTGGATGTCCCCTGGGAAAATTTGCCGGCTGCCGTACAGCGACCGGACCAGCAAAGTTTTGCTGCCTTGACCGCCTTCCTGAACGACCACTATGGCCAGCCCCGTGGCAACCTGGTGTTGGCCTTGATCTTACTGCTCTCTTTTGCCATTGACCTGCTGCCGCTGTTGCTGTTTGGCTACAGTGCCGCCCGTCAGGGACGAACCGATGCCCAGATGGCCGATGAGTTGCTGAACTACATGAAGGAGTGGGAAGATGCCTTTGTGGAGCTGGCCAAATCATTTTTTTACCGCCCGGTCATCCAGCAGACCTTTCATGGCTTGACCTTCCCCAACGAAACGGGGGTACGCAATGCCTTCTACAAGGTATTGGAGGGGATTGATACCAGCGTCAAGGATATCAAGGATCACCGAACGGTGGATCAGCGTCGGGCATGGTTGCGTGGCCTGTTTGTCCAGCCCCATACCCTCCATACGATGGGATACAATGCCCGTGCGGGTGCCATCGAGACCTTCCTGACACAAAAATCCTACTATTTTCCCCTGTTCATCCAGCAGCTTTTTCCCGGCCTGCCCTACGGCAAAAAGGCCCAGCAACTTCTGGACACGGAAACATTCCTGGGCTATTACCTCAAGACAGAAGCGGGGCAGGCTCTGGACAAGGAACAATTTTCCGCCGAATTAAGGCGACTCGGCGGCGATGGGTGTGGTGAACCGGAACCGGAAGAGGGGTTGGAGGAGAGCCCTCCAGTCACCGGGCTGCTCTCCCGGTTGCGCCAGCAAGTGGCCACCCAACTGGGGCGCATCTCTTTCACCTTGCCTGGCCGTCGCCCGGAGGTGGAGGTGGATCAATGGACGGCCATGATACAGAAAGCCGCCAGTGAGCAGCCCTCCCCGACGCCCAAGCTGGCCGAAGCCGCTGCTGATCCCGCCAACCTGCCCCGGCATATATTATCCGACTGGGCGGAACTCATCCTGGAACGCGCCTTCCGGGAGCCCTTCCCCCGGTTTCCGCATACCCGCCGCAATTGGATCATCTCCATCTCTTCCGTCCGCGAAGATTCACTGGAAGATTTGGATACCCTGCACGATTTTATTCCCGATTTTGTCAAGATGCTGAAAAAGGTGATGACCAATACACTGCCGGTCATTCAGGAGACCCTGGAGCCCCTGGAGGAGATTTGCAGACGTTTTCCGGAGCAGTGTGCCATCCATGGCATCGAGGGCACGGCGGAATTAAAGGAGCAGTTTCGGGCTTTGGAAAAGGAGTCTTTGGGCATGTGGGGGGCCTGCGTCTCGCATCTGCTCGGCGACGGCACACCGGCCAATGCCCTGCAGACCCAAAACAACCCGGAACTGGCGGGTCTGCTGGCAGCCGGGGGGGATATTTCCCAGTTTTATGAGCGCATCCACACGCTGATGGAAAACGCCAAAGAGGCTGCCCAACGGGCAAAAACGGTGGAAGAGACCATTATCGCGACGATCAAGCATGCGGTGATCGAGATCAAGGATCTCTGTGACAGCATCAACCAGATGTTGGTCAAGATCAATATTTTAAGCCTTGCTTTGCGCAGACAGCGGCCACTGCCACAGCAAAAATTGCGCGCCTTGAATGAGGGCAACGCGGTTCTGGATCGCGCCCCCAGGGATGTCCAATATATCCTCAACGCCCGGGCAAAGATATTGGCCAACGAAAATCTCTATTCGGATGAAAATTTCAGTGAATTGTCGCAACTCAGAATAGTGGCCCACACTTTGCATGGTCGGGTGGACAATATTTTGAACCTGGTTGACAAATGACAGGGCAGTCGTTATCTTGGCTGGCCGATGGGTGTTTTTATCCACCATGCTCCTGGGGACCAACATGAAAACCTTGATTGCGGATGATGAGTTTGCCAACCGAGAGTTGCTGAAATATATTTTGCAGCCCTATTGCAGTTGCGTAATGGCGGAAGACGGACTGGAGGCGGTGGCACTCTTCAAACAGCACCTGGCGGACGGCGAGCCGTTTGATCTGGTCCTGTTGGACATCATGATGCCCAACATGGATGGCCAGGAGGCCTTGCGGGAGATACGCCGGATGGAAAAAGAGATTTATGGAGCCTCCCTCAATACGAAGGACTACTCTTTCATCATCATGCAGACTTCGTTGGATGACCCCAAGCATCTGGTGGAGTCCTATTTCAAAGGCAAGTGTAACGGCTATATCACCAAGCCGGTCACCCAGGATGTACTGCTGGACAAACTGAGGAAACACAACCTGATCTGATACTCTCCCGTCGACCCCCTGGTGGGGATGGTCGGGTCGAAATCTTCCTGCATACGGGAACCGGACCTCTGGCCCCTCCTCTTCACCCGATTGTTCCCCCTGTCGCTGTTGGAAAAGGCGGCACCCTGTTTTGTGGTGCGGGAAACAAGGAGATTGGCCTGTTTTTTGCTTCACTTCGCTGTCAAGGCGGAAGGAATCAGCGGACGGTTGCAAGTCGGCCTGTCGCTCTGTCCCTGGAGAAAAACCTTCTCTCATCGCTTTTGAACGCTCCATAAAGATACTCAAAGAGCATGAAGATGACACCGGATAATCCCACCGCTGCGGCGCGCGTTCTCTCCTTGACGGGGTCCGGCAACCTGCTGGAGCAGATTACCCACTTTTTGGATGAGGGGTTGTTCACCCTGGACAATGGCGGTCGGCTGACATTCCTGAATAGCGCGGGGGAGCGCATCCTCGGTTGGAAACGGGAAGAGTTGCTGGGCAGCGTCGCCCACTTCAAGATTCACTATCAGAGCAAGACGGCACCTCTGGTACCCCTGGAGTCCTGCCCGGCCCATAAGACCATCCAGGATGGCCAAGTATATCATGTCGAAAACGATACCTTTGTGCACCGTGACGGTCGGTTGTTGCCGGTCTCCATGACCGTTTCACCGCTGTGGGAAAATGGCCATATGGTGGGCAGTGTCACCGTTTTCAAGGAGTTGGCCAGCCATCAGGATCTGGCGCGGGAGATCAAACAGGCCCAGGATATTGCCCTGGAGACGGCCCGTTTGAAGGCGGAATTTTTATCCAACATGAGCCATGAAATTCGCACCCCCATTCATGGCATCATTGGCCTGAACGCGCTGTTGCTTGACAGCAAGCTCAACAAGGAGCAGCGGGAACTCTCCACTGCCGCGCGGGACTCGGCCCAGGCCTTGTTGACCATTGTGAATGATATTTTGGATTTTTCCCGCATTGAGTCCGGCAAATTGGAGATTCGCTCCGAGGAGTTTCGGCCCGCCAAGATTGTGGAAGAGGTGGCCGGGCTGGTCATGCCCCAGGCACAGGGGAAAAACATTCAGCTCCAGCTTGACCATTCCAATCGGATCCCCCCTCTGCTGTTGGGAGATCCGGCCCGCATTCGGCAGGTTTTGCTCAACCTGGTGGGCAATGCGGTCAAGTTTACCAAAAAGGGGGAGGTCTCCATCCGGGTACGGATGGAAAAAAAGACCAAGAGTCAGGTAACACTGCGCTATTCCGTCACCGACACCGGTATCGGCATCTCCAAAGCCGACCAACACCGCCTGTTTCAGCCCTTTGTCCAGGTGGATGGTTCCAGCACCCGGCCGTATGGGGGCACCGGTCTGGGACTCTCCATCGCCAGTCGCCTGGTCGAGTTGATGGGAGGCCAGATTGGCTATGAAGGCCGCAAGGAGAAAGGCTCCCTGTTCTGGTTTTCCATTCCCCTGGCCCGAACCAGTACGGCAGAGATGGACTCCCGCGTTACGCTGACCAGCACGAGTCTGCAAGGAGTCAAGATTTTGATCGTTGATCCCCAGCAAACCAGCCAGACGGTGCTGCTGAATGAGCTGTTGCACTGGAAAATGAAGGCCACCTCGGTAGAGAGTGCAGAGGAGATTTTGGCCTACCTGAAGCAGGAGGCGGCGACCGGCATCCCCTGTCATCTGGTGCTGGTTTCCCATCCCAGGCAGGCCGACAATACGCCCATCATAGAGCATTTTGCCATGGTGCGTGCCCTCAGCCAGAATCCTGAACTGCCGCCGGTTCGCTTTCTGTTATTGACCGGAGAGGATGACAAAAAATATCTGGAAGATGCCCGGCAGGCCGGCTACTGCGTCATTCTGCCCAAGCCGGTGCAACGGGACCGGTTGTTGGAATCACTGCTGGTTCTGGTGCAGTCGGAGTCTGAGCAGGATCTGCAGAGCCCGGTGGCCGATGCCCGGCCTTACCCCGCGTCTGCACAGGCCTCCGCGCTGCCACAAATTCGACACGCCACGCCCCATCCGAGTCGTGCTCCCGTAACCGCCCCAGCCATCGATCACCGCATCCTGCTGGCAGAGGACAATGCCGTTATTCAGAAAGCATTGCAGATTCAATTACATAGATTAGGTTATGCGGTCCATACGGTGGCCAATGGCAGGGAAGCGGTCTCCTTCATGCGGAGAGAAAGCTGTTCCTTGATACTGATGGATTGCCATATGCCGGTGATGGATGGCTATCAGGCAGCCCAAAGCATCCGCAATCTTTCCAATAATCAACCCCACATTCCCATCATCGGCATGGTGGCCAGAACGGTCAGGGGGGAGCAGGAACGCTGTCTGGAGTTTGGCATGGATGATGTATTGAGCAAACCGGTCCAACTGGAAAGTTTGAAAGCGTTGTTGGCCCGCTGTTTGCCAGAACAGACAACACGCCCTCTTTGAGACAACCCGTGACCAGGCCCATGACAGAACCTTTGACACCCCCCTCCTCCGCGCCCACCCCGTTGCCCCCGGAGGCCCAACTGGCCCGCTGGCTGGCCATTGCACGTACAATGCCGCCGGAGCAGTTGGCCGCCCTGGTGGAGTCGCCGCAAGCCCGTTGGGTGGTCATCACGGAGAGCGGCGAGGTTCCACACAAGGTGCGCTTGACCGCCTACCTGGACAGGCAAGAGGCGTTGCCGTTCTGGGCCTTTGCCCTGGCCAAAAGCTACCTGGACGATGTGGGGGAGTGGCCTCTCTTTGGCATGGCAACGGAACAGGCCCTGGTTGCCTGGGAAGAACACCAGGATGCCCTGCGGTCGGTGGCGGAGATATTGGCCAGCGTCAAGCCTGTCTGGCCCGATCTGGATGTCGTTTTTGTCGGTGAGGAAAAATATTAATCTATCAAAAACATCCAGTTCCGATTATAATGGCCGGATCCTGAGTACAGGGCCGCCGACGGGTCGCAACAACGGCCTCTGGCCACAACAAGGGTTGCAATCAACCAGAGCCATTCACCCCGTTGTCAGCAGAGCAACGGATCAGATTGATGACAAACAAACGGAAAGAGCGATTGTGAGAATGGATTCAAACGCTGAACAGGGTGCTACATTCCCCAACTGCCTGCAGTTAATGGAAACATTGCCGACGGGTGTGCTGCTCCATCGGGCAGGAGTCATCCTGTATGCCAACCGGGAGATGCGGCGTATTTTTGGTTTGGAAAACGCCGACTCCCTCGAGAATCGGCCACTGCTCAGCTATTTTCAACCCGAGTCCTGGAAACGGATTGAGCAGTCGATTGCGGGCCTGAAACCCGATGAGCCGGGAGGCATTCCCGCCGAGTTGACCGTCATTCAGGCCAACGACAAAGAGGCCACCCTGGAGACGGTCACAACCTTGTTGCCCTCCCAGGAGGAGGCCACCTATTGCACCATTGCAAAAGACATCTCCCAACGCAAACAGCGTGAGGATCATATCCGCTATCAGGCCAACTATGACAACCTGACCGGATTGCCCAACCGCACCCTGTTCCTGGACCGTTTACAACGCGAGGTGGTCCGGGCCCAGCGTCAGAATCATCGTGTGGCATTGATGTTTATTGATCTTGACCGGTTCAAATGGGTCAACGACACCCTGGGGCATGCCGCCGGCGATGACCTGTTGCGCCATGTAGCCAGCCGCGTTCAGGGCTGTTTGCGGCAGTCTGATACGGTGGCCCGAATGGGTGGGGACGAATTTACCGCCATCCTGCCGGACATGGCCAGGGGGCCCTTTGCCGAACGGGTCGCCAGCGAGGTGTTGGCACAGTTGGCCGCGCCCTTTACCCTCTGCGGACAAGAGGTGTTGATTTCCGGTTCCATCGGTATTGCCATCTATCCAGACGATGCCAACACGTTGGACGAGTTGTTGCGCAATGCCGACATTGCCATGTATCGAGCCAAGAGTGCAGGACGCAACGGTTATTGCTTTTTTACCCCCGACATGCACGCCGAAGCGCAAGAGCGGATGGAGTTGGAAAACGATTTGCACCATGTCCTGGAACGCAATGAGTTGGTGCTCCATTATCAACCCATTGTCAATCTGGCGACCCGCCGTGTGGTCGGGGCAGAGAGTCTGTTGCGTTGGCTGCATCCCAAACGGGGCAACATATCCCCGGCCATCTTTATTCCGATGGCTGAAGAGATCGGCATGATCAGCCGGATTACCGAGTGGACCATCCGCACCGCCTGCACCCAGGCCCACCAGTGGCGACAACAGACGGAGGGGAGTGACTTTTTTGTCTCGGTCAACCTCTCCTGCACCCGTTGTCGCGACCTTTCGGCGGGAGAGATCATTCAAAACATTTTCAAGGACACCGGCTTGCCCCCCTCGGCTCTGGTGCTGGAGATCACGGAAAACATTCTCTCAGAAAATGCCGAACGTGCCATGTCCATGCTGAACCATCTGGTGGAGTTGGGGGTCAATTTGTGGCTGGATGATTTTGGCACCGGCCACTCTTCTCTGAGCGTGCTCAAGCGGTTGCCGGTCAATGGCATCAAGATTGATCGCTCTTTTGTTCCCAGCAGTCACTCTGACCCGGAGACCATTGTGCTGGTGGAGGCCATTCTGTCGCTGGCCAAGAGCCTGAACCGTCAGGTGATCGGCGAAGGGATCGAGTCCGAAGAACAGGCCGGTTTTCTCCGTGCCCGCAACTGTTTGATGGGACAGGGCTATCTCTTTATGAAGCCGGAACCGGCGGCCTCTTTCGCCAGTGTACTGGGAAAAACATTTTCCTGATTTTTGCTGTTTATCGGCGAAGCCCAATAACAGGGGTGCTTTGGCTGGCTGCCCCGTGGTCGCAACACTTAAAAAAAACAGGATCATGCTGGATGGCACACCTGGAATGGCACGGCAAATGGCTCTCTCCCGTCGCGTGGATTGTCTTATCCTCGCTTGCGGGGGCCTGCACCGTCCTCCCGGAGCCCCTCTCCCAACAGGCGCGACTCTCCCGCTCCCAGCAGGATCGGCAGGCCTTTTTGCAGGGAACCGCTCCTGTCGACCATCCCATCACCCTGGCTGAAGCGATGGCCCGGGCCATTCAATACAACCTGGATCACAAGTTGAAGCGGATGGAAGAGGCACTGGCGCAGGGCCAGACGCAGCTTTCCGAGAAGGATATTCTCCCCAAACTGACCATGCAGGCGGGTTACATGAGCCGCAACAATCAGAGCGGTGCCTCCAGCATCTCTTTGATCAGCGGCGTGCAATCCCTGGAAGCCTCCTCCTCTGCCCAGCGGGAGAGTGGTGAGGCGGATCTTACGGTGGCCTGGAATGTATTGGACTTTGGCCTCAGTTATATCCGGGCCCAACAACAGGCAGACCGTTATCTGATCAGCCAGGAACGTCGCCGCAAGGTGATCCATGACATACTGCAGGAGGTGCGTCAATCGTTCTGGCGGGCGATGGCGGCGCAGCGGTTGTTGCCGGAGCTGACAGACTTCCTGGCCGAGGCCCGTCGCGCCCTGGCAGATGCCCGCCGGGCCGAAAAAAATCTGTTGCAGCCCCCCGTGAAAGCCCTGGAATACCAGATGGGGTTGTTGGAGACCATCTATCAAATCACCACCCTGCAACGGGATTTGACGGTTGCCCGCACCCAGTTGGCTGCCTTGATCAACCTGGACCTGAACAGCCCCTTTACCCTGGCACTGCCGGAAAACGGGCTGGAGGAGATCCCCCGGTTTCCATCGGACATCCAGACCCTGGAGGAGATTGCCCTCGTCCACCGCCCGGAGTTGCGCGAGGAGGATTATTTGACCCGGATTGATGCCGCAGAGGCCCGTCTGGCCCTGTTGCAACTGCTGCCCGGGGTCAATCTGGTTGGTGGCTACAACACCTCCACCAACAGCTTTCTTTACCACCAAAACTGGATCCAGGGCAGTCTGCAGGTGGCCTGGAACCTGGTCAACCTGGTCAGGGCACCCTCGGCCCTGGCGGTTGCGGAGGCCAAGGGGGAGATTGCCAAGGCCCGTCGCCTCTCCATGGGGATGGCGGTGTTGACCCAACTGCACGTTGCCAAAATCCGCTATGACCAGACAGAGGAGGAGTACCGCATCATTCAACAGATGAGTCAGGTGGCCAGGCGGGTCTACCAGCATACCAGCCATGGAGAGCAGTCCCAGACCAAGACCGATCTGGAGCGGGTGCAGACCCAGGCCCGGGCAATCTATCGACGGCTGCAAAAGGAGCTGGCCTACGCCGAGTTGCAGAATGCGGCGGGGCGTCTCTATCTTTCGGTTGGCGTGGACCCCTTGCCGACTGCGTTGGAGGCGCAGGATCTGGATCCGTTGACTGCCCTCCTGACCCACTCTTTACAGGATTGGTCTGCGGCTTTCCAACGGGCCGCAGACGCTCTTGCCCCGACGGTCAAGCCGCTGTCGGTTTATCCTGTTCTGGCGGCGGAGACACAGCCGGACAGACCGCCAGAACGACCGCTTGCCACCCCTTTCGCCCAGCAGATGCTCGCTTTCCAGCGACTGGGTTCCTTTGAATCGCCGTTAAATGTCAACCGGATACCCTCAGACGGGGATGCAACGGGAGCCGCTCTCCCATGAGTGTGTTGGTGGAGAGGGCCCTCCTCTTTATTGCACTGCTGTTGATCTCGTTCACCATTGCCGCCCTGTCCGCCGTCGCCGGCGAAGGCGGGGCTGCCGTCGTTCCGGCCAACAAGGAGCCGCTGCCACGGGGGTTGATTGTACCGCATCAGGAGGCTCTGCTCTCCAGTTTGATGGAGGGGCAGATTCAGACCATTCACAAACAGGAGGGGGAACGTTTTCAGCCAGGGGAGCCTTTGGTCACCTTTTATTGTCCTGTCCGTCAGGCCCGTTTACAGCAGAGTCAGGCAGCTCTGACCGCTGCCCGCAAGCGTTTACGGGCCAACAGGGAGTTGGCGGCCGTTCGTTCGGCCAGTCCGCTGGATGTCGCCTTGAGTGAAGCGGAGCTTTTGCAGGCGGAAGCGGAGTTGGCCGTTCAAAGTGCCATGGTGGATATGTGTCTGGTGCGCGCACCGTTTGCCGGTCGGGTCAACACGTTGCAGGTTCATCCCTATGAAACGGTTCCCCAGGGCAAGCCGTTGCTGGATATTGCCAGCGAGGGCCATTTTGAGGTGCGGGTTATTCTACCCTCCTATTATTATGCGGTTGCGCAGATTGGGACAGAGTTTTCCATCCATCTGGAGGAGACCCGCCGCTCCTATCCGGTGCGGGTGATTCGTACGGGTGGTCGGATTGATCCGGTCAGTCAGACGCTGCCCATTGTGGGTCAAGTTGTTGGAACCTTTCCCGAGTTGTTGCCGGGCATGGGCGGGCCTGTCAGCTTTCCCAGTCCCCAATCCGCCCCGTCTGATTTGTAGTCCATGCGCCATTCGACAGCCACGCCCCCCCCTCTGGAGTCAGAACAGCAGACAGAGTTGCTGCATAGCCGTCAATTGACGGGGTTGACAACCCTGCTCAGCCTGGAGAAGGAGGCACGTCATGCCGCCGACCGGGAGGCGTTGGGGTTTATCATGGTCAACGAAAGCCTGCGTCTGTTGCCGTACAATCAGGCGGTTTTCTGGTCGGTGGCGGCGGACGCTGCCATTCGTCTGGTCAGTTTTTCCGGGGTGGCGCGTTTTGATCCGCACGCATCGCAAGTGGTTTGGCTGCAATCCTTTATCAGCAGGCATCACCAGGAGTCAGCCGGTCAGCCCTGTCACACCCTGGCGTTGGCGCAGCTTGAGGCAGCGGATCGGGCCGACTGGCAACAGTGGTCGCATCCTCATGTGCTTTGGCTCCCTTTCCATCATCCCCACCGTAACGAGGTTGTGGGGGGATTATGGTTGGCCCGTGATCATCCCTGGGAGCGTGGTGAGCAGCGGTTGGCTGAACATTTGGCCGATGGTTATGCGCATGCCTTGGTTTTGTTGAGTCGCTCGGCCCGTTTCTCTTTGCATGCCTGGTTGTGGCCCCGTTGGTTGCGTGGGGTGGTCTGGTTGCTCCTGTTGCTGGTTCTGGCCGGTTGGCCGGTTCGGCAGTCGGTATTGGCTCCGGCGACGGTGGTGGCCAGGCAGCCGACGTTGATGGCGGCTCCGGTGGATGGGGTGGTATATCGATTTCATGTGGTACCCAACCAGGTGGTGGCGGTTGGGCAGGCTCTGTTCGAGTTGGATCCGACGGAGTTTGACAACCGGTTGCAGTTGGCGACGGAGGAGTTGGCCATCGCTCAGGCTCAATATCAAAAGGCGGCCAACAAGGCTTTTCAGAGTGTTGAGAGTGGGGGTGAGATGGCGACTTTGCGGGCGGCCATGCTGCGGGCGGCCACGCAGGCGGAGCAGGCGCGGCAGTTGTTGCAGCGGTTGCAGGTCACGGCTCCGGTTGCGGGGGTGGTGATGTTTTCTGATGTCAATCAGTGGTTGGGTCGTCCGGTACGGGTGGGGGAGCGCATTTTATCGATTGCAGATCCTGCGGATATTGAGGTGGAAATTTTGTTGCCGGTGGCGGATGCGTTGGTGTTGGAGCCGGGGGCCGAGACCCGTTTGTTTCTCAACACAGAGCCGCTGCAGCCGTTGCCGGGGCGGTTGCGGTATGCCTCTTATGAGGCCAGCAGTACGCCGGAGGGGGTATTGGCTTATCGGTTGCGGAGTACGTTTCTGGCTGAGACCGCCTTTCTGGCCCACAAGGCGGACGGGCCCCGGTTGGGTTTGAAGGGTACGGCCAAGTTGTTTGGGGAGCAGGTGCCTCTTGTTCTTTACCTGTTGCGTCGTCCGTTGGCGGCTCTGCGGCAGAAAACGGGTTGGTAGTTTTTATCTGTTCAAACAATTGCAGGGGTCTGGGGAGCGTCACGCTCCCCAGCGGGTGCAGGGGCAAAGCCCCATATGCGCTAACATGGTTGCGGTCTTCCTTTAAACGATTGCAGGGGTCTGGGGACCGTCACGGTCCCCAGTGGGGTGCAGGGGCAAAGCCCCTGCTGAACTGCGCGTTTTCCCAAAGCCCATTTTCGCAGAAAATGGGCGCAACGCGCACAAAACCGCCCCGCAGGGGCGACCTTGGGAGGGCGGCAGCCCGACTCGCACGGTTATGTCGTCGAAAATATTTGGATAAAAAACCAGAACCTTCGGATATTCAGCTTCTCGTTTGATACAAGGCCAGGAACGGTTTTTTCTCCAAGCCAAATAACCTTTGGCCAGCTCTTGGTCGGGCTGCCGCCCTCCAGCAGTGCCCCTGCGGGGCGTTTTGGGCGCGCTGCGCCCATTTGCTGCGCAAATGGGCTTCTGGGAAAGCGCGCCCTTGCATGCAGGGGCTTTGCCCCTGCACCCCACCGGGGACCGTGACGGTCCCCGGACCCCTGCAATTGTTTTAAAAGATTAGAAAAGGCATGGGCAAAGTCATCCTGTTGGCGCATATGGGGCTTTGCCCCTGCACCCCACTGCGATCGTGTGCATAAACAACGGGTTACAAATGAATCAGCGTCGGAGCCAACCAACCCAACAGACCGAAGGCACTCGCAGCCACCCCCAAACCGGCCGCACCATAAGCCAATACAACCATACCCGTCACCACCGAAGCCGATGAGAGTACAATGGCAATCTGCAACGCAGCCGCACCATACTCGAACATGTGATAAGCCGCAAAGGCACGGGCACGCTTCTCCTCAACCTGCTTGGCCTTGGCCACCAACTCCTTGCGCCCTTCCCCCTTTTCCGGGTCACTCTCATACCGCTGAGCGGTCGCACGCCAATCCGCCACCCGCTTTTGCCAAACCGCCGCCTGCTCTGCAGATTGCACCTCCGGCCGAATGGTCTCCAACATATCGGCCGCAGTGGTCATGGTGGTCATCCGAATGGATTTGGCCTGAAAAAAGGCCCATAAATTGGAAGCTTCAATGTTGGAAGAGACATAGGTATTCTGCGAACTGTTGACACCCGTCTCAATCAAGGCCAACAGACAAGCCAAAATACTGATCATGATGGCAATATATTTATTTTTGCCACCCTCCCCATGCCCCCCATGACCTGCATGGGCAGCCTCATGAATCTGCTCTTGAGTCTCAAGAACCTCCACCTGCTTTCTCCTCACCTGACAAAGAGATATATGTTGTAGATCGGGAATAAAAGAGAGCCAAAGAACCTTGGCCTCTCAACGTGCCTGTAACGGGTCGGCACGCACGGCATCAGCCTCTACTCAGGCCTCAATACCATATTGGCGAATTTTGTTGTGCAACGACTGGCGGGTGATCTCCAACAACTGCGCCGCCTGCAACTTGTTACCCTGGGTCTTTTCCAATGCCGTATGGATCAACTGAATTTCCAACCGCTCCCGATGCTGGGGCATGGAGAGGGTCTCCAGCGTGGTGTGACCCCGCTCCCCACTCTGCACCGGGGAGGGCAGAGAACAGTGCACAGCGGAAATGGTCTCACCATCCGGGGTCAAGGCCACCAAACGTTCCACCTCATGCTCCAGTTGGCGCACATTGCCCGGCCAGGCATAGGATTCAAACCGGGCCATCGTCTCGGCCGAAAAACCCAATACCTTTTTGTTAAAACGCCGATTGACCACCTCCAGAAACATCATGGCCAATGGCAAAATATCCAGCAGACGCTCCCGCAACGGCGGCAGGGTCACATCGACCGAAAACAGCCGAAAAAACAGATCCTCCCGGAAACGACCCGCCTTCACCTCATCCTGCAAATTTTTGGCAGAGGCACTGATAATGCGAAAATCATAGCGATGCAGCCGATTTCCCCCCAACCGCATCCCCTCTTTTTCCTGAATGGCCCGTAAAAATTTGGGCTGGATCATCAAAGGCATCTCGGAAATTTCGTCGAGAAAAAGCGTGCCCCCCGACGCCTCCTCGAATCGACCCATGCGACTGCTCACTGCACCGGTAAAGGCCCCCTTCTCATAGCCAAAAAACTCGCTCTCCATCAAGTTTTCCGGAATGGCCGAACAGTTGACCGCCACGAAGGGGCGCGCACGACGCTCACTGGACTGCTCGTGAATCATGCGGGCAATCACCTCTTTGCCGGTACCACTCTCCCCGGTGATAAAAACATTGACCGGCAAGGAGCCAATCTGGCGCACAATCTCCAGGGTCTGACGCATCGAAGGGCTCTCCGCAATAAAGGTATGCTCCCCGGACGCCTTGAATTCAGAACGGGCCATCTCCTCATGCATGTGCTTGGAGATGCCAATCATCTCCTCCGTAATAATATTGTGCTCGATGGCCAACGCCAGATAACGGATCACCTGCTGCAGCAGGAGTTCATCCTGCTTGTTAAAACCATCCCCATTCAGCTTGTTCAGCACCTGCACCGCCCCGATGCACCGTTTTTCCGCCAAACTGAAAATGGGAACACTCATCAGATTGCGAGTGATAAAATCGGTCTTTTGGTCAACCAACGCATGAAAGCCGCTATGACCCTCCAACCCGGAACCAAAAATGGTTGCCCCACTGGAGATGGTGCGCCCGACAATGCTCCCCTCCTTGGGCGCAACAATCTCCTTCTCCTTGACCCCGGTCCCAAACTTCAGCCACGCACTGTCTGCATCAGGACCATAGATAAAGATGCTGCACCGCTCGGCCTGCACCAGAGGGGGGAAAACCGCCACAAAAAAACGCATGAGATTTTCATAATCCCGATTGGTCCAAGCGCGGGTAATACGATCCAGCAAAGCCTTGAGAGTGACCAGGCGTTGCCTGATGGCGGCGGTTTTGAACATTTATCCGGCCAACGCGCGGGATCGCCTGGATTGACGGGCCTGAGGATTGCCAGTCGGCAGGGAAAAGCGCGACAACTGTTGAAAAACCTCCAGCACAATATCCTGGGGCAGACTCAACAAACGCGCCGTCTCATGAACATCAGCTCCACTGAGTGCCAAATCAATAATCTGCTGCCGCGTTGCAGGGGGATTGGGTTTGACCTGATAATTCAGCAAAAAAGTACGCCGTTTGCAGGGCGGGTTCTGACAAACAAACCGCTGCACGCCGTTGGGCTGCTTGCCATATTTGACCACATTCAAACTGTCGCAGTCTGGACAGCGCACTTCAACCACAGCCATACCATCTCCTCCCCAATGTATGCTTCGGGCGCAATCAGGACACCGCACCAACGGCCAACCACCTCCCCGGCTGTCGGCCTCTTCCTGAGGGGAAATCAACTTTTATGCCAACCCAAAAACCTCTGTTGGATCCCTCTCACCCTGTCGCGGAAAAGAGGGGAAAGCAACGAAAAAAAATATGTGCAACAGGTGGTTAAGCCAAAACCACACCCGGAGCATAGGGACAGGGATTCCAGACCCCTGAAAAATCCATGCGGCTCAAACAGCGGTAACAGCGGCAAGAGCCCCCTTTTCGCATCCGGTTGGGAAAATTATTCCGCCGTGGCATAGCAAAATCTGCCCATTCAGGGCAACCCATCCGAAAAAAACATCATTAAAACAAATAAAATCAATATCTTGTTGCGTTGGACCTGAAGTTGCATTTCCGAGAGTCATGCAGTAGGCGTTATGCGTCTGATTTTTTGAATCGCATCTTGATTTTAAAGGCAAAAAAGGAGTTTCCATGGCAAACATCATTCCCCCGGCGGCCGATCTGCAAGGCATTAAAAATGCAACCGTGCTGGATACCACTGCCTCCACTCTGAAAGAGAGTTTGCACAAGCTTTCCGGTGGACTCGCCCTGCAATTGGCCAAGAGTGCGGAGAGTCAGGGCAGAGGAGAGGCCTCGCTGCTGGCTTTGGGAGAGCGGATGTCACCGGATCTGCAAACCCTGAATCAGGCCACCCTCAATGCCAACGATGGCATCGCCATGACCCAGGTGGCAGAGGCCGGATTGAGCGATATTCATGCGGATATACAGCAGTTGAAAAAGTTGGTGGTAGCCAGTCTCAATGGTGCGCTGAGTCCGGAGGATCGTGCTGCTTTGCAGACGGAGGTGAGGCGGATTCAACTCTCCATTGAGCAAAAGGTACAGACAACCCGTTACAATGGCACCCCCCTGTTGGCCGTTGCCAAGACCATCATGTTGCAGGCGGGCATGCAGGCTGAAAACCAGATCAGCATCCAGTTAAAGGATTTTTCCAACGTTTTTACCCCGCTTGACTTGACCGGCGACAGCGGCAGTGCGGCGGCAGGCCTCTCCCTGCAGAAGGATGAGTTGGTGGTGGAGTCTGCCCAAAGCTATTTTGTTGACAAAGGCTCGGAGTTGGCGGATGCCGTTACGTCGTTGGACCGCTGGTCTCTCTCTTTGGGTACCAACGGTGTCGGTTTGCAAACCAAAGAGGCGGCCCAGAGTGCCGCCGCCCGGATTGCGATGCAGATTCGGGATCATGCCACCATGGCGTTCCAGGTGCAGGCCAACCAGTCGGCGGCACGGGTACAGCAGCTTCTGTGATGACGATGTTCCATGGTTGAGAACTCCTGTTAAACAATTGCAGGGGTCTGGGGACCGTCACGCTCCCCAGTGGGGTGCAGGGGCAAAGCCCCTGCATGAGATGCGCGTTTTCCCAAAGCCCATTTTCGCAGAAAATGGGCGCAACGCGCACAAAACCGCCCCGCAGGGGCGACCTTGGGAGGGCGGCAGCCCGACTCGCACGGTTATGTTACGGAAAATGCCTGGATAAGAAAGCAGAAGGTTCGGATATTGCGTTTTTTTCTGATACAAGGCCAGGAATGTTTTTTTTCCAAACCCTCCCAAACTTGGCCAGCTTTCGGTCGGGCTGCCGCCCTCCAGGAGTGCCCCTGCGGGGCGTTTTGGGCGCGCTGCGCCCATTTGCTGCGCAAATGGGCTTTTGGGAAAGCGCGCCCGTTACATGCAGGGGCTTTGCCCCTGCACCCCACCGGGGAGCGTGACGCTCCCCGGACCCCTGCAATAGTTTTAAAAGAAGAAAAGCATGGGTATGGTCCATGAGCGTGACGCTCCCCCACATCGTGAGCCATCCTGACCCGCTTGGGAGTCTGCATGAACCCACTGTTTTTTACCCTTGTTTTTACCGGCTTCTGCGCCACAGCCTGGCAGCAGATTCAGTGGGTGCCGATGGCAACCGAACAGGCCCCCATGCAACTGCTCACCCAGGGCATGATGGAGACAGCAGCCGCCTCGGTCACATTGGCCATGGGCCTGATCGGCGTGATGGCCCTCTTTCTTGGCCTGATCAAGGTGGCCGAACAGGGGGGATTGCTGACCATTCTGGCCCGCCTGATCCGCCCCATCATGGTCCCCCTTTTTCCTGACGTTCCCCCGGATCACCCGGCCATGGGAGCCATGATTTTAAACATGGCCGCCAACGCCCTGGGACTGGGCAACGCAGCCACCCCCTTCGGCATCCGGGCCATGCATGAACTGGATCGCCTGAATCCCCACAAAGGCACCGTGACCAACGCCATGGCCCTCTTTCTCTCCATCAACACCGCCAGCATCACCCTGGTGCCCAGCAGCGTGATCGCCGTGCGCGCCTCGCTGGGCTCGCAAGACCCGGCAGCCATCCTGCCAACCACCCTGTTTGCCACCGTCTGCGCAACCCTGACCGCCATAGGCAGCGCAAAACTTTATCAGCGGTTTTCTCCGTTACCAACAGCCTCGGAGCCACCACCAACGACAGCTGAACCTGCCGCACCCTTGGCCGATCAAGCGGCACTGCCCGACAGTGCGGGCTATCCAACCTGGCTCTCCTGGATGGCCATCGTGGGACTGTTGGGGTTGATTCCCCTGACCATCCACTACGGCAAAGCGATCTCAGCCTGGGTCATCCCAGGTCTGGTGGTCGGCTTTTTGGGCTTTGGTCTGCTGCGCGGGGTACGGGTCTATGAAGCCTTCGTGGAGGGCGCACGGGAGGGCTTTGAGGTGGCCGTCCGTATCATTCCCTACCTGGTCGCCATCCTGGTTGCGGTCAGCATGTTTCGTTCCAGTGGTGCCCTGGCCTACCTGGTGCACCTGCTCACCCCCCTCACCACCCCGTTGGGTCTGCCCGCCGAGGCCCTGCCCATGGCCCTGCTGCGGCCTTTTTCCGGTTCCGGGGCCTATGGAATCATGACGGCCATCATGCAGGATCCCGCCACCGGCCCAGACAGCTATATCGGGCTGCTGGTCAGCACCATTCAGGGTTCCACCGAAACAACCTTTTATGTGCTGGCCGTCTATCTGGGAGCCATCCAGGCACGACGCATGCGCCACACCCTGGCCGCCGCATTGACTGCTGACGTGGCAGGCATCTCTGCCGCCGTTTTTATCTGCGCCCAGCTTTTTGGAGGCCGGTAATGCATCTCGTTGTCGGCACAGAGCATGCACCCCTCTCTGCTGACGCGCTGCAACGGCAGTGGCTGGAAAATTTGGGCCACATGGAGAACATGCGCTATCAGGAGGTGGTGCAACAGCTGCTCGCGGTGTTATCCGTCGATCCCCCCGATGCCTTTTATGATCTGCTGGGCGTGCGGAGCCATCAGTTCTTTAAAAAAAGAAAATTGAGTCAATTTTATCCATCACTCCAGCTCTTTGTCTGGCGCAAGGCGTTGGAGCAGACCCAACCGCTCTACGCGCCCCACCTGTTTTGGCTCTGGCGTCGCACCTTTCTGGCCCAGCAGACAACCGCCAAGCCCCGTTTGCAACGGATGGAAAACCATTTGGCTCTGTTTGCGCTGCTGACAGACAATTTTGCCGAAGCGGGATTCATGAGTGTTGCCCATCATGTGGTGTTGCGGGTATTGGGGGCACTACCGGACAAGGCTGACCATCTGGTGGCCGTTGTGCAACTGGCCGACCATCTGGAGATGCAGTTTAATCGTTATGTGACAGCGTTTGAGCGGGCAGCCATTCTGCCCTGACCCCTCCCCCTCTCAACCGGGAAGGATGGCTGCCGGATGGAACAACCCAGCGGGGATACGCCCTATTGACCCTCTATCATGCCATACAGGCACCGGATCTCCTCTGGCCACAGGGTCTCGTCAATGGTCTCCAAAATCAACGGAATCTCATCCAACCGGGCATCGTTGACAATCCGCCGAAACAACTCCAGTCCCAACTTGCCCTTGCCAATACTCTCATGCCGATCCACCCGACTGCCCAGGTCAGGCTTGGAATCGTTCAAATGCATACCCCGCAAATAGCGCAAACCAACAATCCGCTCAAAATCGGCAAAAAATTGGTCATACCCCTCCGCCGTGCGCAACTCATAACCGGAGGTGAAGGCATGACAGGTGTCCAGACAAACCCCCACCCGGCTCTTGTCCTCCACCCGCCGGATCAGACCAGCCAACTGCTCCAACCGATAGCCCAAATTGGAACCCTGACCCGCCGTATTTTCAATCACCACCGTCACGCCCTGGGTGGCCGCCAATGCACGGTTGAGAGCCTCACCAATCCGATCCAAACAGGCCTCCTCGGAAATCTGGCGCAAATGGCTGCCTGGATGAAAGTTTAACAACGGCAAACCCAACACGGCACACCGCTGCAACTCATCAATAAACGCAAGCAACGACTTTTCCCACGCCCCGGCCTCCGGATTGCCCAGATTGATCAAATAGCTGTCATGCGGCAATACATCCTGCGGACGATAGCCACCCGCCGCCATATGCTGCTGAAAACGATCAACCTGCCTGGTGGTCAGCGGCGGAGCCTGCCACTGCCGCTGATTTTTGGTAAACAAGGCAAACGCCTTGGCACCGATAGCCGTGGCATTCAACGGCGCATTCTCTACTCCACCCGCAATGCTGACATGAGCCCCAATACGTTTCATAAACGGTTATCCATCTTTACCTGTTCTGCAAGGGAATACAGAGCCTCGCTCCCCTTGAACCACCCCAATGGATAGAGGAGAGCAAACAGACCTGACCGCTGAACCGATCATGGCCCAACCATGCAAAAGCGCAATCACCGCCGCTTGCGTTTGGATTTTTCCTTGTTATCGGCCTTTTTTGGCGACCGTTTTTTGGGCTTTGCCGGGGATGCCACCGATTTTTTTTTCCCGGCATTCCGCATGCAGGCTACCCGCTCCTGCTTGGTTGAAGGCAGCATGGCGTCAATCATGTTTTCAAACTCATTCACAATGGTAGCCGGTACCTGCTCCAACTGCGACGCCCCCCCCTTGTTGGATTCTGCGGCCGCAGAGTGCTTTTTATTCCGGTTTTTTTGCCGTTTTTCGTTTTCCAGGGAGATGGCCAACCCATCCTGGAACAGCTGCTCATCCACCAAAGCCGACTTTTTGATCCGCCCGATTTTAGGCCGTGCAGGCACACGGCCCTGCTCGCCCGCATCAGCCGGCAGATCCACCATCGCATCGGGAACAGAGGCTTCAGAATTTTTGTGGGAAGGATGCTTTTTCATGCAAGGCTCCTTTTACAGGATCTCATTGGGCAGTGCCCATTGGCACAGCGACGGTTGAATGCATTGACAAAAACCAATGCCTAACGGATAAAAAAAGAGAGGATCAATATAAAGGAAAAGACAATAACACTGGTCGCCACCCCGGAAAAGGCATCCTTTTTGACGTTGTCCATCCGTTTTTCCAGTGCGGCAACCGTCCGGGTAGCCTCGGCAGCAGTATGAACAACATCCCTCAGTTTGCTCTGCAGGCCATCCAGATCCGACAACTTTTTCCTGAAAACCTCTTTTTCCTCTTTCTGACTGTTGAGCATCACCTGCAAGGTTTCCATCAGTTCATGTACTTCCGCTTCCAGTTGCTGAATGCGCCCCTCCTGGTGGGACAACACATCGCGATCCTGGGCCGCATACTGTTGCAAATCATTAATCTGGTCAAAAACAGATACCTCTTCCATTGTGACACAACCTCAACAGTAGGTGAAATCCGTGCAGGCCACACTCAATGTGCCTGTTTCTGATATAAAGCCTCCGCGACCGACAGGTCTGCAGGTCGGTTAATATTAAAAAACGGGTCTGGTTCATGGTCTGCGAATAAAAATACGACCTGCCGATAGGAGTGAGACTGGAACCAATCCCGCAAAGAGTAGTGTCCGTTGGCAAGGGCCATGGCCAATTGCCCGACTACTGATCTGGGCCACAGCGCGACAACATAGTGGTGCTGACCGGCACTGACAGCCACCACAGGCTCGGGAACAGACATCTGTTGCAAAGGCTCGCACATCCTCTCCACCAACCGGGTGGGCAGAAAGGGCAGGTCAACCGCAACAGAAAGAATCCAATCCGCCCCGGTCGCGGCAAAAGCCGCCTCCACACCCGCCAGCGGCCCCTGGAATCCGCTACGCAGATCCGCCAGAACAGGCAAACCAAAAGCCGCAAATCGATCCAAATTTCCATTGCCGCTGATCACAATCGGCGTTACCTGGGGGGACAACCGCTCCAACACATGGGCAAGCAGCGGCCGCCCAGCCAGAGAAAGAAAGGCCTTGTCCGCACCAGGCCCCATGCGCCGTGCCATCCCTCCCGCCAGGATCAAGCCCGTAATCCGGGTCAAGGAACCTTGCGTGTTTACAGGAACATTCATGACCGACCAAAGAGCATATTTTTGACAAAAAATCAAGCAAACATGTGCGCTGCCTCCCGCAACTGCTCATTTAATCGGTGCTGCCCGGGGTGTTGCCGGCCGTGGGCAACCCACTGCAATCAAGCAACAGAGCACGGCCCACCGCATTGGCAGTGCAAACAGATGGCAGCGGTTCAACAAAAAATCATCGCCGCAACCTGTGCCCCGACAATACAACCGGACCAGCCACAAACGATATGGGGCAACATTTTTTCATACCCCTCACACAGTGCCGGCAAGCAAAACAGCGCAGCCCTGATCCCATACATTGACGGACAAACCAACCCAACGAGTGCGAAGATGAGAAGATTAGCAAAAGCCGAACAAAGCTGCTTTATTTGAAAAGCTGCCTCCTCCCGTTTTAAGGATACCCACAATCATCGATGGGATATTTTAAAAGCAGATTTGAGACCATTGCCCTGTTGTAAAGGTTTCATGCCGTTGCAGCAAAATCCCTGCAAAAAACAAGGCCTGTGCAGGAAGGTATGCACACATGCACGCCAATATGGATAAAAAAGATCGCTATTGACAAATTGTAACAAACACATATCAACCTGCTGATTTTTAAAACTATTTATCTGAATCTTAACAAGAGCATCTCTCTCCTTGCCGGTCACTCTTCTTTGTTTTTTACAGCAACCCATAAATAAAATTTGATATGGTCTGAGAGTTGTATTATGTTGTTCGCGACCGTCCTTCATGTTTTTATTGTGCAATGATTAAAAGAGAGCCTGGCCCTTCTGGAGATGGGGGGGGAGGTATGAGACAGCATGGCATTCCGTTTTAAGTCGTTTCTTTTGACACTTGAAAGCAAAATACGGTGGAAAACGCCATGTCCTGTTTGTTTTGATGTGTTGGTATTACCCGTTTACACAATGTCCATACAAGGAGAATCCCATGGCTAAGGAGAAAAAAACAGAGATGGATCATCAAACAATCCAGTCGACCATGTTGTCGCTGCCCTTGGAGGCTTTGGTTCTGCTCAAGTCCGATGTGGACGCACTCATCAAACAGCGGCAGAGAGAACGCAAAAAAGATCTTTACAACAAAATGCTGGCCATGGTTCAGGATGCCGGATTCGACTCTGTTGAGGCCTTCGTCTCCTCCCAGGGCAGAAGCCCCAGGAGCGACAAGGGAGTCCGCCTGCCACCCAGATACCAAAACCCTCACAACGCCAAGCAGACCTGGTCCGGGAAAGGGCGTAAGCCTGGTTGGGTGGTGGAACATCTGGCCAACGGTGGCCAGATAGAGGCCTTGGCTATTGCCTGATTGGACAGCAGATTACAAGAGGTTGCCACTCCAAAGATGATGATGGTTTACCCTGGCGGGGGGCTGGGAACACGTATCCCCGCCAGGAGAGATCACTGCCATAATATCCCGTCTCTTTTCCCCGATCCTCAACAAGACAAAAACTATTGCGGGCAAGGGGTGATCCTGTTTTAATGGTCCGATGGTGGGTGTTTCATGCATCAAGCCGTTTGCAGGAGAGAGTAATGCCGCATTTTGATAATCGCATTTCCATGGGTGAGGCACGAGATCTGCTGAACCGATTGGAATTGCTGACACTCTATCACGATGAGTGGGTCTCCGGTTTTTTACGGTCCATCATATGCAACGAGCCACCGGATACCAGTTGTCTGGCCGCCGATTCCCATCGAACCTGCCGTTTTGGCCATTGGCTGGAACAGGAGATCCACGATGCCCTGCGAACAGCCCCCATCGTCAGCGATATCCGCTTGATCCATGAAAACATGCATGCCGCCTACCGAAAACTGCTGCTGACATGGCAAGAGGATGGGCGCGTGCTGGCAAAAGATTATGATGAGGCCAGTGTCAAGAAGATGGCCTTCCAACTCTCGGTCAGCACCATGCAATTCATGATCTACGACTACCTTTTTCAGGTGGACCCTCTCACCAAAACGTTGAACAGAACCAAGTTGCTTTCCACGCTGGAACGAGAACGCAACCGTATCTCCGAAACGGGTGAAAAAAGTGCGATTGCCATGGTGGATATTGATTTTTTTAAAAAAGTAAACGATACCTACGGCCATGTCGTGGGGGATACCGTTCTGGTGCAGGTCTCCCTTTTTCTCTCCACGTCGTTGCGACCGATGGATATTATTTTTCGTTATGGTGGGGAGGAGTTTTTGCTCTACCTGCCCGGCGTCGGCAAAAAAGATGCGGTGACCATTCTGGATCGGATTCGGGTCAATCTGGCCGAAAACAGGATTTTGTTGGAAACGGGCAACGAAATTTGTATTACCGCATCCTTTGGCGTCTCCTCATTGGACCCCAACACTGAAATCGCGCTCTCCGTGGACAAGGCGGACCAGGCACTCTACATGGCAAAAAAAGGGGGCCGAAACCGGGTGGTCTGGCTGGACTGAACAAACCCAGCCAGACCGCCCCTTGTCCGTTGTTGTACCGATGCACAAATCGCGCGGTAACGTCGCTCAGGCCGCGATGCGGATGGCGCGAACAGACCTGTTTTTGCGTACACGAACCTGCTGAGGCCGTAAATCTTTTTGGCGAGTACCCATCAGTTTGCACAAACGCTTCCTGAGTATTTTTTCGCTACCCGCAACCCGAAGCGTATGCGGGTTGATAAACACGGCATACCCCTGATCACTCAAAAGAACCCCGCCCAGGTTGGTCTGACGAATGCGGTTGTCATTGTTGATCATGCGAACACCGGGCAACTCCTCCTGCAGTTCATAATCCACTTGCACTTCCGAGTTGGGTCTGTGACCATGGACGACTGTTGCAAAACCCAATGACTGGAGAATGCTGGCCGCCTGCTCTCCTCGACTGGAACCCTGTTGATTTTTTTGGTTGTAGTAGAATTTGGGATTTTTTATATCACCAATGACACGCAGGCCCTGCGTTTCCCGAAACAGGGGAAAATTGCCCTCAAAAAAGAGCGTCTGCAAGCGGTCGTTGTACCCCTTCGGGGCAACACCATCCCGCTGAAACTGTTTGAGAATCATCAGCAGCTCTGAACTGGGATAACCATGGACAAAAAGTCGGCCATGATCCGCATGGAGCAGATGCTGCCGACGGATAAAAGCCAAGTCTTCCGGGGTCAGGTGGGTACGCAATCCCTTGTCAGCCATCTGTAAAATGGATAATTCATGGTTGCCGTTCAGCAGGATCAACTGACACCCCTCCGGTGTGGTCTCTTGCAAACGCTTGAAACCATCCAGGACATGGGGATTGGGATCCCATTTATTGAGCCAATCCCCGGTATGTACCACCTGGATATTGCGCAATCCCGGCATCCAGCGACCGTTTTGGTCGCAAAGACCGGTCAACCACAGGGTCTGAATGACAGAGGTAAAATCGTTATCGGTATCGGACAGCACCACCGTCCAGGAAAATGGGGAGGCCGTCTCCACCGTCACAACAGCCTCTTCCACCGCAGCAATCGCTGGTGCGACCGCGACAGGATCGGGCTGATTTTCAACGGGAATCACGGGTATCGGCTCAGAGGACAGCACGGCAGGGGACTCTTCAGACCAAATATGACGCAGAGCCCCCTGGAATCCAGAACGGATACGACGCCACAATCCGCCGGTGTCCCCCTCCTCCCGTAGCGCGGGCAGGAAAGGTGTCAAAGAAGTTGTACTGTTTTCCGTCATGGCTAGTCTCCTTTTTTTGACGCTAACGCCTATGGCACACGGGTCAGACACCCAGGACATCAAGACTAAGATGTTGATACCATTATTTTTTTGTCTGATAAACATTTTTTGCTATGGTTAAAAATCCTTGCTTGTTTAATTCCGTTAGCAAACATTATGCCGCATGCAAGAACAGGCATGGCGGTTATTGAGAAGTTCGAGTGGATGGTTTGAGCCGTCAAACCGTACCGAAAAATCCAAAGCAGCAAGGGGGCACGCACCCCGGCCAAGGACAGGTAAATGGGTCATAAAAACAAAGAGATGAAACATGAGGCAGACCGACAGATCCATACGCTGGTTTTGTCAGATACCGACAATGATCTGCAATCGGTTCGCTATGCCCTGTGGTTGGTGGGGTTGTGTGACCGCCAGGGCCGGTGGCGGAAGGGCATTCGCCATTTTTGTGTGATACACACCGGCGATTGGCTGAACAAATTCAATCCCAACCCGGAGGTGCTGGAGTTTTTCCAGAGCCTGCAGGCGTCGGCACCGGACTCCTGTTCTGTGGTTCTGTTGGTTGGCAACCATGAAGTGGAAATATTGCAGCGGGCAGATGCGGGTGTCCGGATGCGTTTGACCCCTGGTCATCTGGCCTTCATCCGGCGGCAGGATGTGCTGCATGTTGCGGGCAACATATTGTATCTGCACGGTTATCCCACTCTCAACCTGCTTGCCCTTCTGCTGCAGATCAAGCAGGAGGAAGGGGGCTTGAATCTGTTCAATGAACGGTTCCGCAAAGCCTTCTATGAGGGGCGTTATGCCCTGTTCAAAAACAGGGAAGGGCTTGAGATGGTTGGAGACATTCGCAATGTCAAACAGTATTACAGCCAGGAGCGGGAGAACGGCGAGCCTTATGGGGTCCAGATCAGCAATCTGTTGCAGCAATTGGAAATTGATACGGTCATCCACGGCCACCGACCCAATGTGCTGATCCAACTGGACTATGAGTTTTATAACGAGGTGCCGGGTATTCGCATTATCAACAACGACAACAAGGCCAGCATGACCGGATTTGGTGCAGCCGTTGTGGATCCCCAGGGCTATGTCCGTTTTATCAACCCCAAGGCGATGCATGTGTTGGGGGGGGAGAAGGTGTTTCGCACAAAAATTTGCCGCATTCTGGGTACCGGCAAGGCGGGCCTTGCACGCCGGTTGCTGGCGGGTCAGGAGGCTGTTCTGGCGGCGGCCTTTCAGTCGGAGTGTTGAGTACGATGGCTGGACTGTTTCAACTGGTGGCCGATTTTGTGCCCTGCGGGGATCAACCCAAGGCGATTGAATCCCTGCTGGCCGGGGTGCGGCAGGGGTGCCGGGATCAGGTGCTGTTGGGAGTCACCGGCTCCGGCAAGACATTCACCATGGCCCAGATGATTGCGACCCTGGAGCGGCCTGCCCTGGTGCTGGCCCACAACAAAACGTTGGCTGGCCAGCTTTACACCGAGATGAAGGGCTTTTTTCCCCACAATGCGGTCGAATATTTTGTCTCCTATTATGATTATTATCAGCCGGAAGCCTATGTGCCCCGCACGGATACCTTCATTGAGAAGGACTCCTCCATCAACGAACAGATTGAGCGGATGCGTCATGCGGCCACCCGTTCGCTGCTCTCCCGGAGGGATGTCATCATTGTCGCTTCGGTCTCCTGCATTTATGGCATCGGTTCACCGGAGTCCTACCAGGAGATGGCCTTTCAGGTATCGGTGGGACAGGAGATCGATCAACGCCATTTTCTTAAAGTGTTGGTTGAGATTCAGTTCAAGCGCAACGATCTGGAGTTTCAGCGCGGCACCTTCCGGGTGCGGGGAGATACCATCGAAATTTTTCCTCCGCATGAGGAGGATCGCGCCGTCCGCATTGAGCTGTTCGGGGATGTTGTTGACCGCATCACGATGGTGGATCCCCTGACGGGCAAACTGTTTGCCACGATCAAGCAGTTCACCTTTTTCCCGGCCAGCCATTATGTCACCCGTCGCGCCACTTTGTTGCGGGCCATAGAACAGATCAAACAGGAGTTGCGGCAGCGTCTGGAGCAGTTTCAGGCGGAGGGCAAGCTGTTGGAGGCGCAGCGGTTGGAGAGTCGCACCTTTTTTGATCTGGAAATGTTGCAGGAGTTGGGCTTTTGCACGGGTATTGAAAATTACAGCCGCTATCTGAGCGGTCGGGCCGCCGGTGAACCGCCCCCCACCCTGATGGACTATCTGCCCAAGGATGCGCTGCTTTTTATCGATGAGAGCCATGTCACCCTGCCCCAGGTGCGGGGCATGTATCGGGGGGATCGTTCCCGCAAGGAGACGCTGGTGGCGTATGGATTCCGTCTCCCTTCCGCTCTGGACAACCGTCCGCTCCGTCTGGAGGAGTTTGATCAACTGCGGGGTCTGACCATCTATGTCTCTGCCACTCCGGCGGACGAAGAGTTGGCACGCTGCAACGGCCGGGTGATCGAGCAGATTGTGCGCCCCACCGGTCTGCTGGAACCCCTGTGCAGCATCCGGCCGGTGGAAGGGCAGGTGGATGATCTGCTGCATGAGATTCATCAGACGACCCGTCAGGGATTTCGCGTACTGGTCACCACGCTGACCAAGCGGATGGCGGAGGATTTGACCGAATATTTGCGGAGCATGGCGATTCAGGTCCAGTATCTTCATGCTGATGTCACCACCCTGGACCGGATGGAAATTATTCGCTCCCTGCGGTTGGGCACCTTCGATGTGCTGGTCGGCATCAACTTGCTGCGGGAGGGGTTGGATATTCCGGAGGTGGGGTTGGTTGCCATTCTGGATGCCGACAAGGAGGGCTTTTTGCGGTCGCAGACCTCCTTGATTCAGACCATTGGCCGGGCGGCCCGCAATGCCATGGGGCGGGTCATCCTGTATGCCGATCGGGTTACCGGCTCCATCGAGCGGGCCCTGGCTGAAACGGAGCGGCGGCGACAGATACAGGAGAGCCACAATTTGCACCATGGGATTACGCCCACCTCCATTCGCAAGGGGGTGGCGGAGGTGGCGGAATTTGGCTCGGCCACCCTGCCTCCGGTTTCCAGCTGGTCCGTAGCCGAAGAGGGGGTCTCCTACGGCAGCGGCCCGGTGGTGACGGGAGAGCGGAGCAAACAGAAAAAGGATCTGGAACGGGAGATGAAAAAAGCGGCCAAGAACATGGCCTTTGAAGAGGCGGCCTTCTATCGGGACCAACTGCTGGCGTTGGAAAAGGCGGAGCTGTTGCAGGCATGATGGCAGACGGTCGGGCCTGCTGCCGCCTCCTGTTCCCCTTCACATTGTCAGAAAAGGCGTTGGATACGCTTTTCTTTGCTTTTTTGGTCGGAAAGGCGTACCATCCAACCCGGTTATTGCGGCTGCGGTTGTTTGGCCGTCTATTGTGCGTATCATGTGGGTAACAGAGTGAGAATCAAACAATGGCCAATGTCATTATCATAGGTGCCCAGTGGGGGGATGAGGGAAAGGGCAAGATTGTCGATCTGCTGACGGAACATGCGGAGATGGTTGTCCGTTTCCAGGGTGGACACAATGCGGGCCATACGCTGGTGATTGGCGGCAAAAAGTATGTGTTGCATCTGGTGCCATCCGGTATTGTGCGACCCGGCAAACTGTGTGTCATTGGCAACGGTGTGGTGTTGGACCCGCAGGCGTTTTTGGACGAGTTGCAGGCGTTGGCAGATTTGGGCGTGTTGGTAAGTGGCAGCAACCTGAAAATTTCCGCCTTGACCAATCTGATCATGCCTTACCATCGCGAGTTGGATCTGGCCCGTGAAAAGCGCAAGGGTCGGGGCAAGATAGGCACAACAGGTCGCGGTATCGGGCCGGCCTATGAGGACAAGATTGCCCGTCGTGGCATTCGGGTTGATGACCTGTTCAATCGCCAGGTATTTGAAGACAAGTTGCGGGAAAATGTCGCCTATCACAACTTCATGTTGGAAAATTTTTATCAATCTCCCACCTTCAGTTTTGAGACCATGCGTGATGACTATTTGCGCATGGGGGATGCGTTGTCTCCTTTTATGGACGATGTGGTTAACATTCTGGATGAGTATGCTGCTGCCCAGCGGCCCATTCTGTTTGAGGGGGCTCAGGGTACCATGCTGGATGTGGATCATGGCACCTATCCTTTTGTGACCTCCTCTTCCACGGTAGCGGGTGGGGCTTGTACCGGCACCGGGGTGGGACCGACCCGGATGAGTGCGGTGTTGGCGGTGGTCAAGGCTTATACCACCCGTGTGGGGGGTGGTCCTTTTCCCACCGAACTGACCGATTCGGTGGGTGAGCATTTGGCTTCGGTGGGGCATGAATTTGGTGCGACCACGGGTCGGGCGCGTCGCTGTGGTTGGTTTGACATGGTGGTGGCCCGTCATGCCGCCCGTGTCAATGGCATTACCGGGTTGGTGGTGACCAAGCTGGATGTGTTGGACGGGTTGAAGACAGTCAAGGTTTGTGTTGCCTATCATCGCAATGGTCGTCGTTTGGACACCATGCCGGCCAATCCCGCCATTCTGGATGTTTGTGAGCCCATTTATGAGGAGATGCCGGGTTGGTCCGAGTCCACCGCCCATGCCAGGCGTTTCGAGGATCTGCCCCAGGCTGCGCAAAATTATGTCCGTCAATTGGAGCATCTTTCCAGGTTGCCGGTGGACATTCTCTCCGTTGGACCGGACCGGGAGCAGACCATTGTCATGAAAAACCCCTTCCAGGGCGCGTAGTCGATCGAACGGGCGGGTTACATTTCTGCTCTTGAACGATTGGCTTGCAGGGGGTTTGTGGTCTTCTTTCAAACGATTGCAGGGGTCCGGGGACCGTCACGGTCCCCGGCGGGGTGCAGGGGCGGAGCCCCATATGCGCTAACATGATTGTGGTCTTCTTTTAAACGATTGCAGGGGTCCGGGGACCGTCACGGTCCCCGGCGGGGTGCAGGGGCGGAGCCCCATATGCGCTAACATGATTGTGGTCTTCTTTTAAACGATTGCAGGGGTCCGGGGACCGTCACGGTCCCCGGCGGGGTGCAGGGGCGGAGCCCCTGCTGAACTGCGCGTTTTCCCAAAGCCCATTTTCGCAGAAAATGGGCGCAACGCGCATAAAACCGCCCCGCAGGGGCGACCTTGGGAGGGCGGCAGCCCGACTCGCACGGCTATGCTACGGGAAATGTTTGGATGAGAAAGCAGAACGTTCGAATATCACGCTTTGATTGTTCGAATATCACGCTTTGATTGTTCGAATATCACGCTTTGATTGTTCGAATATCACGCTTTGATTGTTCGAATATCACGCTTTGATTGTTCGAATATCACGCTTTGATTGTATTACGCTTCCTGTTTGATACAAGGCCAGGATCGGTTTTTTTTCCAAACCAAATAACCTTTTGCCCGCTCTCGGTCGGGCTGCCGCCCTCCAGCAGTGCCCCTGCGGGGCGTTTTGGGCGCGCTGCGCCCATTTGCTGCGCAAATGGGCTTCTGTGAAAGCGCGCCCTTGCATGCAGGGGCTTTGCCCCTGCACCCCACTGGGGACCGTGACGGTCCCCAGGCCCCTGCAATAGTTGAAAAGATCAAGATCAAGATCAAAACCCCGACTCGCGTACCAGGGCGGCCATCACTCCCCGCCACAAGCCGCCTGCCAGACTCTCCTCGGCACCCGGCAGGGAGACCTCCCCCAGCAGTACCCCATCGGTTGCCAAACCGCCCTCCCCTTCCAACGCCAAATGAACCCGGTAAAGGGCCCCTTCCGGCACCAGATGGCCCGTCTCATCCTTCCGAACCGCCAACGGCCCCCCATGCAACGAGGCCAGAAAGGGCCACTCCAGATGGGCCAACGCCGACGGGTCCAGCTCCAATACCCGCACCGGCAAAGCGGCCTGTGACATGTCGTTCGGAAAAAAGCGGCCCCGTTGTCCCAACCGAATCTGCGCATGCCGACTCTCATCCACATAGGCGCGTACCACGACCGGCTTCGGTTGATGCAAATAGCCCAACGCCTGCCCCCGCCCCAACCAACGCCCGGGCGCGATCCCCTCCTCCCATTGACTCAATATCCCTGCGAAGGGTGCCACAACCTGCAATTGATGTTGAATGGTCTCCAATCCCTGCTGCTGGGCCCGGGCCGCCGCCAACAGGCGTATTGCGATCAATCGCTGCTCCCGATCACTTGCCAGCACTCCGGAACGTTGGCTTTCAGCCAACAACCGCTCCCGTTCCAGTCGATTCAGGGCCAATTGCTGCTCCAGATCCGGCGAAACCAACCGGATCAGCGGCTCCCCCTGTGCCACCGACTCCCCTGCCTGACGCAGTACCGCCTCCACCCGTGCCGCTGTCGGGGCATAAAGCGTGGTGAAAGTTTGCGATCGCAACACCGCCGGCAGCACATTGTGACCCTGCCATGGCATAAAAAACAGGAGGGTCAACCCCAGCACCATCAACGCCAGCAGAGAGATGTTGCCGTGCGGCAGGCGGTCACGCAGCTTCCACCACATCGCCAACTCCCGCCCGATGGGGTGCAGAATGAACCAGCTGATCTCCACCAGCATGAGAAAGATGCCCAACAGTTTGAAAAAAAAGTGGTAGACCAACAGCGCAATCCCCAGGAACAAAAAAAACCGATAGATCCACACCCCCCAGGCAAACAGGATCAGCAACCGTTGTCGGCGGGGAGGCAGCGGTTCGGGCGGCCCTTCCGGCAGCCCCAACAGCAGGCGGCGCAATTGCCAACGTCCCAAGGCAAAGGCGCGTTCTTGCAAGTTGGGAACCTCCAACCAATCTGACAGCAAAAAATAGCCGTCAAACCGCATCAGCGGATTGCCATTGATCAGCAAGGCGGTCACCCAACTGACGGTTGCCAACGCCAGCAGGGCACTTTTCAGCGGACCATCCTGGGTAAAGTTCCACAACAGCGTTGCGATACCTGCCAGCAAAAGTTCGGCGGTCATGCCGGCTGCTGCCACTTTAAGCCGTTTGGTTCGATCTGCCAATCGCCACACGTCGGTGGTGTCTGCGTACAATACTGGCCACAGCACCAGGAAGGCGACCCCCATGCTGGGTATGTGGCAGCCATAGCTTTTGGCCAACAGGGCGTGGCCCAGTTCGTGGGCGGCTTTGGCGACAACCAGGGCCACCGCCAGGGTGGCCGCTCCTTGCCAGCAGAACAGTTGGGGAAAGGTGGTTATGAATGAATCCCAGCGGCGCGAGACCAGGTAGAGTCCGCCCAGCCCCAGGCAGAGGAGTGCTGCAACAAATCCGGGTTGAACCAGCCATGGCAGGCGTTTCAGCAGGGCGGTCAAAAACCGGTCGGGATGAAACAGGGGAATGGTGAAAAACAGGTAGTGGTGCAGCAGCCAACGCCACCATCCCATTTTTTGTTTGATCTCTGCCTGCAGCACTCCCATTTCCTGGGCTGAGCGGGGTTGGATGAGGTGGTTGATGGTCAAGAAGTGGATAAAATTTTGGACCTGTTGTGCCGACACCTGCACGGTACTCTCCTGGTTGATGCAGGCTACCAACTGGGTCATATCGGTCACCCGTTCCCAGTGGCGCAGCATTTCCGATTCCAGCCAGCCCAGTCGGAAAAAGCGGTTGCGGGGCAGGTCGTGCAGCAGCCAGGCGGGAGAGCCGCCGGGTCCTTTCTGGTCGGTCAGGATGCGCAAATCCTGCCGCAATATGGGTAACGATGGCGGGGGAGCGGTTTCGGATGGTGGCACGTATCAACCTTTTGATGTTTTTTTTAAACAATTGCAGGGGGCCGGGGACCGTCACGCTCCCCGGTGGGGCGGGGCAAAGCCCCATATACGCCAACATAATGACCATACCCACACTTTTCTTAATCTTTTAAAACAATTGCAGGGGTCCGGGGACCGTCACGGTCCCCGGTGGGGTGCAGGGGCAAAGCCCCTGCATGCAAGGGCGCGCTTTCACAAAAGCAAATTTCCGCAGGAAATTTGCGCAGCGCGCCCAAAACGCCCCGCAGGGGCACTGCTGGAGGGCGGCAGCCCGACCGAGAGCGGGCAAAAGGTCACCTGGCTTGGAAAAAAAACCGATCCTGGCCTTGCATCAAACAAAAAGTGTAATGCAATTAAAGCGTACTATCCGAACGTTCTGGTTTTTTATCCATATACTATCAATAACATAACCGTGCGCGTCGGGCTGCCGCCCTCCCAAGGTCGCCCCTGCGGGGCGGTTTTGGGCGCGTTGCGCCCATTTTCTGCGAAAATGGGCTTTGGGAAAACGCGCCATTCATGCAGGGGCTTTGCCCCTGCACCCCACCGGGGACCGTGACGGTCCCCGGACCCCTGCAATCGTTTAAAAGAAGACCGCAATCATGTTAGCGCATATGGGGCTCCGCCCCTGCACCCCACCGGGGACCGTGACGGTCCCCGGACCCCTGCAATTGTTTGCAAGTGTCTGCAACCGTCTGCAACTGTTTGCAACTGTACTATTCTTTCTGATCAGGAGAAGGCCGCCAACAACGCCGCCGCCTCCGCAAGCCGATACTGATCCCGTTGCCGAATTTGCGCATACAACCCCTGGGCCTGCTGCAACTCAACTGCGGTATCATCGGGAACCACCGCCAAGGGCTCGCCGGGCTCCTCTGGAACCGGCTCCACCGCCCCCTCCCCCCCCAAAGGACGAACCGGCCGCTGATTGGGCAAACCATCCAGATGAAAAGGCTCATCAAACGGCAAATCAAACTCCGGCCCAAAAAAGAACCAACCAGACTGCAACGCAAAACCCGTCATCAACGAGGGCGTCCCCAAAACCGGCGAAAGGGCCTGACTGTTTTCCGCCATCACCGCCGTCAATACCGGCGTCTTCAACCCACCAGGAGCCACCGAAACCACACTCTGCTGCACCGCCGTCAATACCGGCGTCACCAAACCACCATCCTGCACCCCCGGATTGCTGTTGCTCACCGCCGTCAACAACGGGGTGCCGGACTCCTCCAAACCAACCGAATGCTTCAACAAACGCACCGCCTCCAGAACAGGCGCACTCTCCTGCAACGCAATATGCCGGGACAACCTGTCACTTCGACTGAAATAGAGAGCCACCTCCGATTGCGACAGGGCCGATTGGGTACGAACCCCCTCCACCGCCCGCCTCGGCACACCGTCCGGGACCAACTTGGGCAACCCCTCCGGGATGACAACCGCCGAAGCCACCCGAATCACAATGCGAAACGTCCCCACCCTCGCCCACTGCGGAGAGACCTTGTCCGCCAAGGTAAATTTAAACGCATCACGACTGATGGTGGAACCATTATGCGTATACGCCACCCGCTGCTCGTCCACATCAGCCTGGGTAAAGGTGGCCCCAACACCAATCCGCTGACCATTCTTGGTCAAATAACCACTGCCCGGCAGCGAGGCAACCGTAAAGACCAACTCTGCCGCCCCCTGCTCCAAGTCAACCGCCTGCAACAAACTGCTGTTCAATATGGCCGTTCTGCCCTGATCCAGATGCAGCTCGGCCTGGGTCTGCAACACCGGCAGATCGTTGACCGGCTTGACCTCTATCGACACCGTGCCACGACCAATGCGGGCATCCCCGGCATTGGCCACATAACTGAACTGATCCCTGCCAAAAAAATCGGCATCCGGGCGGTAGGAAAAGGTGCCATCATCACGATAGATCAGGCGACCATGCTGCGTCGGGGTAAATCCAATAACACGCAACAGACCGGCATTGTCCGGATCCCGGTCATTGGCCAACACCGGAAAACGCAGCGCGGGACCATCTTCATCCATGACCAGACTGTCATTCTCAACCCGCAACGCATCCTCTATGGGTGCCACAATCAAGGTGACCTGCGCCGTACTGCTGCCCCCATGCCCATCCGATACCGTATAGAAAAAACTGTCGACGCCATTATAATCCTGCGGCGGCGTGTAACGCACCACGCCCCCCCCCACATCGACCAGAGAACCATGCACAGCCTGCAACGAGAGGGTCGCCGTCAAGGGGTCTCCATCAGGATCCACATCGTTGGCCAACAGTTCCGCCGCTGAAATCCACAACGGCGCATCTTCCGCCGTCATGAAGGCATCCACCCCCGCCACCGGCGCATCCTGCCTCGCCTCAACTGTGAGGGCAATGACCGCCTCCGCCGTTCCCACCGCCCCGCTGCCACTGTTCCCCAAGTCACTCACCTGCACGATCAACCGATCGCTGCCGTTATAATCGGCATCCCCCTGATAATGCAAACCGCTCCAGGCCCGTTGAATCGATGGCAAAGAGCCGGTAAAACTCAAAAGATGGCTGCCATTGGCTCCCGCGTCAAACAGCAGATTGTCTGTGGAACCCAGGGTGATCACACCATGAGTCGCCATCAGACTGACCCGCAACAAACCACTGCCCACATCCGCATCCTGCAACGTCAGACCACTACCCACCAGCAACAGTTCATCCTCCCCCACACTCAAAGCGGCGGGCGCGACAATCACCGGCGCATCGTTGACCGCCGTCACCTGCACCAGGCTGCTGACACTGCTGCTGCTCAAACTGCCATCACTGACCACAAAACTCACCGTACGGGTGCCAGCCGTCGGGGTATCGCCATCCACGTTCTGATAACTGACACTGCGCAACGCCGCCTGATAGGCCGCAACCGTGGCATGACCCCGCAGGGTCAACTGACCATTCGCCCCGTCCCAACTGCCCACGATACCCCACTGATCGACAAACCCCAACCGATCCTGGGCCACCACATAACCGCTGCTGATGCGGATCACCGCCTCCTCCAGATGGCTGTCGTCGGGATCGGTCAGCGTCAGGGTGGCATCAACCGGCGTCGGCAGATCGTTTTCACGATAGGCCAATCCCCCACCCGCTACCGCTACCGGCCGGTCATTGACCGGTACCACCGTCACCACATGGATCGCCGTGTTGCTGTCGTTCGTGCCATCATGCAGCACAAAACGGACACTGCGATCCCCAGCCGTCGGGTTCTCCCACGCCGCCGCCGATACCTGATAGCGAACACTGCGCAGAGCGGTCTGATACTCGGCCAACGTCCCAACCCCGGACAGGGTCAACTGACCACTGGCCGCACTCCAGCTGCCGCTGATCCCCCCCACAGGGGTAAAAGAGAGTTGGTCCTCGGTCGCATAAAATCCCGGCAGCAAAGAGAGCGTCGCACCCTGCAAGGTGGTATTGTCCACATCGCTGATGAGCAGCATCCCATCCAGAATCTGGGCCGGACCGTTCTCGACATAGGTGGTCGCCCCCCCTGACAGGGTCACAACGGGCAGATCATTGACGGGTGCGATGATCACCGTGAAGCTGCTCTCCCCGATCACCCCCCCCACGCCATCATCGACCGTAAACTTGAACAGATCGCCGAGGGTCTCACTGCCCCCATGGACATAGGTCAGCAGATGGGCATCGATATCGGCCTGGGTCAACGGGCTGTTGAGTGCCAGCTCAGCCCCGTTCAGGCGCAAGGTGCCATAATCCGGCAACAGGGTCAGCCGATAACGCAAAGAGGCCGCCCCCTGCTCCGCATCGGTGACAGACAACCGGCTCTCGGTGATGGTGCCGCTGCCCCCCTCATTGACGGTCAACGGCAACAGGGTTGCCAATACAGGGGTATCGTTGACATTGGTCATGGTAAAGCTGAACCGGCTGCTGCCAATCCCGCCCCCAGAGCCGTCCGTCACCGTAAAATCAAAACCGTCCAGAAACTGTTCACTGCCCCCATGCCGATAGCTCAGCCGGTTGCTGTCCAGATCCACCTGGGTAAAGCTCTCCCCCGAATTCATCGCCACCCCGTTCAACAACAGGGTACCGTAGGCCGGCAAGCTCCCCAGGCTGAAACGGAGCTGGGCCGCACTGTTGTCCGCATCGGTCACCCGCAACAGGGTGTTGGCAATCGTGACGGTCGCCCCCTCCAACAATGCCGCCCCGCTGTTGGTCACCAGAACGGGCGCATCATTGACCGGCGTCACCGTGAGGGCAAAACTGGCCGGGAAAAGGGTTGCCCCCGCCCCATCGGTCACCGTAAAAATAAAGCTGTCCGCCAGGCTCTCCGACCCGTCATGGCTGTAGAGAATCCGATTGTTGTTGATCTCATCCTGGGTGAACAGGGCCCCAAGGGTCATCACTGCCCCAGCGTTACGCAAAGTGCCGTGGCTGGGCAGCCCCGCCAAGGTAAAGCGCAGCTCCGTGGCCGCCTGCTCCACATCCGTCACCTTGAGCAGGCTGTTGGTGACAAACAGGTTCCCCCCCTCCGCTACCGTCGCACCCGTATTGAGTGCCAACACCGGAGCATCATTGACGGCTGTGATACTGAACGAGACGGTACCATAATCCACCCGGGCATCCCCGGCCCCCAGCGTATAGACCAGACTGTCGGTGCCGTAATAATCGGCGTTGGGGGTGTAGGTAAAGGTGCCATCCCCATGATAGACCGCCATCCCATGGGCCGGTTGACTGAAATCGATCACCGCCAGGGCCGGATTCAAACCGGAGTCCGGCAGGCCCGGATGATAATCCGGATCCCGATCGTTGACCAGAACGTTGCCCGTGGTCACCGGTGTATCCTCCAACGTCGCCGCCACCGGATCATTTTCCGCCACCAGAGCATCCACCACGGGATGGATGATGATGTTGCCATTGCCGATGGCCGTACCACCATGGCCATCACTCAGGGTATAGGTAAAGGTGATCGTCCCATTGACATTGCCGGCCGGCACATAACTCCAGATCCCGTTCAAATGATCGGTCAGGGTGCCGGAGTCCGGGTAGGTGAGAATGGTTGCCGTCAGGGCATCGCCATCCACATCGGTATCATTGTTTAAAATATCCGCATTGACAGTGATCAGGATCAGCGTGTCCTCGTTGGTGACGATGGCATCCACATTGGCCACCGGGGCATCATTGACCGCCGCCAGGGTAAGGGCGATGGAACGGCCATCCACCCGGGTGCCGCCGCTGCCCGTTGCCCCCTGATCACTGACCTGGATCGACAGGGTATCGTTGCCGGCATAATTGAGGTCACCCCGATAGAGAATGGAGCTTAACGCCGCATTGATGTCGCTCAGGCTGCCGGAGTAGACCACGCTGGCCTGCCCGTTGCCACCGCTGACCAGGGTCAGATGGGTGGGGGTCACGGTCACGGTGCCTTCGTTTACCGTCAGGGAGAGCAACAGCGCGCTGCTGCCCAGATCCGGATCCGCCACCGAAACCCCCGTGATGATCAGATTGCTGTCTTCCGTGCCGCTCTGCGCCCCGGGCACCGTGATGACAGGGGCATCGTTGACCGCCGTCACCGTCACCGTCGCCGTCGCCACCGCACTGTCCCCACCCCCATCATTGACCACAAAGCTGACCGTGCGATTACCCCCGACAGGATCGGCATCATTGGCATGGCGATAGCTCACGCTGCGCAAAACGGTCTGATAATCCAGCACAGAGGCCGAACCGGTCAGCAGCAGGGTTTGACTGTTGCTGTCCCAGGCAACCGTGATCCCCGCCACCGCCGTCGCCGCCAACTGCTCATCCGCCGAAACCAGTGCCCCCCCCAGCGTCACCGTCGCCCGCTGCAACTGGGCACTGTCCGGGTCGGTCAGGGTGAGGGTGGCATCCACCACCGAGGCCGCCGCCCCCTCCGTATAGGCCAACGTCACCCCGGAAGTGACGGTGGGCAGATCATTGACCGCCACCACCTGCACGGAAGCGGTGGCCTCCAGACTCTCCGACACCCCATCGTTGACCGCAAAAACCAGGCTGCGGGTATCGCTGCTGGGATTATCCCCCGCCAGATTGACATAACTCACACTGCGCAGGGCGGTCTGATAGTCCGCCACACTGGCCGCACCACTCAACGTCAACACCCCGGTTGCGCCATCCCAAACCCCCACAATCGCCCCGGCCGCAGTAAAAGAGAGCTGATCCTCCCCCGCATGAAATCCGCTCCGAATGGTGACGCTGGCATGCTGCAACAACGCGCTGTCCACATCCGCCACCACAATGCCGGCATCCACCACCTTGGCAGCTCCCCCCTCGGTATAAACCATCGACCCAGCCGCCGTCAGGGTCGGCGGGTCATCCACCGCCGTCACCACTACACTGCTGGTCACCGCCGCACTGCTGGCGGTGCCGTCGTTAACCAGAAAACGCAGGGTCCGCGTGCCCGGGGTCGGCGTATCGACGCTGTTGTTGACATAAGTGACCCTGGCCAGGGCAGCCTGATAGGCCGCCGGCGTATCCAGACCGGTCAGGGTCAACCGACCGCTCGCCCCATCCCAGGAGCCGGTGATCAGGGCTCCATTGCTGAATGCCAACTGATCCTGCCCCACCACATAGCCGGCGATAAACTCCACGCTGGCACTGGACAACTGGGCGTTGTCAGCATCCGTCACCGTCAGACCGGCGTCGACAACCTTGGCGGCATCCCCTTCGGTATAGGCCAACACCGCCCCGGCGGTCATGAGCGGGGCATCGTTCACCGCCGTCACCACCACACTGCCCTGCACCGCCAGCGCGCTGTTGTGGCCATCCTCCACCAGGTAAAGCAGACTGCGCACCCCGGCGGTCGGATTATCTCCCCCATTGTTTTGATAGCTTATGCTACGCAAAACCGCCTGATACTGGGCCACCGTTCCCGCCCCGCTCAACGTCAGCAGGCCGGCGGTCGAATCCCAGGCTGCCGTGATGCTGCCGACTCCGACCGCCGTCAGTTGATCCTCCCCCGCCTGATAGCCCACCGCAATCTCCACCGTGGCAGCGGTCAACTGGAGATCATCCGGGTCACTCAACAGCAGGGCCGCATCCACCACCGCGGCCCCGTCCCCCTCGGTATAGGCCAACGCCCCCCCCAGGGTGAGCCGGGCAGCGTCGTTGACCGCCACCACGCTCAGGGTCATGCTGGCCGCCACGCTGGAGGCGGTTCCATCATTGACCGTCAAGGTCAGGGTTCGATTGCCCGGGCTGGGATTGTCGGGGTCCATGTTGGTAAAATAGACGCTGCGCAACGCCTCCTGATACTGGGCCACCGTCGCCGCCCCATTCAGCGTCAACACACCCGTCAAGCCGTCCCAACTCCCGGTGATGCCATTGTTATCGGTAAAGAGCAAACGGTCCTGGCTGTCGACATAACCGGAGCTGATCGACAGTGCAGCCCCCTGCAACTGGCTGTTGTCCAGATCCGTCACCAGCAGGGCCGCCGCCACCGAAACCGGCAGATCCCCCTCGGTAAAGCTGGTCGCTGCCAGGCCGCTGACCGATGGCCGGTCATTGACAGCCGTCACCCGCACCACGGCGGTGACCAGCGGGCTGTCCAGCGCACCATCGTTGATGACCAGTTGCACCGTACGATCCCCGGCCAACGGATCGTCGCTGCTGTTGACAAAGGTGACCGATCGCAGGGCGGTTTGATAGGCGGCCTTGCTGGCGGTACCCAGCAGGGTCAAACGACCCGTGGCCCCATCCCAACTGCCGACAATGGCGGCGGTATCGGTAAAGGCCAGCCGATCCTTTCCGGTGTCATAGTTGCTGCTGATGGTCAGGGTGGCACTCTCCAGCAGGCTGTCATCCACATCCGTCACCACAATGCCGCCGTCAATTGGCTGGGCGGCACCGTTTTCGGTATAGTTCAACAGCCCTCCCGCCACCAACTGGGGGGCATCATTGACCGCCGTCACCACCACATGGCTGGTGACCGCCGCGCTGGTCAGGGCCCCATCCTGGACCGTAAAGGTCACCGTTCGTGTCCCCGCTGTCGGCGTGTCACCGTCCAGGTTGAGATAGGTGATGCTGCGCAGTGCCGCCTGATAGGCGGCCACCGAAGCGGAACCGCTCAGGGTCAAGCTGCCACTGCCCCCATCCCATACGCCGATAATCCCGGCCCCGTCGCTGAAGCCCAACCGATCCTGGCCCGCCACATAGCCGGTACCCAACTGCACCAGGGCCCCCTCCAGGTTGCTGTCATCCGGGTCGGTCAGGGTGATGGTACCATCCAGCACCGTTGCCCCATCATTTTCGGTATAGGCCAGGGTGGCCCCCGCCGTCACCACCGGCTTGTCATTGACCGGCAGCACATGCAGCAGTGCGGTGACTGCGCCACTGCTGGCGGCCCCGTCGCTGACCGTGAAGGTAAAGGTGCGGTCACCGCCGCTGGGATTGTCGCCCCCGCTATTGCTGTAGAGTATGCTGCGCAACGCCGCCTGATACTCGGCGGCGGTCGCCACCCCACTGAGGCTCAACAGACCCGTCGCCCCGTTCCAACTCCCGGTAATGGGCCCACTGTTGGTAAACGAGAGCAGATCTTCAGCGGCGTGGAAACCGCCGCTGATCGATACGGTCGCCCCCTGCAACACCCCGTTATCCACATCCGCCACCGTCAAGGTGCCGTCCAGCACCACCGCCGGATCCCCCTCCGTATAGCTCTTGACCGCCCCCGCCGTCACCACCGGGGCATCATTGACGGCTGCGATGGTCAAGTTGAAACTGCTCTCACCCACCGTCCCACCCGCGCCATCGGCCAAGGTAAACCGGAACAGATCCGCCACCGTCTCCCCGCCATCATGGGTATAGAGCAGGCGGTTGTTGTTGACATCATCCTGGCTGAAGCTGGATGCCACCCCCAGAAGGGTGCCATTCAGCGTCAACTGACCATGGCCCGGGGTGGCAGTCAGTTGATAGGTGAGTTGGGCCGCCGTATTGTCGGCATCGGTCGCAGCCAGCAGGCCGCTGCCAATCGTCAAGGCGGCGGCCTCATTCAGGCTGCCCCCCGTATTGGTCACCAGCACCGGGGTATCGTTGACCGCCACCACGGTGATGACAAAGCTGGTTGTCCCGATGCTCCCCCCCGCCCCGTCGTCGACCGTGAACTGGAACAGATCCGCCACCGTCTCACTGCCATTGTGGAGATAGGTCAGCAGACTGTTGTCCACGTTCGCCTGCGTCACCGTATCGTTCAGGTTCAGGGCGACCCCCCCCAGCTTCAGCAGACCATTGCCGGGCAGTTGGGTCAGGGTATAGCGAATCTGGGCCGCCGTGTTGTCCACATCCGACACCAACAGGCGGTTGTTGCCCAGGGTAACGCTGGCCCCTTCATTGAGGCTGACACCGGTATTCAGGCTCAGGGTCGGGGCATCGTTGACCGGCGTGATGGTGATCGACACCAGGGTTTCCGGCCAGGAGCCCCCCACCCCGTCCGTCACCGCCACCCGGAAAGAGTCGGCCAGGGTTTCAGAGCCGGCATGGCTGTAGGTCAGGCGGTTATTGTCTATATCATCCTGGGTAAAACTGCTCCCGACCGCCAGCGTCACCCCACTCTTTTTCAGGCTGCCATAGAGGGGAATGGCCCCCAGGGTAAACTTGACCTGGGCCGCAGACTGCTCCAGGGGGGTCGCCTGCAGACGCACGGTGTCGATCACATACCCCGATTGCCCCTCGTTCACCGTGATCCCCGGGTTGTTGACCAGAACCGGCGGATCATTGACTGCGATCACATTCAACGCCACCGTGGCAATGCGGGTCTGACTGCCGCCGCTGCCGCTGTTGCCCAGGTCATCCACCTGCAACACCAGCACATCGTCCACATCCGAATCGGGACCGCCGCTGTAGGCCAGATTGTTCAAGGCGGCGTTGATGGCGGCCAGGGTGCCGGAAAAGGTCATCGTCGCCTGGCCGTCTCCCCCGGCCGAAAAGGTCAAACCGGCCGTGCTCCCCAGTTGAACGGTGCCATCGCTCACCAGAATGGCGACCTGCATGTTGCCCCCACCCACATCGGCATCCGCCAGACTGATGCCGGCAATCGGCAGGCTGTCATCCTCCTGCAACACCTGCACCCCGGGCACGGTCCAGACCGGCGCATCGTTGACCGCCTGCACATTGATCGTGGCGGTGGCTGCCGCCGAAAGGGCCGTGCCATCATTGAGCACCAGGGAGAGGGTGCGCAGGCCCGCTGTCGGGGCATCCCCGGCGGTGTTGGTATAGCTGACGCTGCGCAAGGCATTTTGATAATCGAGCAGCGAAGCCCCCCCCGTCAGGGTCAGTATGCCCGCCCCGTTCCAGGAACCGGTGATGCCGTTGGCATCGACAAAGTCGAGCCGGTCTTCCGGTTGATAGCCGCCGCTGATGGTCAAGGTGGCCCCCTGCAACTGGCTGTGGTCCGGGTCATTCACCGTAATGGTGTTGTCGATCACGCTGGCGGCACTGTTTTCGACGTAGGTCAGCAGTCCACCCGCCGTGACGGTGGGGGCATCATTGATCGCCACCACCGTCACAGTGGAAAAGACCACCCCGCTCTCATCCACCCCGTCATCCACCAGCAGTGACACCGTTCGGATCCCGGCGGTGGGATTGTCGCCGCCGATATTGTCATATTTGATGCTGCGCAGGGCGGCCTGATAGTCGGCCACCGTCGCCGCACCCGTCAGGCTCAGCACCAGGGAGCCGCTGGTATTGTCCCAACTGCCGCTGATGGTGCCGGTGTTGACAAACGACAGTTGATCCTCCCCGCTCACATAACCGGCACTGATGACAACCCTGGCCCGTTGCAACTGGCTGTGGTCGGCGTCGGTCACGGTAATGCTGCTGTCCAGCACGGCGGCTCCATCCCCCTCGGTATAGAGCAGAGCCCCCCCTGCCGTCAGCAGCGGCGCATCGTTGACCGCCGTCACCACCACCTGACTGGTGACCACGGCACTGTTGGCGGTTCCATCGTTCACCACGTAGGCGAGGGTGCGCAGCCCGGCGGTGGGCTTGTCCCCTGCCGTGTTGGTGTAGGTTACGCTCCGCAGGGCACTCTGGTAGTCGGCCAGGGTGGCGGGACCGCTCAGGGTCAACACCCCGGTCACCCCGTCCCACGCCTGGGCCATGCCGCCGCCATACGTCAGCAGATCCTCCCCGGCCACAAACCCCGCCCCCAGGCTGATGGTGGCACTGGCCAGGGTGGCATTATCCAGATCCAGAACCGTTACCGTGGCATCCACGGTCCGGCTGCCATCCCCCTCCGTATAGTTCAACAGTCCGCCAGCCGTCAGCACCGGCAGATCATTGACCGCCACCACGGTAACGGTGGAGGTCACCGCCAGGCTGTCGGCCAGGCCATCGCTGGCCAGATAGGAGAGGGTACGGTTGCCAGCGGTGGGATTGTCGCCGGCCAGATTGCGGTAGCTGACGCTGCGCAGGGCAGCCTGATAGTTGGCCACGGAGGCGGTACCGGTCAGGGTCAGCAGACCCGTCCCGCCATCCCAGTTGCCGCTGATGCCGTTGGCGTCGGTAAAGTTGAGCTGATCCTGCCCGGCGATAAAACCGCCGGTAAAACGGACAGAGGCCCCCTGCAACAGGGCATGGTCCCCATCCAGTACCGTCAGAGTGCCATCCAGCACGGTGGCCCCATCCCCTTCGGTATAGGTCAACACCCCACCAGCGGTCAGCACCGGTCGATCATTCACCGCGCTCACGTTGATGGTGCTGGTCACCACAGCACTGTTGACATCCCCATCATTGACCTGGATTGAAAGGGTCCGGCTGCCCGCTGTCGGGGCGTCGCCGCCGCTGTTGGCATAGGTGATCGATCGCAGGGCGGTCTGATAGTTGGCCAGGGAGGCGGTACCGCTCAGGGTCAGGGTGCCGGTCACCCCGTTCCAGGCCCCGGTAATCCCGTTGGCATTGGTAAAAGCGAGCAGATCCTCCGCCGGGTAATAGCCCCCGCTGATGGTCACCACCGCCCCTTCCAGGTTGCTGTCATCCAGATCGGCCACCGTGATGCCCGCATCAACAACGGTGGCGGCATCCCCCTCGGTATAGTTCAGGGTTGCCCCGGCGGTCACCACCGGGGGATCGATTACCGGGATAACAGTGATGGTGGCGGTCGCCGCCACCGAGTTGCCCACCCCGTCATTGCCGACAAAGCCGATGGTGCGCACCCCACCGGTGGGGGCTTCGCTGTTGTTGCCATAGCGCACCGTCCGCAGGGCGGCCTGATAGTCGGCCAGGGAGGCGGCCCCACTCAAGGTCAAGAGACCGGTTGCCACATCCCAGCTGCCGGTGATCGTACTGTACGCGGCAAAGCTGAGAAAATCGGCACCCGATTGATAGCCGCCGATGCTGACCGTGGCCCCGGTCAGGGCAGCGTGATCCACATCCGTCACCGTCACCGTATCATCCACCACGATGCTGGCATCGCCCTCGGTAAAGGCAGTGGCACGACTGGCCGTCAGCACCGGCAGATCATTGACCAGGTTGACGGTGATGACCGCCGTGGCCACAGCCCCCCCCAGCCCCAGATCCACCGCCGACAGGGAGGCTTGTACATCAAACCGGAACGGACCGTTCACCACGCTGTTCTGGTTGGCCGCAGGGGTGAAACGCAGACCCGCATTGCCCTGGGCAACGGTGATAAAACTGCCGCTGGCGATGGAGGTGGTGCCATCGCTTAAATACAGGGTTCCACCGGTGATGTTGGTAATCTTGAAAAATCCCACCTCGGCCCCGTCCGAGCCATGGCGACTGATGACCAGACCGGAACTGCTCTGCACATCTTCATTGGTGGTGGTGTTGCTGACCGTCGGCGTGTCGGCCACCGGTGTGATGGTGATCGCCACGCTGTCGGTATCGCTCTTCGCCCCGCCCGCCCCGGTATTGCCTTGATCGTTGGTATTGAGGGTCACCGTGGCCAGTCCGGAAAAGTTGGCCGTCGGGGCAAACAGAGTGCCTTCCAGGGCCGCATTGATGTTGGCCTCGGTGCCGGTAAAGGTCATGCTGGCGTCCGCCGTGCCGTCCCCCACCGAAAAGGCCAACCCGGTTGTCTGGCTCAAGGTGAGCAGGCCATTGCTGGCCGTCAGGGTAACCTGCAACGTCGCCGCCCCCACATCCAGATCCGTGACCTGGAGGGCAGTACCGTTGCCGGTGCTGAAAACCAGGCTGTTGTCCTCCACCAGCGTCTGCGCCAGCGGCACCGTATTGACCGGGGCATCATTGACCGCATTGACGGTGATGGTTGCGGTGGTCCAGCCCCCCAACCCGCCATCGTTGGCGGCGGTGGCAGCCCAAACCTTGAAGCTGGCACTGCCGGTAAAATTGGCCGCCGGGGTAAAGCGCAGACCGGCATTGCCCTGGGCATAGCTGATAAAATCCGCCTCGTTGATGGGGGTGGTGCCATTGTTTTGATACAGGGTGCCGCCGGTTATGTCGGTAATCTTGAAAAAGGCCACCTCCACCCCATCCACCCCGTTGCGACTGAGCACCAAACCCGCGCTCGTCTGCACATCCTCGGTGGTGGTGGCGGCCGTCGCCGTGGGGGTATCCGCCAGCGGGCTGACGGTGATGGCAACCGTGTCGGTGGTGGTCTTCGCCCCCCCAGCCCCGGTGTTGCCCTGATCATTGGTCTTGATCTGCAAGCTGTCCGAGCCGTTATAGTTGGCGTTGGGCTGGTAGATCAACCCCTGCAACTCCGCATTGATCTGCCCCACCGTGCCGGTGATGGTGACGGAAGCGGTGCCATTGCTGACAACCGAAGCCCCCGAGGTGGCCGCCACGGTCAGCTTCCCCTTGCTCACCGTCAGGGTGGTTTTGACCGAACTGCCATCCTCGCTGGCATCATCGGTCACTTTCAGCTCATTGCCGTTGCCAAGACTGAAGACCAGCGGGTTGTCCTCCAGTACCGTTTGGGCGGCCGGTACCGTATGAACCGGAGGGTCATTGACCGGGTTGACCGTAATGGTGGCCGTGGCCGACAGGGCACTCAAGCCGCTGTCGTTGGCCACCGTGGAGGCCCACACCGTAAAGGTGAACACCCCGCCGCCGATGGTGGTCAGGCCGGGAGAGGGGGTAAACCGCAGGCGGGGGTTGACCTGCGCCGTCGTCAAAAACTGGCCATTCGACACCGGAGTCACCCCGTCGTCCAGGTAGAGTGTCCCGCCGGTAATGTTGGTGATCTTGAAAAAGGCCACCTCGGCCCCATCCGCCGCATTGGCGGTAATTTTCAGTGCCCCGCCCCCACCGGTTTGGGTGTTTTCGGTGGTGGTGGCATTGGTGACCGCAGGTTGATCCAACACCGGGGTCACCGTGATGGCGATGGTATCCGAATCGCTCTGAGCCCCTCCGGCTCCACTGCTGCCCTGATCGTTGCTGGTGATGGTCACCGAGGCCGCGCCGGAATAGTTGGCCGTCGGCACAAACAGTGCCCCGGACAACGCCGCATTGATGCTGGCCAGCGTGCCGGTAAAGGTCATGGTGCTGTCACTCACCCCGTCGCCGCTGGAAAAGGTCAGACCGGTCAACTGGCTCAAGCTGACCCGCCCATTGGCAGCGGTCAAGGTCAACTGCAGGCTGGCAGCCCCCAGGTCCACATCCGCAACGCTGGCACTGAACGACAATGAGCCATCCTCAACCACCGTCTGCGCCCCCGGCACCGTGTTGACCGGCGCATCATTGACCGGGTCGACGATCAGATTGAGGGTGGCGGTATTGAGAGAGTTCAACGCCCCATCCCAGGCCTTGACCTGAATGGTGCCGCTGCCAAAATAGTCCGCATCCGGCTCCCAGAACAGGCGGCCGCTGCTGTCGGTCAGCAGATCATTGGCGGCAATCAGGGCCCCCTTGACCCCGGCGTTGTACTGGTAGAGCTTGCCGGAAACCGGCAGGGTGGTGATGCGGTATTGCAGGGAGGCCACCGGGGTATCAATATCGGTCGCCCCGCTCAACTGGATGACCCGCTGGCCATCCTCCCACACCCACAGCTTGTTGGTGGTGCTGTTTTCCGTTACCGGCAGACCGGAATCGATCCAGTCTGTCGCCGGGTCCATGTTGGTCAGGGTCATGGTATTGCCCCCACTGGCCCAGTCCCGACTGGTCACCCCCGCCCCCTCGTCAAAGCTCCAGTAATTGACCAGACCGGCCTCGCTGCCGGTCAACGCAATCCCCCTGTTGGCGGCAATTTCCGCCGGCGTCCGGACCACGTTCCAGATACGCACCTCATCGAGAGCCCCGTTCATGCGGCCCTGATTGTCGGTTCGTGAACCCAGGCGAAGCTCGCTGTTGCTGCCGGTGGCCGAATTGCCGGTCTCTGCACCCGTCTGTTCCACCCCATCGATAAAAAAGCGCACCGTGTTGGTAGCCGCCGTCCAGGTGGCGGCATAGTGATGCCACTGACCCCATTGGGCCGCCGGCACCGCCAACGTGCTGCTCACCCCCCGCCGGGTACCGTTGTCAAACACCACCACCTGCACCTTGCCATCCACCGGCACGTTGAATTGAAAATCGTTGTTGTTGTTGAAGCGGGCCTCAAACAGCCGGGTAAAGGTGCCATAGCCGTTCAGATCATCCACCCGGGCGTCAAATTCGACCGTAATATCCTGGGTGGGAATGTTGTTGAAAACGGTGGGCAGCGCAGACCGGATATAGTCGTTGCCCCCATCCAGATCCACCGCCATGTTGCGAATAGTCCCCATCACCGGGGCATCGTTGACGGCGGCAATGGTAAAACTGTTGGTGGTGACGGCAGAAAATTCGCCGTTGGCATCCTTCACCTTGTAGCTGAAGCTGTCGGCCCCATTGGCGTTGGCGGTGGGCACAAAGACAACCCGACCCTTGCTGTCGGTCACGTCGGTATTGCTGGCGACAATCTGCACCGTGGGGGTGATCCCGTCCGTCGTTTGCCACAAACTGCCCTTGCCGGGTAGAGAGGTGATGGTAATCGGGCCGATGGTGTTGGGTTGGGGCGCATCCACCAGATCCGCCCCCCCCAGGGCGATGGTCTTGTTGGTATCCTCCTGGGGAACCGAATAGGAGAGCAGATTCAGCGCACTGCCACCGACCGGGGCCGATTTCCAGCCGGTGTCATCCAGTGCAACCGCCCCGGACCAGGTGCGCAGCCCGGCAATTTCACCGGGAAAGGTAAAGGTGCTGACATGATCGGTATAGGCCCCCAAGGTGACCGTACTGTTCCAGCCCGCATAATTGATCCCGGCGGCGTTGGTGGGGGTCGCGTTGCCATCCAGATAGACCTTGGCGGTGGAGGCTGCGCTGTCCCAGGCCACCGCCAGATGGTGCCAGGTATCCTGGGCAATGGTCCCCACCTCGGTCGCCCGCACCATAAATTTCCACACCCCCGCATTTTCGGCAATATAGAGATCCAGGTCATTGAGCGGATTGGTGGCCCCGCTGAAAATGATGCCAAAATCACCGGCAACCGGGGCTTTGTCAATCTTGAACCAGAGGGAAAAGGTGCCCGAGCTGCCGGCTGGCAACAGATCCGCCTTGGGCAGATCCACATAGTTGTTGGTGGCATCGGCATCGCTGCCGCTCAGGGCCACCCCGGAAAAGGCGACCGGCAGGGTCAACAGCCCGTCAAAGGCAGAGCGCGCGGAGTCCGAAAGAGGGTTGGCCGCCTCGATGGGACCGGAGGCCCGTTCCAGTTGCCAATCCCCGCCCCAATGGGCTGCCCCGGTCTGATTGGTGGAGGCCGCCACATCCGCCCCGGTCAGGCGTGCCACCGTCTCCAGCAACGCCGCTCCGTCGGCACCCGCCCCGACGTCACAGCCATAGATCAAAATATCCCCGTCGGCAGTCATGGCCCTGCCCCAGGCTTGCAGGCTCTGGGCATGGTGATCCAGGGTTTGCACCGAGAGACGGCTGCTGCCCAGGTCAAAAGAGCCCGGGGCACCGTGCGAGAGCAGATGCAGGTCGGTGATGTTGCTCTGGCCCGCCAGGGCGGCATCCAACTGCGCCACCCCATCCTGTTGGGGGTCCAGCACCACCACATGAACGGCGGGGTCCAACCCCGCCAGCAGGCTCTGCCAACCCGTAACCGCGGGGTCCACCACCAGCCAACTGTTACTGTGTTCGATTGTTTGGTTGTCTGCGTCCTGGTTCGTTTGCAGCAGATCCAGGCCCGCCACCAGAGCCGCCGCATCAAACAGGATGCGGGGCTCCAGGGCCAACAGTTGCGATTCAGGACAGGGAGGCACTCCGACCGGTTCGGCGGGCGCAGACCGGAACCAGGTACGGATTGCCTGTAACATGGCGAGAGGCTTTTTCACGCGCGCCCCCTACCCGGACAGCTACCAGGAGATGGCAGCGATGTCCCGAAACTCCACCTGGGTACCATCCCCCAAATGGATGGTGCCGGAGGCATCCGCCGATTGAAAGACCAGCGAGTTGCCCTCCACCCGATAGGAGACCGAGCTTTCCACCGTCCATTCACCTGCATGGGTTGCATGGGCTACCGGCCCCGAACCGACTTCGAGCAGATGCACGGTATCGGTCCAGCCCCGCCCACCCGCAACCGTATCATGGCCATCCCCTGCCCCAACGATAAAGCGATCATTGCCATCACCACCCACGAGCTGGTCATTGCCTTTACCTCCTTGCAATACATCGTTTCCCGCGCCACCACGCAGGGTATCATTGCCCAGGCCACCGATCAGGGTATCGTTGCCCTGGTCGCCATAGAGCAGGTCATTGCCATCGCCGCCATTGAGATAGTCATTGCCCTGATCCCCATACAGGCGGTCATCACCCGCCCCACCCTCCAGGGTATCATTGTCCCGACCCCCGTGCAGGCGATCGTTGCCATCCCCACCCAACAGGGTATCTTGACCCCGATCCCCCCAGAGAATGTCATCCCCGCTACCACCGTCCAGGCGATCATTGCCACGGCCACCCAGCAGATGGTCATGGCCGGCGTTGCCACGGATGTCATCATCGCCCCGGGTTCCCTGCAGGCGATCATTGCCCTGACCACCGACGATCAGATTGCCTTGCACCCCATCGCCGCCTTGTTGGGTCGGGTCCAGCACCTCCAACCGCAGGGAGTCCACCTGACTCCACTCGCCACTCTCATCGACCACCTGAAAGTCAATGTGCCGCTCGCCGCTCTCAAAGGTGTTCAGTTGCAGGGCATTCAACACATCCTTGTAGACCGCGATATCATCCAATCCCGCCAGCTCCAGCCGACCTGTCAGGGGGTCAATACCGCCCCCCACCACCTCGATCTGGGTGCCGGCCAGCATAAACCGACCATCCGCCTGCTCCACCAGGGCATAGCCATTGAAGCTGAGAAAATCACCGTCCTGCATCCCGGAGGCGATAGCCACCGTCGCCGCACTGAGTTGGTGGCTGTCCACATCCGCGATGGAGAGTCCCGCCGTCACCGGTATGGTCACCTGGTTGGAGACATGGAACAGAATCTCCCCGTTCGGGTTCAACTTGACATGGTCGTCAAAGAGAACGCCCGCGCTCTGGTCATCTCCCCGGCCATGGTGGAAGGCTCTGAAATCGTCATCCCCCCGGCCATGGTGATGGTGACGATGACCGTGTTCATCCTCCCCTGACTCCCGGGAGTGGCGATCATTCGACTTGAAATAGTCGTCCGAGTCACCGGCCCGCATCAACATGCCATCGGTTTCAGCGTTCAATACGGTGTTGTTGTAGACAATCTTGTCCACCAGAATATTGGACTTGGACTCCAGGGCCTGGATGCTGAACACATGCTCCGCCCCTTCGGCAAACCGTTCATCCTGGATCACGATATGGTCCCAGTTGCCCGACGAATTATGGGCCACCGCCGTGGTGAAGGTACCATACAACTCACCATCCATGAACAACTGGAAGGTACCCGAGTTGCCGTTGCCCCCTTTGGCAACATAGAGATCCAGCACCCCATCGGCTCCCTGCACCTGCCGACTCTCTGCGTCCAAGGCCAACACAGGGGCATCCGGTACGGCATTGACGCTGATCTGCAACGAGGCCGATGTGGCGAGGGCCGAACCGTCGTTTTCGGTCGACATTGCCGTCAAGGTCAGTTGAATCTCACCGGCAAAATTTTGCGGCGGGGTGATGGCCAGATGGGGCAGATCGGCATAGGAGACTGTCCACAAACCGGTCTCCGCATCAAAACTGCCGACCGACAGATGGGCCTGATCCGGTACCCCGGCAATCAGAATATTGCCGATGGACTCCGAGCCGTCCAGATCCGTCAGTTGCAGATCCAACCCCAGGGCGATGGCGGTATCTTCGTTGCCCGTCACCGCATTGGCCGTCCAGATCGGCGAGTCGGCCACCCCGGTAATATCCACATGAATGGGCTCACTGGTCAGGGTACGCAGATCCGCCCCATCCGACACCGTGGCCTGAACCGTCACCGCAAAATCGACATTGCTGTTGGCCGCCGGTGTAATCTGCAGGCCCGGCACACTCCATGCCAACGGCTTGCCATCCGCCGTCATCGCTGTCACCTGCAGATCGGCCTGGGAGAGTATCCAGGTATGATCCGGACCGGCCACACCCTTGTTCAAACTGGCCCCGTCGGGTATCCCCGCCAGGATCACATCCCCCACCAGGGCTTCCGACCCATCCTGATCGGCCAGACTCAGCCGCACATCCAGGGCGATGGCGGTATCCTCCAGACCCGCTGCCGTTGTGGGAGCAAACAGCACCCCGTCCGCCTGCGCTGTCACATCCACCACAATCTGGCTGTTGTCCACCCGCGTGCTGCTGCCATCACTCACCGTCATCTGCAGGCCCAGGGTAAAGCTGTCGCCGCTGTCCGCTGCCGGCGTCACCTGCAACCCCGGCACACTCCACGCCAACGGCTTGCCATCCGCTGTCGTCTCGGTCACCTGCAGATCCGCCTGCGAGAGTATCCAGGTGTGATCCGGACCGGCAACCCCCTTGTTCAAGGTAGCCCCCTCCGGCAGACCCGTCAATACCAGATCCCCCACCAGGGTTTCCGAACCATCCCGATCCGTCAGGCTCAACCGCACATCCAGGGCGATGGCCGAATCTTCCACACCGGCCGCCGCTGTGGGGGCAAAGGTCACCCCATCCGCCTGCGGCGTCACATCCACCTGTATCTGACTGCTGCTCACCCGGGTATCAGTCCCATCGACAACCGTCACCGACACCCCCAGGGTGAAACTGTCGCCGCTGTCCGCTGCCGGTGTTATCTGCAGATCGGGCACGGTCCAGGCCAACGGATGGCCCTCCCCGTCCGTCTCCGTCACCTGCAAATCGGCCTGGGAGATGATCCAGGTATGATCCGGGCCGGCAACCCCCTTGTTCAACGTCGCCCCCTCCGGCAGGCCGGTAATGATCAAATCCCCCTGCAAAGATTCCGAGCCGCCCCGATCCGTCAACCCGACCTGGATATCCAGGGCGATGGCGGTATCCTCCGAGCCTGCGGCGGGTGCATTGGTAAACACCGCTTCATCCGCTACCGGCGGTGCCGTCTCCGGCGGCATCGTCTCCGGCGGCATCGTCTCCGGCGGCATCGTCTCCGGCGGCATCGTCTCCGGCGGCATCGTCTCCGGCGGCATCGTCTCCGGCGGTGCGGTCACGGGCGGTACAGTCGCCTGTGGCATCTCCACCACCATCTGTGCCCCACTGGACTGCCGATCAAACCCATCCCCAACCTCAACCTGCACCCCCAACGCCACCTGCCCGCCGCCGTAGGTGGTGGAGGTCAGTTGCAACTCTGGCACCGTCCAACCGATGGCATCTCCAGCCGCATTGGTCTCCGAGACTTGCAGATCGGAGCGGGAGATGATCCAGGTATGATCCGGGCCCGCCACCCCTTTGTTCAGGGTGACACCATCCGGCACCCCGGTCAACACCAGGTTGCCGGCCAAAAATTCTGAACCATCGCTATCCGTCTGGCTCAAATGAATATTCAGGGCGGTCGTACCACTCTGGGCATCCGGTGCCGCACTGATGTCAAACACCATGCCATCCACCTGGGCGGTCTCCCGCACCAACTCCCGCACGGTGGTGGAGCGCACATAGATGATGTCCTTGTTGGTCACCTGCAGACTCAGTTGAAAATTGTCGCCGCTGTCTGCGGGCGGAGTCAGGGTCAGGCCCGGCACCGACCAGGCAATGGCCTTGCCGGTGGCGTTGACCGCGCTGACCGTCAGGTCGGAGGGAGCCAGAATCCAGGTACCATCCGGCCCGGCCGTCCCCGCACTCAGGGTGGCCCCGGCCGGCACGCCGGAGATGATCAGATTGCCCAGCAACGATTCGGAACCATCGGTATCGGTCAAGGCAACATTCAGGCTGATGTCGATGGAGGAGCCTTCCGTACCGGCGGTGGCATGGAAAGAGATGTCAGGGGCCGCGGCCGGGTCGGCATAGCGGGGGGCCACCGAAGTGCCGGTCGGGTTGTAAGAGCCGGTGGTGGTGGTGGTCGCGGGTGCAATGGCGATCTGCACCTGGCCGCTGGAGGTTTGCGTATCAAACCCATCCCCTACGGTGATTTGCACCCCGGCGGCCACCGAACCGGTACCCCCGCCCGGCAGCGTCACCTGCAGATCGGCCAGGGTCCAACCCACCGGTTGACCGTCGCTGTTGGTCTGGGTCACCTGCAAATCGGACTGGGAGATCAACCAGGTGTTGTCTGGACCGGCCATCCCCTTGTTCAGGGTGGCTCCGGTGGGAATGCCGGTCAATACCAGGTTGCCGTCGACAAATTCGGAGCCGTCGGTATCGATCAAGGAAAATTGCAGATCGGTGTCACTCCCGGTCGTGCTGCTGATCTGTGCCCCATCGGCCTGAGGGGTCACCGTAATCTGTATCGGATTCATGGTGACCACCTGGGTACCGCTGGCGTCACTGACGCTCATCTCGACCCCCAGATTGATGTTGTCCCCACTGTCCGCCGCCGGGGTGATCTCCAGACCGGGCACCGTCCAGGCGGTCGGATTGCCGTTGGCATCGGTGGCAGAGACCTGCAAATCGGCTGCGGAGATAACCCAGGTATTGTTATCGCCCGCCGTCCCCTTGTTCAGGCTGGCCCCGGCCGGCACACCGGTGAGAACCAGGTCGCCCGCCAGGAAATTGGAACCACTGGAATTGGGAACGGCCAGGTTCAGATCCAGGGCAACAGCCGCATCTTCCAACGTTGCAGCAACGGCTGAGTAGGATCCCACAACGGCCGCAGACTCCGTTGAATTGGTTTGATCGGTGGTAGCCATGGTCTGACTCCTTCATGCATATACAGGCTGATGGTTAAAAAATCGGGGCAAGCCTATTCGGATGAGCTGCCCAACATCCCACCCGCAACAATCGTACCATAAAAAATAATTATTTAAAATACAATAAGTTAAACAAAAACCACCGCCAATCCCTCCCGAAAATCGGGCCGTTGCCCCCTGAAATCTGTAAAAGAAATGGTTCAGCTGCGGCAGACAATGCAATGCAAATAGTTGATCTATATAGAATAAAAACAGCATCGTAAAAAAACATGTCATGACATGTTTTTTTACATATCAAGGACAATCAGCGTTCTCTGAACGATTGATCTATGGAAGAATAAATGGGTTTTAACAAATATTCCATCAGGGTCTTGGCCCCGGTATGGATATCCGCCTGGACCACCATGCCCGGCAACACCTCGTTGACTTTGGGCCGGTGACCGACATAGGTTTTATGCAGCCGGATCAACCCTTTATAGTAGGGCTCCTTGCCGTCCGACTCCTGAAAGGTGGTCGGGGAGATGGACTCCAGGGTACCATCGATCCCCCCGTAGCGGGAAAAATCGTAGGCACTGACATTCACCGTCACCCGTTGTCCCACCGCCAGGTGTCCCACGTCCAGGGTCCGAATCCGCACTTCCAGAAAGCGCACCGGGCCGATCGGGACAATTTCCGCAATCAGGGCACCGGGAGTCAACACCCCCCGCACCGTTTTGACCGGCATCTCCTGCACCACCCCGTCCACCGGTGAGCGGACCTCCAACCGGGCCACCCGATCGGCGGCCTGGGCCAGCCCCTGCCCCACTTTTTTCAGTTCGGCGGTAACTTTGCTCAACTCGCCCAGGGATTTTTCCCGCAGATCGTCCTCCCGTTTGGCCAGATCCAGCAGGGTCTCCTGCCACTCTTTCCGGGCCCTGGCCTGCTGATCCCGATTGCGCTGCAGCTCCACCTGGGCATCATTGAGCTGTTGTTCGGCATGAATCACATCCTGCCGGGAGGAGGCCCCTTTGCGCAGGGCGTTCTCATGGGCGGTTTTTTGCTCTTGTGCCAACTGGATGCGGGTCTCGATGAACGGAAGCTGCCCTTGCAGTTGCTCCACCTCCTGCAGGTGGCCTTTGGCCTGCAGGTTCAACAGGGTGCGTTGACTCTCCCTGGCCTGTCGCTGGGCGGCCAACAATGCGATCTGGCTGTCGACCACGCCGGCAGACTCCGGTGGAAGCGGGCTGAAATCCGGCTCCGAATCGTCCAGAAAGGCTTGCAGCCGTATCTGCCAGGCCAGCAGATTGGCCTGTTCGGCCTGCGCCTGGCGCAAGGTTGTCTGCGATGCCTGGGGGTCCAGCCGCACCAGCACCTGACCCGCCTGCACCACATCCCGTTCCCGCACCAGAATTTCCTGCACAATCCCCCCTTCCAGATGCTGGATGCGCTGCACGGGCAGGGCGGAGATCACCTGCCCGGGGGTGTGTGCCACCTCATCGATGGTAAAATAGCTGGCCCAGGCAAAAAACAGCAGCACCCCGAGGGCCACCAGCAGCAGGGCGAGGCGGACCAGGCGGGAGAGGCCGGACTCTTCAAACAGAACCGATTGCGCCAGGTAGCGGTTGCGCTGATAGGTCGCTGTCGGCAGGCTGGAAGCGGGTGCAACCGCCAGCGGTTTGGGGGATTGGCGGGCCAGAGTCTGTTGTTCAGTCACGCCGATTCCCTCACAATTTTGGGCAGCACTTCCGCCGTTGGACCCGCCAGCCGCAGCACCCCGCGATCAAAATAAAAGATGCGATCTGCCAGGCGCATATGGCTGGGACGATGGGTGACGATGAGCAGGGTATGGCGACCGCGCCAGGCCCGTACCCGTTCCATGAAGGCCAGATCGGCATCCCGGTCCAGGGAGCTGGTCGGCTCATCAAACAGCAGCAGCCCGCGTCCATCCACCGCCTTTTCGTCGGCCTCCGCCTTGAGGTAGATGCGGGCCAGGGAAATTTTTTGCACCAGGCCGGCGGGCAACACGTGGGTATTGCGCCCCCCCACCCAGGTCTGGAACCCCTCTGGCAGGGCAAGAATGGCCTCGTAGGCTGTTGCCCAGCGGCAGACCCGTTCCAGCTCCGCGTCGGAGGCCAGCGGACTGGCGAGACGCAAATTTTGCGCAATACTGCCATGGTAGAGTGTGGCAGACTGGGGCGCGTACCCTATGGCCTGCCGCAAAGAGACCGGGTGCAGACGGCGAATATCCGCCCCGTCGATCCGAATCTGGCCCACCTGTGGGGTATAAAGGCCCAGCAGCAGTTTCAACACGGTGGATTTGCCGGAGCCGTTGGGGCCCACGATCGCCACCGTCTCCCCCGCCCGAATATCAAACGAGACCCCGGCCAGGGCCGGTTCGGCATCCGGGAGGTAGCGGATACCGACGCCGGCAAACGACACCGTGCCCCGAATGGCCCGCACCGGTTCCGGCACCGCAAACTCATCCCGTTCCGGGCTGCTGTTCATCAGGGCGTTCATCTGTTGAATATTGGTTCGCAGCCGTTGCAGGCGGCTGATGGCATGAAAGGCACTCTGGACCGGGGACAGCACCTTCCAGACCAGAATCATCACCGCCACCAGGGCACCGCCGCTCATCTCCCCTGCCAGCACCTGGAATACGCTGGCGGCGATGGTCAGCACGCCGGTGGTGACCACCAGCAGTTGGGAGGCGGTCTGGACCAGGGTGTTGACCCGCTCGGTATCCCGATTGGCCTGGGCCGACAGGGCCGACAGGGCCTGAAACCGCTCCATCCAGATCCGTTCGGCATCGCAGTAGCGGATGGCTGCCATTTTGTTCAAGGTTTCCATGGCGAACTCCTCTTTTCTGCCATTGGCCAACCGGCTGCGGGTCTCCGCCTGCACCACCATCGGTTGCACCACCATCCACAGCAGCACAAACAGGGCCATGGAGATCAGCGGAATAAAGACCAGCAGCCCACCTAGAAAGGCGATCATGAGCAGCAGCAACAGGGAGAAGGGCAGGTCAAACAGCAGCATGGCCTGGGGGCTGGTCAGGAAGGCCCGCAGGGCATCAAACTCCTTGAAGCGGGCCACCTGCACCCCTACCGGCGATCGTTCGATAAACAGAGCCGGCAGGGAAAGCACCCGCAGGAAGGTGGCGCAGCCGATGATGCCGTCCAGGCGCGCGCCCACATAAATGGCCATGCTGGAACGAATTTTACGCAACAGCCAATCAAACACCAGCACCACGCTGATGCCGATGAGCAGGTGGATCAGGGTATCGATGGCACCGCTGCCCAGCACCCGGTCATAAACGGTCATGACAAAGAGTGGAAAAATAATCTGGATCAGGGTGATCAGCAGGGTCAGGATCAGCACATGACCCAGCAGTTGGCGAAACCGTTCCGTCACCAGGCCAAACCAGCCCATGCGGGCCTGGTGGGAGGCCCGCTCTTCCAGGTCCAGGGGTTCGACGAAGCAGGCGGTACCGACAGGGGTGTCCGGGCCGGGTTGCTCTATCTGGCCGCTGGCGGTGTCATAGGCGACCAGGGTGTGGGAGGCGTCCTGCAGCAGGATCCAGGCGGTCTGGGGGGATGGGATGAACAGGCAGGGCAGGCGGCGGGGATGAATGGCCGCCCATTCGCACTGTTCGACATGGCTGGTGAAGGAGAGGCGGGCCAGGGTATCCCGCAGGCGCATCAGGTCGAGGGGTTCCTCGTCGTAGGGCAACGCTTCCGCCACCGCCCGCCAGCCGCCCCGGTAGCCGAGGGCCACCAGCAGGGGCACCAGGGCTGGCCCCAACGCACCGTTGCGGCTGCACTGCAGCAACAGCCCGGACAGTGCCTGTTCCGGTTGCAGCAGGCGGGCCATGGCGGCCCTTTCCAGGTCGGCCCCGGGGGAGTCCGCAGGTTGGGAGACAAGCATGCTTACATCCCTCCTGGTGGGGTGCGGGGGCAGAGCCCCATATACGCTAACATGATGACGTTACTCGTACTCTTAATTAGTCTTTTCAAACTATTGCAGGGGTCCGGGGAGCGTCACGCTCCCCGGTGGGGTGCAGGGGCAAAGCCCCTGCATGTAACGGGTGCGCTTTCCCAATGACCACGCCCATGCTTTTCTAATCTTTTCAAACTATTGCAGGGGTCCGGGGAGCGTCACGCTCCCCGGTGGGGTGCAGGGGCAAAGCCCCTGCATGTAACGGGCGCGCTTTCCCAGAAGCCCATTT
>PEAG01000085.1 GCA_002753505.1 Magnetococcales bacterium HCHbin5 | reverse complement strand
TGTGCGCATGCTGACGAAAGAAGATGGTCGGAGAGCCGTGTACGGGAAAACCGTACGCACGGTTCGATGAGGGGGTACTGGAAACGGGGCGAAAGCCACCGCGCCTGCACTCTACTCTACCAGAGCCCCTGCATGAAATGCGCGTTTTCCCAAAGCCCATTTTCGCAGAAAATGGGCGCAACGCGCACAAAACCGCCCCGCAGGGGCGACCTTGGGAGGGCGGCAGCCCGACTCGCACGGTTATGTTATGGAAAATGTTTGGGTAAGAAAGCAGAGCGTTCGGATATTACGCTTTATTGTATTACGCTTTATGTTTGATACAAGGCCAGGAATGGTTTTTTTCCAAGTCATTCCCAATTTGGCCAGCTCTCGGTCGGGATGCCGCCCTCCAGGAGTGCCCCTGCGGGGCGTTTTGGGCGCGCTGCGCCCATTTGCTGCGCAAATGGGCTTCTGGGAAAGCGCGCCCGTTACATGCAGGGGCTTTGCCCCTGCACCCCACTGGGGACCGTGACGGTCCCCAGGCCCCTGCAATAGTTTTAAAAGATTAAGAAAAGCATGGGTATCATCATGTTAGCGCATATGGGGCTTTGCCCCTGCACCCCACTGGGGACCGTGACGGTCCCCAGGCCCCTGCAATGGTTAAAAAGATTTAAAAAGATTGAGAAGGGAGCGGGATGCTCCCCAGACCCCTGCAATGGTTTAGAAAGATAGGTAAGCCGGGACGGCGAACGGTCATTTTTTGGGAGGTGCCATGTTTGGTTGCTGGAGTCGCGTGGGTCTGATCCTGGTGGCCTGTCTGCTCTGGACAGGGCCTGTATGGGCAAAGGGGATCTACTCCTTTATCGATGAACGGGGCGTCCTGCACCTGACCGATCGACCAAACGACAGCCGCTATCAACCCGTCTTCCTGGCCAACCGCTTTGTCAGCAAAAATACCCGCTCCGGTGTACCCAAAGCATCGGTCTACTGGACACGGGAGATCCACCAGGGCAACCGGATCAGCTGGACCGCATCGCCGCGCCAGTTGTTGACTGCGACCACCCCCACCGTGGCCTCTCCCTGGCAACAACAACGCTTTGCCGCAATGGTACGGGCTGCGGCCCAGCGAACCGGACTGAGTACCGCACTGTTGCACTCCATCATCCGCGCCGAATCCAATTTTGACCCCAACGCCGTCTCCCCCAAGGGCGCAGCGGGATTGATGCAGTTGATGCCAGAGACGGCACGCCTGTACGGCGTGACCGACATCACCGATCCCGAAACCAACATCCATGGCGGAGCCCTTTTTCTGGCCGACCTGTTAAAACAGTTCAATAATAATCTGGAGTTGTCCCTGGCAGCCTACAATGCCGGACCGACGACGGTGACCCGGTACGGTCGGCGCGTGCCACCCTACCCGGAGACCCGGAACTATATTGCCAGAGTGCTGCGCTATTATGAAGAGTATCAGAAGGTTATGTGATGGCGTCATTCCCGTATGGTGCGTTATCGGTATGTCACTGCTGACGGTCGAAGGCTCGGCCGCCGAGTTTTACCGCTGCCTGGGAAACGAGGGGCCACCCCTCTTTTTTCCCCAGACCGCCTGCCAGCTTTTGAGCGATCCCACAACCCCATCGCCAACCTCCTCGATCCCTGAACCTTCACCTGCACCACCAGCCATGCCCCCCGATATGCCCACAACATCTGCCGGACCGTGGCAGGTGACCCAGCTGTTCGTTCCCGCCGTAAATGGGAACGGGCACCACTGGCAGCCAGAGGCGATGATCAACAACCGGCGCGTAGGCGTCGGTGCCGTGGTGGATGGCGGTCGGGTGCAGGCCATTACCCGAACCACCGTCATCATGGCGCACCCGGGCGGCAAAACGGTACTCCCCTTCGGCAAACAGACCACCGCAACAACCAACCGTCAACCCCTCTCCCCCGTTTCGCCCGCAGAGCTGGCAGCCCATTTGCCGCACCTGCTGCACCGCCTGGCAGCAGGGGAGGAGCTGCTCATCGTAGAAAATGGCATCCCTTTGGCACGCTTACAACCCGTGCCCGTTGCCGGACAATGACAACAGCTCCGGAGCCGCAATCCACCACAGACGGGGGGGTAACCGACCCCTTGGATATGGCAGAAGCACTGCGGCAGCGCGTGGGTACCGCCCGGTTTCGTACAGTGTTGGCAGATCCCCCCTGGCAGTTCCAGAATCGCACCGGCAAGATGGCTCCGGAACATAAGCGACTCAACCGGTACGGCACGGTGGGATTGCCCGAACTGCTGGCCCTGCCGGTAGCCTCCCTGCTGGAACCTACCGCCCATCTGTACCTGTGGGTGCCCAACGCCCTGTTGCCGACAGGCTTGCAACTGCTGGATGCCTGGGGCTTTTCCTACAAGGCCAACATTGTATGGCACAAAGTGCGCAAAGATGGGGGCCCGGATGGTCGGGGCGTCGGCTTCTATTTTCGCAACACCACAGAGCTGGTGCTCTTTGGCACCCGGGGCAAAGCGGCCAGAACCCTGGCCCCCGGCCGTCGACAGGTCAACATTATCCGCTCCATGAAACGGGAACACTCCCGCAAACCCGACGAGCTGTATGAAATTATTGAAAGTTGCTCCCCTGGTCCCTTTCTCGAACTGTTTGCTCGCGGCTCGCGGCCGGGCTGGACCACCTGGGGAAGCCAGGCGGACAGTTACCAACCCGATTGGCCAACCTACGCCAACCATTCCCAAGCCGGTAAAAAAAATGGCGCGTTAAAGAGTTCTTGATTGCTTTGTTGTGAGAAAACAGACTACTATCAACACTCACCTTCTTTTTTGTGGGCTTATGTCTGGCCTTGATGGCCACGTCAGCGGTGTCCCCGTGATTCTAGCTAGGCTGAAAAAAAACATGAATAAAATATCTCTCAGGACATGTTCGATGGAGCTGTTGCTGTTTTGTTTCCTGCTGGGGGCAGGATACCCTGCTGTCGTCGCAGCAGAGGGGGGCGTTCCTGACCAGGCAATCCCGGAGAAAGTGATGGGGGAGAAGGTTGCCCCGGAGAAAGCGGCGGTGGTGCCCGAGCAGGTTGTCCCGGAGCAGTCGGCGGTCCCCGCGACGGCAGCCCCAGCGCAGGCGGCGGCTCCGGCGGCCCCGGTCCCAGCGCAGGCGGTGGCTCCGGCGGCTCCGGCGGCCCCGGCCCCAGCGCAGGCAACGGCAACCCCGGCTCCGGCAGCTCCGGCAACTCCGGCAGCGGCAGCAGCGGCCCCGGCGGTTCCGGCAGCCCCGGCGAAAGCGGCGGCGACCGATAAACGGGCGGTGGAGAAGGCCGCACTGAGTCAGCTTCCTGCTGACGCGGCCAAGCCGTTGACTGCTCAACAAGAGGCCGCCCTGGGGAAAGAGGCGGCTGCCAACAATGATTTGGCGGCGGCGTTGGAACATTATGCCAAGGCCCACCTGTTGGAGCCGGCCAATCAGGATTATGCCCACAGTGCGGGGGTTTTGAGTGCCAATCAGGGGTTGGCGGAGGAGGCGGTTCGCTATTTCAAAGCGGCCTCCAAACTGGCCGCGTTGGCGGGCAAGAGGGAGGACATTCTCTTTTACAATGGCGAAATTTCCACCTTGGTGGGGGCGGTTCCCGCCTGGGTGGATGAAAAGATAGGGGCGGCGGCTCCGGTTCCTGCGGACAAGGAGGAGGCGGTGGCGCAGTGGTCGCAGATGAAGGGGGAGGTGGATGGATTGCTGGCACAAGGCCAGAAGGAGCAGGCGGTCGTGCAGGCACAACGGACGTTGGTAAAGGCGCATACCACCCTGGGGGTGGACCACTACGCGACCCTGACCAGTCGTCGTGATTTTGCCATTGCCCTGTTGCAGGTTGGCAGGCTGGAGGAGGCGGAGAGGGTTTTTCAGAAGACCATTGCCGATGGTCAGCGCATTCTGGGGGCCAACCATCCTGATGTGTTGGTTGCCCAATCACTGCTGGCTGACATGTATGAGGGGCAGTCCAAGTTCAAGGAGGCGATTGCCCTTTTGCAATCGGCCCACAAGGAGGCGGTTGCGGGTGTGGGGGCCAACCATCCTACGACTTTCAACGTTGCGATGGCGTGGACGCGCAATTTGCGCAACATCAGCCAATACAAAGAGGCGGACGCTATTTTGACGCCATTGTGTGCGACCGAGGAGCAGGTGCTGGGGGCGTATCATGGGGACAGTACCGATTGTTATGCCCAATTGGCCTCGTTGCGGGTATTGCAGGGGGACTATGAGGGGGCGGCTGCGCTTTATCAAAAGGTGTTGGCCATCCAGGAGGCCGTTTTGCCGGCGGAAAGCACGATCCTGTTGAATACCCGGGTCCAGCGGGCGGAGTTGTACCGGCAGGAGGGGACGTATGACAAGGCTCGGGAAATTTTGCAGGCGGTATTGACGTTGGCTCCCCAGGATGATCCGCTCATACTGGAGACCAAAAATATAATGGCCAAGGTGTATGAGGATCAGGGGGATTTTCCCAATGCCGAGGCCATGACCAACGAAGTGTTGGCGATGGAAAAGGCCAGCCTGGGTGAGGATCACCCCAATGTTTTGACCAGCATGAACAATTTGGCCGGCATCTATCGTCGTGAGAGTCGTCTGACCGATGCGGAGAAGCTTTACAAGGAGACGCTGGCAAAATATCGCAAAATATTTGGCGAGGACCACTTGGGTACCGTCTCCATTATGAACAATCTGGGTTTGGTGTATGAGACCATGGGGTTGTACGATGAGGCGGAGCTGTTGTTGCGGGCCGGGTTGGAAATTTCCAAAAAGGTGTTGGGGGAGCATCACATCTCCACCCTGGCCAATATGAACAACCTGGCCATGCTGCATGAGAGTCAGGGCAACTTTGAGCAGGCGGAACCGCACTATTTGAATGCCATTGAGTCGGCCAGTTGGCAGTTTGGTGCGGATCATCCCGATACCATGGCGTTTGTCAACAACCTGGCCTACCTGTACATGATGCAGGGGGCTCACGCCAAGGCCAAACCTTTGTTTGAAAAGGTGCTGGCGAGTTGGAGCAAATCCCTGGGGGATAACAATGCCAAGACCATGAAAAGCATGAACAACTTGGCCAGAGTATTGGCCAGGCAGTCCCAGTATCAGGAGGCAGAGCCGCTGTTTGACAAGGTGTTGCAGTTGCGTCGTTCGGTGTTGGGTGAAAACCATATGGACACCTTGCGTTCCATGCACGATCTGGGGGTTTTGTATGGGGATATGGGCCGTCTGCCGGAGGCGGAAAAGTTGCTGCGGGATACGCTGCAGCGGGCGGAAGCAACCCTGGGCGACCAGCATCCCTACACCTTTGAGACAGTCAACAGTCTTGGCAAGGTGCTGAGGGCGGGGAAAAAGCAGCAGGAGGCGTTTCAACTGCTCAAGATGGGCTTCAATCGGCGGTCATCCTTCCTGAGCCGGATGTTGTGGGCAACGGGTGATAATGCGCGGGAGGGCTATGTGCGGTTGCACCGGCCGGAGTTGGATGAATATCTCAGCATGCTGGCGCAGGCGGATGCCAAGCAGGCTGGTCGTGAGGTGTTGGAGGTCGGGCTGCAACGCAAGGGGCAGCTCCTGAAGGTCACTTCGGAAATTCAACAAATTGTTCAGTTGGGCAAGGAGCCCAAGCTGAAGGCGTTGAGTGACAAGTTGACAGAGACGCGGAAAAAGTTGGCGGCCCTGACCCTTTCCGGGCCCACAGAGGCGACCAGGAACAACCATATGGAGGTCATTCATGAGCTGGAGAAGAGTGTGGACACCCTCCAGATGGAGTTGGGTCAGGCCAGCCGGCGTTTTCGGCAGTCGGTGAAGGAGGTTACCGTCGAGCAACTGGTGGAGGCATTGCCCAACGATGCGGTATTGGTGGACTTTTTGGCTTTTACCGACGGGGAGAAGCGGAAACTGCTGGCGGGTGTGTTGCACAAAGAGGCCGGCAAGCCGGTGTTCAGTTTGGTCAATTATCCGGATCTGAAAAAAATACAGGATGGAATTGTTCACTATCGGACCGCCATTCAGGATGAAAACCTGGATGAGGAGGAGCTGCATCTGATTGCGCAGGAGACGTATGACGCCATCTGGGCTCCGTTGATGTCCGGTATTGGTGATCGCAAGGTGGTTTATGTGGTGCCGGATGATATGCTCAACATTTTGCCGTTCAACGCTTTGATGGACCCGGACGGGGAATATATCCTGAAAACCATGGATCTGCATATGCTTTCCAGCAGCCGGGATCTGTTGCCGGACAATGCGGAGGTGGCCAAGGGGGAATTTTTGATCATGGCCGGTCCCAACTATACCTCGGACAAGGTGGTGGATGCGGAGGTTATGACCAAGGTGGCTGGCAAGCGGTCGGCGGGTGGAACGCAGGATGCGATGCGGGGCTTTTCTGGCAGTGGTTTGCGGGGTTTAAAATTTGACCCGCTGCCGGGGGCTGAGAAGGAGGGCAAATTGATCTCTGAAACGGCCAAGACAGCGACGGACAGCAACACCATCATGACGGAGGATGCGGCGCAAGAGCAGGTGGTGCAGTCGTTGGGTGCCCCGCCCAAGATGTTGCACATTGCCACCCATGGTTTTTTCCTGAAAGCGGATGAAAATCTGAAAAAGCGGTTGCTGACTTTGCAGCGTGGTTCGGATCTGCATTTGCCGCCGCCTGGTGACAATCCCATGTTGCGGGCCGGGTTGGCGTTTGCGGGTATCAACAGCAGCGCGCCTTTCCTGGGGGAGATTCCCACCGAGAATGATGGGGTGTTGACGGCGTTGGAGGTGTTGGGGTTGAATCTGACCGGGACCAAGTTGGCGGTGTTGTCTGCCTGTGAGACGGGGTTGGGTGAGATTCATGAGGGTGAAGGGGTGTATGGTTTGCGGCGTGCGTTCCAGGAGGCGGGTGTCAAGACGGTCATCTCTTCGTTATGGGAGGTGAGTGATGCGGGTACCCAGGCTTTGATGACGGGTTTGTATGGTCGGGTGGCGCAGGGGGCGTCGGTTCATGATGCGTTGCTGGGTTCGCAGCGGGAGATGCTGGCCTCCAAAGAGTGGAGTTATCCGTATGTCTGGTCGGCCTTCATGATGGTGGAGCGGTTGTAAACGCAGGCTGCCGTCCCTGTTTTTAAACAATTGCAGGGGTCTGGGGACCGTCACGGTCCCCAGTGGGGTGCAGGGGCTTAAGCTCCATATGCGCTAACAGGATTGCGGTCTTCCTTTAAACGATTGCAGGGGTCTGGGGACCGTCACGGTCCCCAGTGGGGTGCAGGGGCAAAGCCCCTGCATGAACGGCGCGTTTTCCCAAAGCAAATTTTCGCAGAAAATTTGCGCAACGCGCCCAAAGCCGCCCCGCAGGGGCGACCTTGGGAGGGCGGCAGCCCGACTCGCACGGTTATGTTATTGACAATGCTTGGATAAGAAAGCAGAAGGTCCGGATATTCAGTTTTTTTTCTGACACAAGGCCAGGAGTGTTTTTTTACCAAGCCATGCCCAATTTGGCCAGCTCTCGGTCGGGCTGCCGCCCTCCAGGAGTGCCCCTGCGGGGCGTTTTGGGCGCGCTGCGCCCATTTGCTGCGCAAATGGGCTTCTGTGAAAGCGCGCCCTTGCATGCAGGGGCTTTGCCCCTGCACCCCACCGGGGACCGTGACGGTCCCCGGACCCCTGCAATTGTTTTAAAAGATTAGAAAAGAATGGTCATGGTCATCATGTTGGCGTGTATGGGGCTTTCCCTTGCACCCCACCGGGGACCGTGACGCTCCCCGGACCCCTGCAATTGTTTAAAAATCTTTGGAAGGATCTTGATCAACCTGATGCTCATTCCTGTGATACTTTCCGGCGGTTCCGGCACCCGCTTGTGGCCGTTGTCGCGCGAGACCTACCCTAAACAATTTTTACCTCTGCTGGGGAAACGCTCCCTGTTTCAGTTGACATTGGATCGCCTGAACGGCCTGCCTGAGCGTGGGGCCCCGATTCTGGTCTGCAACGATCAACACCGGTTTCTGGTGGCGGAGCAGTTGCGCCTGCTGGGTCTCAACGATGCAACGGTTCTGCTGGAACCCGTCGGTCGTAATACCGCACCCGCAACAGCCTGCGCAGCCTTGACCGCACTGGAGCGGGATCCGGACGCCCTGTTGTTGGTTTTACCGGCCGATCACCTGATTCGGGATTTGGCTGCCCTGCACCGCGCCTTGGTCGCAGGACGACAGGCGGCCGAGCAGGGTCGCCTGGTGACTTTTGGTATCGTTCCGACCAGGCCGGAAACCGGCTTCGGCTATATTCAACGGGGTCCATTGCTGCAGAACGGCTCGGAGAGCGACAGCACCGGGTCGCAACAGAGTCTGTATGCGATTCAGGCATTTGTGGAAAAACCGGATCTGAAAACGGCCCAAGGCTATTGGGAGAGCGGGGATTATTATTGGAACAGCGGCATGTTTTTGTTCCGTGCCGACCGTTTCTTGCAGGAGTTGCAACACCATGCCCCTGCCATCCGGGAGGCTTGCCAACGGGCGTTGGCGCAGGCTGATCTGGGCTTTTCCAAACGGGACAAAAATTTTATCTTGTTGGACGCAGAGGCCTTTACGGCTTCACCCAGCGATTCCATCGACTACAGCATTATGGAAAAGACCCGCGATGCGGTGGTGGTTCCTTTGCAAGCGGGCTGGAATGATGTGGGAAACTGGTCGTCGTTGTGGGAGGAGAGTGAGCAGGATGGTGCGGGCAACGCGGTGAGCGGGGATGTGTTGCTGCAACGGGTGACCCACTCTTTCATTCGCAGTGAAAGCCGTCTGGTGGCAGCCATTGGTCTGGACAATCATGTGATCATCGAGACGGCAGATGCGGTGCTGGTCGCCGACAAGCGTGAAGTGCAGGATGTCAAGACTCTGGTCAAACAGTTACAGCAGATGGATCGCTCTGAAGCGGTCACCCATCGGGTTGTTTATCGGCCTTGGGGCTCTTACGAATGTGTGGAACGGGCCCACCGTTTCCAGGTCAAGCGTATTCTGGTCAATCCGGGAGCCAAGCTTTCGTTGCAATTTCATCATCATCGGGCGGAACATTGGATTGTTGTCAAAGGGACGGCGCGGGTTACCAAGGGTGACGAGCAGTTTTTGTTGAGTGAGGATCAATCCACCTATATTCCTCTGGGTGTCACCCACCGGCTGGAAAATCCTGGCAAGATTCCGCTGGAGATCATTGAGGTGCAATCGGGAAGTTATTTGGCGGAGGATGATATTGTGCGTTTTGAGGACAGTTATGGCAGGGTTCCTTCGGGAGAGGGGTCGGACGCGCCAACCTGACTTCAACCCCTGTTTTTCTTTTTAAACAATTGCAGGGGTCCGGGGACCGTCACGGTCCCCAGCTGTTTTTCTTTTTAAACAATTGCAGGGGTCCGGGGACCGTCACGGTCCCCGGTGGGGTGCAGGGGCAAAGCCCCTGCTGAATTGCGCGTTTTCCCAAAGCCCATTTTCGCAGAAAATGGGCGCAACGCGCACAAAGCCGCCCCGCAGGGGCGACCTTGGGAGGGCGGCAGCCCGACTCGCACGGTTATGTTATCGAAAATGCTTGGATAAAAAACCAGAACGTTCGAATTTTTGGCTTCTTGTCTGACACAAGGCCAGGAGTGTTTTTTCCCAAGCCATGCCCAATTTGGCCAGCGTTCAGTCGGGCTGCCGCCCTCCAGCAGTGCCCCTGCGGGGCGTTTTGGGCGCGCTGCGCCCATTTGCTGCGCAAATGGGCTTTTGGGAAAGCGCGCCCGTTACATGCAGGGGCTTTGCCCCTGCACCCCACTGGGGACCGTGACGGTCCCCAGACCCCTGCAATAGTTTTAAAAGATTAAGAAAAGCATGGGTGTGGTCATCATGTTAGCGCATACCTTCGCCCGCTTCCAGTTGCTGTAATACCCGGTTCAATACCGGCAATACCTCGCCGGGTTCCAACTCATCCAGACAACGACTGATTTTGCTGCCACCACACCCCGCCTGACCACAAGGAGCGCAGGACCACTCTTTCTGGATGACACAATGAGGAGCCGCATACTGAATGCCATTGCGCTGCGGATACGGGGACTCCTGTCCACCCCACCCGTTGGGCCACGGCCCCCAGTCAAACGCACCGGAAGGACCAAACAACACCACAACCGGTACATTCAAGGCAGCCGCCATGTGAGCCGGTGCCGTATCCACCCCGAAAAAAAGCCGACAATGGGCCGTCAAGGCCGTCAACTGCCGCAAACTCAACCGACCGCTCATCTCAATGGGCTTGTGCTGACACAAGGAGAGAATTTGCCAGTTTTTGCGCCGCTCCTGCGCCGCCGGTCCACTGGTCAAAACCACCCGATAACCCCGCTGCTCCATAAAGTCAATCACCTGGGCCATGCCGCTGTCAGTCCAACACTTGAACAGCCAACGGGAAGGCGGATGCACCTGGATCAGAGGCTGCTCTCCATCCCACCCCTGCTCAAGCAGTTTGAGCTGTACCTCAGCCCAGGCCGCCGGACTGGCCAGCAACGAAACCGTGCGAGCCTCCGTCGTCTGCCCAGCCCCGATCAGATCCAGATTGCGCAAAACACTGTGACGGCGTCCCGGCAGCTCGGCAACCGCCTCGGTCATCAACAACCGCCGCCAAAGCTTTTCACGCCTGGAACGCAACCCCAACCGCCGAGGGGCCGCCGCCAAAAAACTGGTGATCACCCCCCGGTCCCCCTCCGTGGTATTGATGACCCAATCAAACCGGCGCGCGCGCAACTCCTTGAACCACTGCCACTCCCGCCGCATGAACCGGCCCAGCCCCTCATCCTTTTCCCGCTGGGGAAAGGTCAATACCTCGTGCAGATGCGGATGATCCTGCAAAACAGCCCTGCACTCCGCCTTGACCAGGGCAGTGATCCGGGCCTCGGGATGGCGTGCCTGCAGGGCAGAAAAGAGCGGTCCCGTCAACAGGACATCCCCAATATGCCGGGACTTGATGACCAGAATGTGACTCGGTTTGCTCACAACGGGGGTTGACACGCCATCTCTCGCTCTTTGAATTGCAGATAATGAAAACGGGCATACTCTCCATCCGCAGCCAACAGCTCGGCATGGGTGCCTTCCTCCACAATCCGGCCATCCCGCAATACAACGATGCGATCCACATTCTGGATGGTGGAGAGACGATGGGCAATAATCAGACTGGTTCGCCCCTCCATCAAATGCTCCAACGCCTCCTGCACGGTCCGCTCGCTCTCCGTATCCAGCGCACTGGTCGCCTCGTCCAGAATCAGAATGGGGGCATCCTTGAGCAGGGAACGGGCAATGGAAAGACGCTGCCGCTGGCCACCCGAAAGACGAACCCCTCGATCCCCGATCACCGTGTCAAACCCCTCCGGCATCGCTTCAATAAACTCCATGGCGTTGGCCGCCTGAGCCGCCGCCCGCAATGCCGCCTCGGGGCGGTGGTGGCGATCGCCATAGGCAATGTTGTTGCGCACGGTATCATTGAACAAAATCACATCCTGCGTCACAATGGCGATCTGGGCCCGCAAACTGCGCTGCGTGACTTCACGCAGATCCACTCCGTCAATCCGTATGCTGCCTGCCGTGACATCAAAAAAACGGGGCACCAGATTGACCAGAGTGGTCTTGCCACTGCCACTATGGCCCACAAAAGCAATCCGTTCCCCGGCCCGGATGGTCAGATGAATGTCGGTCAAAACATCCGGCAAATCCTCCCGATAGCGAAAGCAGACATGGTCAAATTGAATGGTCTCCCGCAGGGGTGGCAACACCTGGGCCTGGGGGGCATCCTGAATGCCGGGTTGCAAATCCAATACGGTAAAAATACGCCGGGCGGCCGCCAGACTCTCTTGCAACTGGTTGTTGATGGTGGTCAGGCTCTTGATGGGATCGTATGCCATCAACAAGGCCGTGATGAAGGAAAAAAAGGTACCGGTTGTGGTGGTGCCCGCCATGACCGCCTGGCCGCCATACAGAATGACCGCACTGACCGCAAAGCCCGCAATCATGTCCATGGCCGGATTGGAGAGAGCCCGCACCTTGGCTGCCCGCAAATTGTTGGTCAGCATGGTCCGGTTCAACAGCCGGAAACGGGCCCGCTCATAGCGTTCCATGCCAAAGGCCTTGACAATCCGTTGGCCGGAGATGCTCTCCTCCAGATGGGAGGTGATGCCCCCCATCAACTCCTGCCGCACACGGCTGAGCAACCGCATGCGCCGACCGAAATGATAGATCAGGGTTCCCGCTGCCGGCAAACCGACCAGCGACACCACCGCCAACTGCCAGTCCCGATAAAGCAATACCCCCATCAAAACAATCACCGTAAATCCCTGACGGAACAGATTGGAGGTGACGGAAGAGGCCGCCCCTTTCAGCATGTTGGTATCATAGGTGATGCGGGACATGATGTTGCCGGTGGAGTTGGCTTGAAAAAAATTCAGGTCCATCCCCATCAGGTGACCATAGAGCCGCACCTGCAGGTTGCGCACCACCCGTTGCCCCACCATCTCCAATAAATAGGATTGGGAAAAATAGACCACACCACGAACGGCAAACAACACAATAATAATCAGTGGCATGGAAGCCAGCATCACCTTGTCCTGCTCAATGAAAACCTTGTCCAGGATCGGCTGCACCAAAAAGGCGATAGCACCATTGGTGGCAGCCAGGGTCAACATGCAGAGAAAGGCCGGCAACAGATACCAACGATAAGGCCAGACAAACTGCATGATGCGCAACGCCAGCTCTTTGTTGGAAAATTCGATATAAGGAACATAGAAGTCCAGGCGGGAATTGGCAGAAGCTGTTTTTTGTTTTTTCACTGGACAATACCCATGACAACCGCGCTGCGCGAACCAGAACGCAACGCACGATAGAGAAGGGTGGCGGTCCACCCAAAACGTCCCACAGGGAGACACTGCGCCAAAAATCTACCGTATCCTGCTATTTTAACGTACTCAGGTAGGCGATCAGGTCCCGGCGATTGGTCGCGCTTTCGATCCCTTCAAAGGCCAAAGGATGGCTTGCATCCCGTTGAGCCATGCGGGTCTTGGGGATATAGGCCGACGGATCGGTGATAAACCGCTCCAGGTGGGCCGCATCCCAGACGAACGGCTTCTCCCTCGCAACCGCCAAAAAGGCTTCACTGTAAGAGAAACTTACCGAACCGGCCGGCCGGTTGACGACCTCCCACAGGAAGGGGCCCTTGTTGTTGTGTCGGGTTGCGGTCAAATCATGGCAGATGCCACAATTGTTTTCTGCCAATCGCTTGCCCATCTCCACATCCGGCCACGCCCGCACCCAGACGGCAAAAACAAACGCCACCGCTGCCAAGGCCAGTGTACCCCACAGGATGATTCTGTTCCACATTTTAACCCCATGCCATCCGCTTGAAGTGGATCCAACCTCGTTTGTGCCACACTATGATCCGGTCAATAACAGCACTTTAGGACAGAGCAACCGATTGAACAGTTGAAACGGGTCAGCCTTCTGTTTTTCGGGTTCAGAGCGAGTGTTCTCTTTCCCTGTTTTTTTGCTCTCCCCCCACCCCCGGAAGCGTGACCGGGGTGAGGGGAGAGAGTACGGCTGGTCCATGCACTCTGTTCGTTACCGGGCGACGATACCAAAAAAACGGTTGGTCTTGCCCTTCTGGTCATCCGTCAACTGGGCAAACAGATCCTTGAAAGCTGCCAGGGCCGCTTTTCTTTTTTCTACCAACTGGGAGACAAACCCTGTACGGGCTTCCGCCATGGCCAGCGCGGAGGTTTGCGGCGTATGCATGGCCTGTCCCATGCCAGTATGGGCGTTGGCCATGGCGGTGGCAGCCTCCGCATATGCTTTCCAGGCGGCCTCTTGTGCAGGGGTGACAGCCAACTCCGTTTTCAGGAAGGCGAGGGTCTGCTCCACCATGGCCGGATGATAACCCAGCATGATGGGGTCCAGCATGCGCATACCCATACCCATGGGCATACCCATGTTGCCACCATTCTGCGGGCTATCCATTGCGCCGGGCTGTTTCATGCCTTTTTCGATGCACATTTTACATTTTTTTTGTTGGCCATCGCTCGCCGATTGGGCAGCAGTCATGCACTTTTTGCATCTTTTTTGCTGCTCAACGCCGGGAGCCTGGAAACCATTCATCCGGCCTGGGCCATTGGGTCCACCCGTCATGCCCGGATAGCCGTTGGGTCCACCCATCATGCCCGGATAGCCGTTGGGTCCACCCGTCATGCCCGGATAGCCGTTGGGTCCACCCATCATGCCCGGATAGCCGTTGGGTCCACCCATCATGCCTCTGCCATTGGGTCCACCCATCATGCCTCTGCCATTGGGTCCACCCATCATGCCTCTGCCATTGGGTCCACCCATCATGCCTGGATTGTTGGGGCCAGCCATTGGCGTGGCTGCCGGTTGATTGCCAGCGGCCTCTCCGGCCTGCTGCCCAGCCATCATGGAGCCATGCTCATGGGCCGCGGGTGTTTGCTGGGGGGCGGTTGCTGTGCCAGTAGCGGTTGCCTCCTGTTTGACTGTCGCCGTCGTTGGCTGTTGTTCCTCTGTTGCCCAACTGGTTGTCGTGATCGCCACGCCTCCAGCAACGGCAACCGCCATCATCAACCACCGCCTTGCCCTGTTCCGATTGATATCCATCGTTTCCTCAATGATTAGTTGGTTTCAATTCACACTCCGCCCGCAGGCTGAGCGACACCGGCCATTCTCCAGCCTCTTTCCACGCACCGGGAAACAATGCCTGAAATCTTCCATTTTTCAAAGCATTTAATTGCAACCTGGCCGAACTTTTTTCTGTTGCCGCCCCCTCTCCAGCGGAAAGATCGTATCACGAATAACCATCATATTGATATTATTGCTTTTTGATACCAACAAAAACCGGCCGTGTCAAGGGGGTACAGGATTGTTGCGAGCAAATTTAATTTTTATTGGACATGTTCTCGGAAGAGGATTAGAAGTACGAATCCTTGAGAAAATGTTGATCGGGCTGGCTGCTCTCCTTGCCGACCAGTTATCGCCGATCGTGTCCATAGCGCGCGTGAGTAACAGTGTTGAGATAGATATGGAACGCCTTGCACACGGTACGCCGTGGCAGAGGGGTTGCCATGATCAGGAGGTCGCTTATTGGTGTCGACAAGTGTTGTAAATATATTGTTTGTAGGAGAAAAATTCACATGGTCACCCCCGATCACGCCGAAACCATTAGCCGTTTGTTCCGTAAAAATTCTTATACCGCGTTGCAAAAAGTGTTGTCACGTCTCTTTCCTTCCGATCTGGCCCGCATTCTGGATGGCTATACGGAGGATGAGGCCAGCAAAATTTTTTTCTTGATCCCTTCCCACCGGTTGGCAGCCAGCACCCTGAAATATATGGGCCAGGAGTTGCGCAACCATCTGATGCAGGATTTTCCTCCTGAAAAACTGATTCCCATTCTGGAAGAGCTGCCACCGGATGATCGCGCCGATATTATCGGTCATCTGGACAGCAGCCTGGCCAAGCGTTTCATGGGTGGCCTGGATGAGGAGAGCATGCGGGAGGTGGAGGATCTGCTCCAATACGACGCAGATACCGCCGGCGGCTTGATGAACCCGGACTTTTTCGCCCTTCCTGCGGATATTAGGATCCTAGCCAAAATAAGTTGAACATTTCATGATTCGGGTGGGCGTTCTCTTGGCATCAACCGATAGTTCCACTCCCCATGAAATTGGTCGCGCTCGATTGCCAGTCTCTCCAGTTCCT
>PEAG01000084.1 GCA_002753505.1 Magnetococcales bacterium HCHbin5 | reverse complement strand
TCGGTCAGTACCGGTTCTCTGATTCCATTTTTGTCCATGTCGACCTCCCAAAATTGTGAATTTTGGAGATGGTCTCACCGTTCAGAAAAAATGGGTACCCTGGGGATAAATGGACGCTTACCATATGACCACACTATACTGGCGGCCATGATCATGGCTCTGCTCGACAATCCACTGCATTGGTCCCTTGTCTACCTGATTCTATTCTCCGCGACTGTGGTACAGGGGGGCGTGGGATTCGGGTTTGGGCTGATCGCGGCCCCACTGCTGCTGTTGATCGAACCATCATTGCTGCCGGGCCCGCTGATTGTGGCCGCTCTGACCCTGACCGTCACGATGGCTGTACGGGGTTGGCGTTGGATCGAATTTGCAATTATTCCCTGGTTGTTGCTGGGATTCTTGCCAGGACTCTGGCTGGGCACAACCCTGCTGCAAATACTTTCGCCGCAACAGACCGCCTACCTTTTTGGCTTTCTGGTGTTGTCAGCCGTGGCCATATCAGCAATCGGTTGGCAACCAGAACTCAAGCCCATCACCCTGATACCCGCCGCGCTCTTCTCGGCCATCCTCTCCGTCACCACCACCATGGGTGGCCCGCCCATCGCTTTGGCCGTGCAAAGTCTGCCTGGTCTCCGCTTTCGCCACACACTGGCCTTTTTTTTTACGCTGGCCGGTTTACTGACACTCTCCTCATTGGCCACCATTCAACGGGTCGGCAGCACAGAAATCCATCAAGGTGTCTGGTTGATGCCTCCTGTTTTACTTGGCATATGGATCTCCGGTTTTGTGGGTCGATGGCTGGACAAAGGCAAAACCCGGCGCGCCATCCTGACCGTCGCCGCCCTGTCCGGCATCACCGTCATCCTCCGGGCCTGGCTGACACCACCATAAGCAGCCGCCAACCCATTGCAGCCGATCATCCGTTATGAAAACCGCTTGAACAGAGCAGCGCAAACCCTACTCCGTCTCACAATTTATAATTAATTGATAACTGCATGTAACAAATTATTTATTGCGATGATGCACCAGTTTTTTGATGACAGGACAAGGAATGGTTGATACAATGATAAGTTATTAGTTTTTTGACAAATTTCGTTTTTGCAAGCATTGGTCAATCCTTTTTTGACTCTTGATCCGGCTCCTCCCCGATTGCCAACAACATAATCAGCGCGCCATGAATGGATTTTATTCCGGCAAAACCGATAATGGAGTGTTTACCCCGTGAACCAATGGAAAATCAGCACCCGCATCTTTGTCGGGGTTTTTACCCTCTTTACGCTGCTGTTATTGAACGGTGGGGTGAGCGTTCGGAATTTGATCCGCCTGGATGACAGCTTTGATCGCTATGCGGCCTCGACCGGGGAGATGCTGGAGTTGGTCGCTCTGGAGCGCAGTTTGACAGGGTTGCGTCGCTCGGTCATGTTTGCCTTGGTGAGTGACAATATGCATGCCCTGCGCGGCAGCCAGGACATGTTGGACCAAACCAAGACCAGGCTGGCCACCCTCCTGGAAAACGACAAAGCAACCGGCGACAATGAAGGCGTGCTGCTGCGCATTGGCAAGATTGTTCGCTCATTGCAATCCAACCTGACACTGTTGGCAGAGTTTATCGACGAGCGCGACCTGCTGCTGCGCGGTAAACTGCTGCCCGTCCTGCGGGGAGTGGAAGATCGGTTGCGGGATTTGCAGCAACGCCTGTGGGCAGATCATGAGACACAGACCGAAACCAAGGTCAGCAGCGCGATTGAACACCTGCACCAAATCAGTGCCCTGCTGGCACGTCTGACAGGGGTGGCCGACGAAACCATCCTGCCATCCCTGGAAAACGAGACGCTGATCCTGAACAACGCCCTGATAGAGTTGGGTCAGCACATGTCCTTTGAGGAGCGGACAGTGGCCGGCCTGCTGCCAGGGGCAATACGGGAATATTTGAATGTGGAACAGGAACTTGCAAAGGTATCGCGGCAAATCATTCAGCAGGATGCGACCGAATTCACCGGCCTGACCGGCGACCATGTGGCAAACTTCACGAAACTGCTGCAGCGGTTGGATGGTGAAACCAGCGCACAAAACCATTGGACCATCGGCTTCATGGGCAGCATGGCCCTGTTGGCCTGCCTGATCTCTTTGGCCATCAGCAGATGGTTGGGTACCGCCATTGTGCATCCTTTGCAGGCCATGACCGCCATCATGGGCCGGTTGGCCGCTGGCGACCTCAGCGTCACCATTCCCGGCCAGGACAAACGGGATGAACTGGGCGATATGGCCCGGGCCCTGCGGGTGTTTCATCGCGCCGTACAGGGCATGGATCAACAGCGGTGGCTCAACGAGACATCGGTTGAGTTCAGCCGGACCATGATCCAGGCAGAAACGACCCAACGGTTCGGGCAGACATTCATGGAGCGACTGGTGCCCCTGTTGCAAGGAGCCCAGGGAGCCCTCTTCCTGCTTGATGAGCAGCAGCAACGCCTGCAGCTGTCTGGAGGTTATGCCCTGGCCCCGGAGTCGGAGCAAAAAACCGTCATCGGTTTGCATGAGGGGGTGATCGGACAGTGTGCGGTTGAACAACGAACCATTGTGCTGACCGGAGTGCCGGAAGCGCATGTTTCCGTCCGTACCGGATTGGGTCGTTCTGCACCCCTGGTGCTGTTGGTAGCCCCTCTGGTTTGGAAAGGGCGTTTGCAAGGGGTGGTGGAGATCGCTGCCTTTGAATCGTTGAGTGAACGGCATCACACCCTGTTGGAGGCGATTTTACCCATGGCCGCTCTGCACCTGGAGTTGCTGCGGCGCAGCCTGGAGACCCAGGCGTTGCTGCATCGCACCCAGCAACAGGCAGAGGAGCTGAAAGCCTCGCAGGCGGTGCTGCGGTTGCAGGAGGAAGAGCTGATTGCAACCAATCAGCAGTTGCGGGAAAGAGGAGATCTCCTGGAGAGCCAGACAGAGGAGCTGCGCACTTCCGAAGAGGAGTTGCGGGTGCAGGGGGAAGAGTTGCAATTGCTCAACACAACACTGGCAGAAAAGGCGCGCATGTTGGAGGAGCGGGAGCAATCCCTGATTGAGGCGCGGCAGGTGGCGGAAAAACGTGCGGTTGAACGGGAGCTGGCTTCGCGCTACAAGTCGGAATTTTTGGCCAACATGTCGCATGAATTGCGCACTCCCCTGAACAGCCTGCTCATCCTGGCTGAAAGCCTGGCCGACAACGAAACGGGCAATCTGACGGCTGATCAGGTGGAATCCGCATCGATCATCCATGAGAGCGGCAACCATCTGTTGCGCCTGATCAACGATATTCTCGACATCTCCAAGGTGGAAGCCGGACGCATGGAGGCGGTGATCGAGGTGGTCAATGTCGCTGAACTGGTTGGAACGATAGAACGACGTTTCAAACGGATGGCCCAAAGTCGCGGCGTCTCATTGCAGATCATGCTTACCCCGGCAGTGGTGGAGACCATCCAGACGGACCGTGGCAAGGTGGAGCAGATCCTGACCAATCTGTTGGGCAACGCCCTCAAATTTACCGAGCGGGGCGGGGTCTCTCTGACCGTCACCCCATGGGAAAACAGGGGTATTGCCCTGGCGGTGGCAGATACCGGAGTGGGCATTGCGGAAGAGAAGTTGGAGCGCATTTTTAACGCCTTTGAACAGGCCGACGGCACCACCAGCCGACGGTTCGGGGGGACGGGTCTGGGGCTTTCCATTGCCCGCAAACTGGCGCGCCTGCTGGGCGGCGATATTGCCGTCACCAGCCGGATGGGCACAGGCTCTGTTTTTACCTTGTGGTTGCCCGATGCTGCGACCTCTGACCCGTCCAGTGCCGCTGGGCCTGTCCCTGCTTCGGCACCCACAGCCGAGTTGCCCGCCCTCAGCCCCATCATACCCTATCCGACCGACGACCGGGAAAACATCCAGGAGGGAAATACCGTTTTGTTGGTGGTGGAGGATGATCCTGCCTTTGCAGGCATCACCTACAAGCAGGCCAAAGCCAAGGGGTTCCAGTGTCTGCTGGCCCAGGAGGGTGAAGCGGCCTTGTCGCTGGCACAGCGATTTCACCCGACCGGAATCATCCTGGATGTAGGGTTGCCCGGCATGGATGGTTGGGGCGTGATGAGCCGTCTCAAACAGAATCCCCAAACCCGCTCCATCCCGGTCCATTTTGTCTCGGCCGTGGATGCCCGGCTGCGCGCTTTGGGCATGGGCGCGGTAGGATTTCTGACCAAACCGGTCACGCAGGAGCAGTTGACCCACCTCTTTGACCGGGTTACCCAGGTGGCTCAGGGCAGCAGGCAGGTATTGCTGGTCAACCTGGACCCGGACGCCCGACAGGAGGTGGCCAGCCTGTTGCGACAAAATGGGGTGACCGTGGAGGAGGTCGAACGGAGCGACGACTGCCTGGCACGCCTGCGCGAAAAACGCTTTCAGTGTCTGATTCTGGACTTGACGACGGCGGTTGGTGATGGTATCGACCTGCTGCAGGGTCTGGTATCCGAATTTGGTCCCAGCCTGCCGCCCGTGGTGATCTACTCCCCCCGCAACCTGACATCAGAGGAGTTGCTCCGTTTTCGGGAATTTACCGACAGCATCATCATTCGCGGCGGCCCCTCTCCCGGTCGGTTGTGGGAGGAGGTGGATCAGTTTCTTTCTCAGGTACAGCGTGTCATCCCGGAATTAAAACAGCCCGCCGGTCAGTTGATGGGACGCAAAATTCTGGTGGCGGATGATGACATGCGCAACACCTTTGCCCTCTCCAAACTGTTGCGGAGCAGGGGAATGAAGGTACTCATGGCCCAGGATGGCAACAAGGCCCTGACCCAATTGGAGGCCAACAGCGACGTCGATCTTGTCCTGATGGATATCATGATGCCAGAGAAGGATGGTTATCAAACCATTCGGGAGATTCGGCAGCGGAGTTGCTGGCAGAGTCTGCCCATCGTTGTCCTGACAGCCAAATCGACGACCGGTGATCAGGAGCAGTGTCTGGCTGCGGGTGCCAACGGCTATCTGACCAAGCCCATCGATACAACCGCTCTGTTTGAACGCATAGAGGAGCTGCTATCTCCCGGTTCGGATTCTGTCACGCCATGAAAGATTCAGAGCTTGAAGAGGTTGAGATCAATCTGGTGCTGGAAACGTTGCGACTGCGGCACGGCTACGATTTTCGCCATTATGCCCAGGCCTCCTTGCGACGGCGGTTGCGATCATTGCAACATCTGTTCGGGTTGAAACATCTGGTCGATCTGGTGCCGCGACTGCTGCGGGAGCGGGATCTGCTCTCGAAAGTATTGGCCGGGCTTTCCGTGCCGATGACGGAAATGTTCCGTGATCCGGCGGTATTTCTGGCCCTGCGCCAGGAGGTGGTGCCCTTGTTGCGTACCTTCCCACAGATCAATATCTGGCAGGTGGGATGTGCCACCGGGGAAGAGGCCTACTCGTTGGCCATTCTCATGGCGGAGGAGGGCTGTCTTTTTCGTTGCCAGATCTACGCAACAGATATTAACGATGCCGCCCTGGCCACGGCCGAAGAGGGGGTGTTCCCGGCCCGCAAAATGGCACTGTACGGCGACAATTACCGCAATGCCGGTGGCACGGGCAAATTGGCTGATTATTATCATCACCACATGGATTTTGTGCAGATGGATCCGACTCTACGGCGTTCCATGGTTTTTGCCCACCACAATCTGGTCTCCGATGGCATCTTTTGTGAGGCACACCTGGTGGTATGTCGCAACGTACTGATCTACTTTGACCGCCATCTGCAAGCGCACTGCTTTGCACTCATGAAGGGCAGCCTGGTCCGCGGCGGTTGTCTCTGCCTGGGTTCGCGGGAGAGTGTGGAAGGAACAGTCGTGGAACGGGATTTTCAGGCCATCAACAAGGCCATGCGCATTTTCCGGTTGCGGCCCAGGGGGAGTACCCCATGAATCCGCACCAGGTTCGGGTCATACTCTTCGGTTGCTCCGCAGGCAGTTTGCACGCCCTGCGCAGTCTGTTCTCCCGCCTGCCCCGACGGTATCCGCTGCCCATTGTCGGGGTAACGCACACCCGGGAACAGGGAGAGTGGTTGCTGCCTGAGCTGTTGGGTCGAAGGTGTCTGTTGAATGTCAGAAGTGCGGTGGACAAGGAGACGATACAGCCCGGTTCCCTGTATCTGGCACCACCGGGCTACCATCTGTTGCTGGAGCGGGATGAAACCCTCTCCTTGTCGATGGATGAAAGGGTCCATGGCAGTCGGCCGGCAATTGACCCCTTGTTTGAATCGGCGGCCGACAGTTTGGGGGATAAGGTATTGGCAATCATCCTGACGGGTGGGGGTTGCGATGGTGCCCAGGGGTTGCGTGCCGTTGCCGACGCGGGGGGAGTCTGTCTGATACAGGATCCGGCCTCGGCCGAGGCGTCATCCATGCCGCTGATGGCCATGGCCGCAGTACTGGAAAAACAGCGGCGGGTGCTCTCTTTGGAGCAGATTGGCACCGAGCTGTTAAACTTGGGGGAGGGGAAAAATGGTTGAGACGTTGCCAAAAATATTGGTGGTGGATGATGTGGCGGCCAATCGGGTGGCCATGCGCAGTCTGTTGGCAAAGATGGATGCAGAGATATTGATTGCCGCTTCCGGCAACGAAGCCCTTTCACTGGCCCTGGATCATGACCTGGCTGTGGTACTGCTGGATATACAGATGCCAGACATGGACGGGTTTGAAGTGGCAGAGTGGCTGCGCGGTGAGGAGAGAAGCCGGGAGGTGCCCATCCTCTTTGTGACAGCCGCTTTCAAGGATGAGTTTCACCGATTGCAAGGCTATCAATCCGGGGCCATGGACTATATCGAAAAACCGGTTGATGGCCGTATCCTGCGCTCCAAAGTCTCTTTGTTGCTGGAGTTGTATAATCGTCGCCAGGCACTCAAACAGTCCAACCAGGCCCTGGTCGAGCGAACGGTATTGTTGCAAACCACCCTGGAAAATATTCGCCATGGCCTGGGTGTCTTCGATGAGCGTTCCCGCCTGCGGATTTGGAATGATCGCTTTTTTGAATATCCCGATTATCCCTTGACGTTGGCCAAACCGGGCACTGCCCTGACAGAACTGCTGGCCATTCATCAGCAGCGTGGGGAGTTGAGCAGTCATGCCATCCAACAGCGGCTGACCAATCAGGCGCAGCCACAGCGTTTTGACTGGCCCTTGCGCAACGGACGCATTCTGGATGTCAAGAGCAACCCGATGCCTGATGGGGGGGTTGTGGTCAGCTTTACCGATGTCACCGAACAGCGGCGCGATGAGGCGTCGGTACGGGAAAATGCCAGCCGTTTGGCCGCCGTCAACGCAACGGCCCATGATGGCATCATCACCATCAACCACCGGGGTCAGGTACAGGAGTGGAACCCGGCGGCGGAACAGATGTTTGGCTATACCGCCCAGGAGATGCGCGGGGCCCCCCTGACAAAAATCATGCCGGAACGTTTTCATCAACCCCATGCAGAGGGCATCACCCATTATCTGGCAAGCGGACAATCGGAGTGGGTGGGCAAGACCAGGGAGCGGGTTGGCCTGCGCCGGAACGGGGAAGAGTTTCCCGTCGAACTCTCGCTGGCGGCCTGGGGAGCAGCCGATCAACCCTGTTTTACCGCCATCCTGCGGGATGTCACGGAGCGAAAATGCCAGGAAGAGCTGCTCACCCAACTGAATCAGCGGTTGGGCGACTCGCTGGTAAAATTGCAAAGGCACCATCGGGAGCTGCTCCAGATCAGCCGCATGAACGATTGCCTGCAGTCCTGTCTGACGATGGAGGAGGCTATTCAGGTGATGGAGGAGTCTCTGGCCAACCTGTTCGACGGCATGGTTGGCATGCTGCTGCTGACCCCTGTTGACGGGGGCCTGCCGGAAATTTCCGGCTGTTGGGGCATGCAAGAGGAGCCCTCCTTTCCACCGGCCATCTGTACGGTTGGTGACCAATGGCAGCACCAGGCCGCCCGACGAGAGGGGTGTTGCGGTTTTGCGACGGACGAGAAGACGCCTCTCTGCTACTGCCTGCCGTTGTGGGGACAGGGGCAGTCGTTGGGTTTTTTGCACCTGAGAGAGTTGGATCCTGCGCAACGGGATGCCTTGGCCCGCACGGAAGGTTTGACCACAACGGTACGGGAGGCGGTGGAGTTGTCGCTGGCCAACCTCCGCATGCGCGAAAAGCTCCGGGATCAGGCGGTACGCGATGTCCTGACTGGTCTGTTCAACAGACGCTACCTGGACGAGACCTTGCCGCGTGAAATCAGCCGGTCAACCCGTCTGCAGCAACCGCTGGCGGTAGCCATGTTGGATGTGGATCATTTCAAACGTTTCAACGACACGTTCGGTCATGAGGCGGGAGACCGGGTATTGCGGGAGGTGGCAACGCTTCTCAAGTCCCGTTTGCGCAAGAGTGATCTGGCCTGCCGTTATGGGGGTGAGGAGTTGACCGTTGTCATGCCCAGCCTGGATATCCACGCCGCCCGGGAGCGGATGGAGTCCATCCGCCAAGGCATCAAGGAGATCAGCATTGAACATAATGGGGTGGCTCTGGGACAGGTGACCATATCGATCGGAGTGGCTGCGTTGCCCCAGCATGGCAGTTCGGGGGAAGAGTTGCTGCAGAAGGCGGACAAGGCCCTGTATACGGCAAAGCAGGCCGGGCGTGATCGGGTGATCGTGCATCCGGAATGATCCAACCGTCCCGACTGGACCGCTAAAATCTTCGGCGGGGAAAACGGCGAAAAGGTTGCCCTGCGGGTCCGGCCCGACAACCAGCAACCGGAGCTTCAGCTGCCGACATCATCCCGCAAACGATTTGCCAAACCAGGCAAACCACAACACGCCCAGCAGACCAAAAACAAGGGCCACCTGAAAATTGAGCAGTGGATCCCACTGCCACAACAGGGCTCCCAACAACGCCCCCAGGGCGACAAACAGATCCCGAATCAGGTAGTACAGTCCAAAAAATGTTGCCTTGCGCCCCTCCGGGGCCAAATCCATGATCAACGTTTTGCGGCTCGGCTCTCCAAACTCTTTCAAACCACGCACAATAAAGGCCAGAACCAGCGGCCAGAACGATTGACACTGGCTGAGCACCAGCGGGAAAAGGGCAAAAAAACAGAATGTCATCAGGACAAACCCCTTTTTACCCCAGCGGTCTGCCATCCAACCGACCGGAATATAAAGAGACATGGCTGTTATCATCTCGACGGCTGTCAGCAAACCAAACTCCACCGCCGTCACCGGCTCGGCGATCATTTTCATGCACCAGACCACCACGAAGGCATAGGGAATCTGTTCACAAAACCGGACCAGGATGTCGGACACCAACAGGCGTTTCAATGCGGCAGGCATCTGCGGATAGAGACGAAACGGATTTTTTTCCAGGGCGGTGGTCGACGCAGGGCGATCATCGGGGATCATTTTTTGTTGCAAAACCAACGCAGCCATTGCCAACAGCAGTGCTGCCACAAAGGCGGCACGCACCCCATCCCTCTCCCCCAACCAGGCGATAAAAAATCCCCCCAACAGTGGACCCAATGCCATCGGCACCCGTTTGACCATGGCATGCACGGAAGCTCCCATGGCCCGTTTTTCCATGGGCAACACCTTGTTGATCAGGCTCATGGTGGCCGGCAGGGAGACCGCAGACCAGGAGAGAAACAGCACCGCCCCCATCAATACCGCCTGCCAGGTCGGAATCAGGATGACGACCCCGTAACCCAGCATGCTGAGGAGATTGAAAACCAACAAGGAGCGTTTGACGCCGAAGCGATCTGCCAAATATCCCCCCGGCAGTGCGTACAGCGCGCCCAGCACATTTTCCATGGCGTTCAACAGACCGATGGCCAGGGTCGAGCCCCCCACGGCCAGAATATAGATGGGCAGAAAGCGGTCTGCCATCCGCTCTCCCATGCCGACCAGCACCACCATGGCCAGCAACCCCGCCATGCTGCGTTTCAAGCCCAGAAAATCGGTGATGCCAGACCAACGGGAGGCCGCTGGCATCTCAGGCGTCTCCTTTCATCGTTTCCAAACGGCACCAGGCATAAAGGGCGTCATAGACCTCAAACTGTTTGCGCAGATTGATTTTGTCGTCGGGATAGCGCAGCCCGAACCCGACCGCAATGGCCTCAAAGCCACAGGCCAACGGGTCTTGTTCCAGGTGGCCGGTATCGGCCGCATTGACCACCCGGGCCAGCCGCAGCAACGCCTTGTCTGTCAGTGCAAACTCTCGGATCAAAACGGAAAAGGTACACAATTCCCCATCGTGATGGTATTGGGCACCGGGAGAGTCAAACGATATGGCCCCTTCCCGCTCAGCCACCAGCAATACCTGACTTTTCGGCGCGAACAAAAACTGGGCCTCCGAGTCTATGAAACGCAAAATCAGCCAGGGGCATGCCACCCGATCCACATGCACATGGGAGCGTGTAATCCATTTCATGGCGCGTTGCTCCTGTCCTAATGTTTGGCCACTGGCCGATCGTAGAAAATATTTTTGCCGAACACCCCGATGGGAATGCCCATCACCACCTCGGCATCGATCAACCCCAGGTTTTGCGCTGCCGCCCCCACCCGTTGTTGAATCCGGTTGTCAATGTTAAGCAAACCTGCCGTCTTGGCGGCCGAGACCAACGCGGCCCCCATATCCATCATCCGCATGATGCAGTGGGGACCGCTGTATCCCATCTCTTTGACCTGTGCCTGCCGCTGCTGGGTGAATTCGGCGCAGGTGGGAAAACCACAACCGCCACAGTCATAACTTGCCGTATTGAACCGCTTCAGCCCCACCAACACCAGGGCGTGGCAATCGGCAATATTGGCGGCATCCCGACGCCAGTAGGCTTCGTTGCTGCTCTCAGGCGCGTAGGCCAGCATGCGGTCGCTGATCTGCCGCAAAACCTCCGCCTGACTGACGACCACCACCTCCAGAAAATCTTTTCCTCCCGCCTTGGGGGCGGTGTGCATCGCCGCCGCCATCAGTTGTGCCACCAGCAGGGCTGCCTCTCTCATCTTTTCCCTCCCTCAAAACAATGGTATTGGAACAACAGTCCCATATGCGCTAACGCCTCGGGGTCAGGGAATTGTGGACCCGGCCTGTCTGGGTAGCAAGAGGGAAACCAGAGCGGCACACAAAATAAAACCGCTGGACCACCACAAGCAACCGGTCAGCCCCTCGGTCTGATAGGCCCAGCCGGACAGCACGGTACCGGTGAGTCGCCCGGCAGCATTGGCACTGTAATAAAAGCCCACATTCATGGCCACTTTGTCATTATCCGAGTAGGCCAGAATCAGGTAGGAGTGAATGGAGGAGTTGACCGCAAACACCACCCCGAACGCCGCCAATCCCACGATCAGGACCGGGGCGGGATCCAGACCGTGGTTCAACGCCAGGCCGATCCCGACCGGCAACAGGGCCAGCAGAAAGGCCCCGTTGCGGGCGGTGGCTCCGGTCGGCCCCTGACCCCCTGCCCCTTGGCGCAGCAACAGCGGTGTGCCGGCCTGCACAAAACCATACCCAACCACCCACAGGGCCAGAAAAGTGCCCACCTCCACATGGTTCCAACCGACCACCGATTGCAAAAATACCGGCAACCCCACCACAAACCAGACATCCCTGGAACCGAACAGAAAAAACCGGGCGGCTGCCAGCAGATTGACGGAGCGGTTTTTGGAAAAAATTTGCGAAATTTTGGCCTTTGTCCGCACCACCCCCATTTCGGAAGGCAACAGCCAGCCTGTCAGCAGATAGACCACAAACAGCGGAATGGCCAACGCCAGCAGGGTGATCTGAAATCCCAACCCTTGCAGCAACAGCCCTCCCAGGAAAAAGCCGGCCCCTTTCAGGGTGTTCTTGGAACCTGTCAGCAGCGCAACCCATTTGAACAGGCGGTTGTTGGCATCCTCGCCCTGGGGAGCCACCAGCTTGACGCTGGATTTCGCGCTCATTTTATTGAGATCCTTGGCAATCCCGGAGAGAGCCATGGCCCCCATCACGTAGGAGACGGTGAGCCAACCGGGATCCACCGCCAACAGGCTTAACGCCACAACCTGTAACAATCCACCGATAATCATGGTGCGATTGAGGCCGATGTGAGACGCAATCCACCCCCCGACGCCGTTGGTGATGATGCCAAAAATTTCATAGAAGAGAAACAGAAAGGCGATGGAGAGGGGAGAAAAACCCAGATTATGAAAGTGCAGCACCACCAGCATGTGGATGGCACCATCGGTCAGGGTAAAGGCCCAGTAGGCCAGGGTGATGATCAGGTAGAGTCGAAAGCCGGATGCCGCCGGCACTGCTGTCGCCATGATTGCCTCCAGAGAGGGGCGGCAACCCGCAGGTGGCCGCCCCGGTTACACAATGCCACTCCATTCATCCCAACGAGCGGGCCACTTTGGCCACCAGTTCTGCCATCCGGTTGACATAGCCCCATTCGTTGTCATACCACAACAGCACTTTCACCTGGGTATCGTGGATCACCATTGTCGACAGCGCGTCCACAATGGCGGAACGGGGATCGGTCTTGTAGTCTATGGAGACCAAAGGCAGGCTCTCATATCCCAGGATCCCGTGCAGCTCCCCCTCCGAGGCCGCCTGCAACAGGCCATTGACCTCTGCCACCGTGGTTGGCCGTTCCACCTCGAACACCACATCGGTCAAGGAGGCGTTGAGCAGGGGCACCCGAACCGCAATGCCATCTATCTTGCCCTTCAACTGGGGAAAAATTTCCACAATGGCCCGGGCGGAACCGGTGGTGGTGGGAATCAGGGAGAGGCTGTTGGCCCGGGCCCGGCGCAAATCCTTGTGGCCCAGGTCAATGATGGTCTGGGTGTTGGTGATGTCGTGGATGGTGGTCATGGTGGCGTGACGAATCCCCAGCTTTTCCAGGATTACCTTGACCACCGGCGACAGGCAATTGGTGGTGCAGGAGGCCGAGGTCACAATCCGATGCTGGTCCGGGTCGTACAGGCCATCGTTGACCCCCATCACCACGTTGAGCACCCCAGGCTCTTTGACGGGAGTGGAGACCACCACCTTTTTTACCCCCCGCTCAAAATAGGGCTCCAGGGCCGCCACCGTCTTGAATTTGCCGGTACACTCCAACACCAGATCCACCCCCAAAGCCGCCCAGTCCAGTTCGCCGGGGGTTTTGGCCATGGAGTAGCCGATGCGACGCCCATCCACCCGGATGGCATCCCCTCCCTCTGCGGCTATCTCCCGATCCCATTTGCCATGCACGGAGTCATATTTGAGCAGGTGGGCCGCACAGCTGGCATCCCCCGATATTTCGTTGATATGCACGCACTCCCACTCCGGCAGGCGACCCCAGGCCGCCCGCAGGCCCAACCGCCCCATTCGACCAAACCCATTGATGCCGACACGAATTGTCATTTTTTCCCTCCCTGAAGATAGAACCGACTGAATGAATGATCGTTACACCGCCCCGTTGACCCGACTCTTGCACCCCACCTGGCAGACATTGGGACGGTTGTCCATGGTCTGCAGGCGGGACAAATCCTCCCGGTATGGGGACAACCCCTCCGCACCGCTGGCAATCGCCTGCATCACCTCCATCGCCCATGCGGGCAATGCGGGATGCAGGCGATAATAGACCCACTGTCCCTCCTTGCGATCCTGCAGCACATGACTGGTTCTTAACAACGCCAAATGTTTGGATATTTTTGGCTGCACCAGAGCCAGAGCATGGCCAAATTCACAGACACACAGCTCCTGCTCCGCCAGCACCAGCAACAGACAGCGGAGTCGTGTTTCGTCCACCAAAGCCTTGAGCAACAGATCAGGCGTCAACATGCTGGTACCTCCCTCGATGACTGTTTGGTAAAATATAACGCACAGAGTATATACCGTCAAGAGAATATACAAACCCACTCAAAATAATTTTTTGATTGACAAGGTCACATGAATAGGATCCAATGCCGGACATGATGTTTTCTTGATTTTCACATGATTGCAGGGGTCTGGGGACCGTCACGGTCCCCAGTGGGGTGCAGGGGCAAAGCCCCTGCATGAACGGCGCGTTTTCCCAAAGCAAATTTTCGCAGAAAATTTGCGCAACGCGCCCAAAACCGCCCCGCAGGAGCGACCTTGGGAGGGCGGCAGCCCGACCCGCACGGTTATGAATATGGTGTGGTACGGTGACCGCAGCCTGTCATTTGACAAGGTCCATGGTTGGGATCGTTAAAATCCACTGTCTCCATGGCCACAGGCTTGCCTGCACCGACAGCTTCGGCCACTGCCTGGGCCAGATGTTCTTCACTTGGTCGCCATGGGCGTTATGCATCCAATCTGAAAAGGCGTTCTATTTGACGATGAACCTCTTGCTGCTTGACCTTCTTCAACTTGCCGAGGCGATAGAGAACAAGGCTCGATTCTGCGGTAAAAATGCGATTGATTCTGATCAGGCTCGGGAAATGGATATTTCCATCCATAAAATCATCCGTTTCCAGTGTCGCGGAAAACGGGTCTGGACGGATCTGACTGGTAATTTGGCAGACAATCAGATCGTCTCCGGGCAACTCAGCCAATACCAACGCTGGTCGGCGTTTGTTGGAGGAGAGGTCTGAGAAAGGGAAAGGCATGACAACCACATCGCCCGTCACAAATGCGCCCATGCCGCATCCTCCTCGGGGGTATCCCAATCCCGACGCAATACGGCTTCGGAAGCGCATGCCGTTAATCGTGCGGCATTTTCTGGCTCCATGGCATAGCCTATGTCAATCAGTTGTGCCACAACCTCGTGGAGCGGCTTCTGCCAGGTTGCCTGTAAATAGCTCATCCGTTCGGCGTGCTGATTGTCCAGTTCAATCTGAATGTGCATGATGCGTATCTCCAATCGTTGTTTTGTGTGTTGGTTCAGCGTGAATGATACAGATGGCCGTTGCGCGTAAGCACTTTTTTGGACACTCCCGGCACCTTTTCAGGGTCCAGGACTGCGTTTTTTGAGGCATGATGGGTCTACCGTCCGATGTAGGATAAAGCACGAGGGGCGTGTACCCCTCGTCTTGATAATCGGCTCGGTGAGCCCAGTCAAGCTATCCCTTGACGGTTTGCTCGCCAGCAGTGTCCGTCTCCATTTTACCCAGCGGGAACAGTCTTTCCCCGTACAACAGAAATGTCAATAGATTCCACGGTTACCGGGTTGTTTTCCCCTGCAATCTTCCGTGCCGCGTGCTGCTCTTTCCTGCGTTCCTGGGCTTCTGCCAGTTTGCGCTTCCGTTCCTGTCACACGAGAGCATCTCTACCAACCGCGACAACGTGGCCTGCGAGGCCAACTCCCTCGCGGATTCCTCCGTACCTTTCCCCATCAAGGGCGCGACTCCCCGGTCCTTGAGAACGGCCAATCAAAAAGGCGGGGTCATCCCGCAGTGCATTGGCGTCATTCTGATCCGTCCAACCCTGTCCCAGCATCAGCAGGTGGGTGGTCAGCAACTCCGAAAGCGGGTGGATGATCCGGGACGGATCTCGCACATCCACTACCCGATCCGACAGCCAATCAAACATCCCAAGCCGTTCCCAGGATTCTCGCAGCACCAACACACCTCCATCTGAACTCAGCCGCTCTGATCGCGACTCGATCTGGACACTCCTGTTGAATGACGGACCTGGCTGTGATACCCTTTCACCCATGACGTGAGCCTCCCATGTTGTGCTTCGTTCTGTAGAAAGCTCTATTTTACAAAATGTTGAGGCTCGCGTCACCTTTCATCGACCCGCCAATGATGAATGATGCGGGGTTTTGCGCTTTTTGTTTGATACAAGGCCAGGAATGTTTTTTTTCCAAACCCTCCCAAACTTGGCCAACTTTCGGTCGGGCTGCCGCCCTCCAGGAGTGCCCCTGCGGGGTGTTTTGGGCGCGCTGCGCCCATTTGCTGCGCAAATGGGCTTCTGGGAAAGCGCGCCCATTACATGCAGGGGCTTTGCCCCTGCACCCCACCGGGGACCGTGACGGTCCCCGGACCCCTGCA
>PEAG01000083.1 GCA_002753505.1 Magnetococcales bacterium HCHbin5 | reverse complement strand
ACACAACCGGTCCGTTGTTGTCAATACGCATCCGGGCGGCAGCCGGTACGGTGGACGTTTTTTTCAATGATGTTAATACGCTTACTGCAGCAGAGGGTCCAGCTTTTCACCGGATCTCTGCTGGCTATTTTTCGGTAGGCACCAATAGCGACACAGAAGTTATCCTGATGGCTACGGTGGATGCTATCCAGGGGGTCGGACCAGGGGCGACATGGGAATTGGTTTCAAAGTCGGACTTGATCGGCGGCAATCCAGCCGCCACTTTTAAAATCTATGACTCGTCATTGGCTTCGGTTGATGCGGTGATTGATGTCACTCTAAAAACTGTTCAAAAGGTGGTGTGATATGGCTGGTTACCCGTTAATGACAAAAACCCATTTTGATTCACTGGACGATGATCCACAACAGGCTCAGGCAGAATTTACTGCCAATGTGGATGCATTCAATTGGGTGGCTGCTGCGCTCAATGGTGGGGCGGCCGGTCTGCCATTGATTGGGTCTGGTGATGGCAGCGCACCAGTATTCACCCAGGTTGGCACGGGCGGCATCCAAAACAGTGCCATCACCCAGCAAAAGATAGCGGATGATGCCGTGGGTCTCTCACAATTGGGGCATGGAACGTCCGGGAAACTGATCGGATTTGGTGCCGACGGCTCTCCGCAGGAGATTAGCATTCTTAATGGGATGGGTCTGGAAAATTATTTTCAAATTCGCCACTCAGATGTGATGTCTTCAACGGGTGGGGGAAGTTACATAACGGCTGGTGTTGAGCAGGCGGTTCCCTGGAATGGCAATTTCGACATCAACAATATAGGGGTGTATAAATATTCTGATGAAGGGATAGTTGTCCCTGCGGGGACATACTTCATGCGATGTGCAAGAACTGCATACGCAATCGGCAGGGCGAGACTCAGATTATCCCAAGGGTCTACGCCGTCAATTCATGGGCCAAACTTCAATGACACGGTGAATAATGGGATTGTTCTGACATTATCAGGTGTAATAACGCTGCCTGTACAATCAACCATCACTGTTAAAATTATTGGCAGTCAGGCAAAAGCAACCAACGGTCTGGGTTTGCCTCTCCCCAGTAGTTGGTATGCCGATAACGAGTACGGGTTTTGGGTTGGTTGGAAGATTGCGTAAGTATGGGTCTCCTGCAAAAAGTCCGGCGGAAAATAAGTTTTTTCCAACAAATTCATGTGAGCTGATTCAACAGTCTGTAGACTTTTAAACAAACTTAACAGACTGTAGACTTGTTTCAGGAGGCTCAAGGATAGTTTTTATTAAATGCCCCTGTTTCCAATAAAGGCGGGGGCCGGGGTGTTGACGCACCCCAAGCCGCAGGCAGCTACCCTGCACAGACCAACTTGGCCAAGATTGGCCGTCCCGCCACCGCGCTCGCGGATAGGGAGGAAGTATAGGATATTGTCATGTTAAAAGAAATGTACTGTGGTCATTGTGGACGTTTGTTGGCCAAACAGGCAGGGAGTTCCTGTCTGGAAATCAAATGCCAAAGATGTAAAACTCTCAACAACTTCAATAGCCAAGAGCTAGCCCAAACAGATCGCCGGAGAGCGACTTTGCGAGGCATTCAAGATGGAAAAGCACCAGGTAAGACCTCCGTTATCGGGGTGGGTGGGCGGTAAATATCTGCTCTCCAAAACCATTGTGCCAATGATCCCGGCGCATCGATGTTACGTAGAGCCGTTTGCCGGGGCGGCATGGATTTTGTTTCGCAAACGCCCTTCTCCGTGCGAAATTCTGAATGATATTAACGGGGATGTGGTCAATTTGTACCGTGTTGTCCAACATCATTGGGAAACATTCACGGAGGCTTTACGATGGTCGCTGTCAAGTCGGGAGGATTTTGATCGCCTCCTGGATACACCGGTCGGCACGCTGACAGACGTTCAGCGCGCCGTCCGTTTTTACTACGTCCACAAGCTCTCTTTTGGTGGACGTATGTCTGGACGCCGCAGCTTTGGTTTGTCTGCGGCCAGGCCAACCAAGCTTAACCCTCTTGCCGTGCATCGGGAGATTGCTGCAGCGCATCGTCGACTTGCTCGCGTTACGGTTGAAAATCTGCCCTATGCGGACCTGATCCGCCGTTATGATCGCCCAGGAACGTTTTTCTACATTGATCCCCCGTACTGGGACTGTGAGAATTACTATGGAAAGGGGCTGTTCTCAAAGGCGGATTTTCTTGTCCTGGCCGAGCAGTTAACAGGGATTAAGGGTAGGTTCATTTTGAGCCTCAATGATGTTCCAGAGGTCCGGGAGATCTTCAAGGTGTTCCAGATAAGTGCTGTGACTACCCGGTACTCTTGTACTGCCAGCCAGAATGTCCTGGCAAAGGAGGTGTTGATCAGGAATTACTAGGTCTTTGGTTCGATCGGATGCTGGGGCGGTTAATTGGCGATCAATAATCGGCTCTCAGCATCCGATTCCCAGCATCCGATTCCAAACAGGTGGTGTCAGGTAAATTTCGTGTTTTTTTAACATGTTCTGGAATCGGATGCTGCAAAGGCACAACATCCGATTCCAACCTGCCAATCAGGAGCCGCTCATCCCTACCAAAAAACACGCAACCTTTTATTTTTTCTTGCATCAGTCTGGCAGTCATACCCCCACTTCCACCGACAGGAATCGCTAAAAAAACTGTCAATAGAAGCGCAAATTCATCCGAAACCCACGAAAAACCGCAAATACAATTAACGCCCCTCTTGACATACAGTTTCAGCAACTTGTTGATCTGTTTTCGATTTCAAGACCACCTGGTCAGATCCTCTCCTGCCAAAACAATCGGTAGCCCACAGAAAGCCAGGGGAATAAAAAATCCATATGGGCCCACTGTCTTTAAGCCTTGCTATCGTATCGGCGGCATAGGGAGAGTGTGCAAGCAGATAATCATAACCTTTGACGATCTTATCGATGGCTTCAAGGCTATCCGTTCTGGGAAGATCAGCCGGATCGTCAGGAGAGGCGGGAAGTGCGACAACGGTGATTCCCTGGTGGATTCGTTTTGGTAATTGGCCAAGATCCAACACCTTGGGGCTGCCGTCCTGACCCATGGAGTGGAGCGGCCACCAACAAAGGAGCGCAACAAAAATGCCAGCCAGCAATCGAGGGTGTCTGATCATCTTCTTCTGAACAATTGCAGGGTTATGGGAATCGTCACGCTCTCCGGTGGGGTGCAGGGGCAAAGCCTGATGCCTACCGCAACACCTTTTCCCACTGCTGCGCCAACCGCTTGCCAGAAACCGGCATGACCGTCCGCAAATCCTGGGCAAACAGGGAAACACGATACTCCTCCAACATCCACCGATACTGCTGCAACTCAGGATCCCAAATCCGCTCCGCCACCTGCCTGTTGGCCACCTGCTGACAGGCTTGCCATAAAGGAACAATCTCTGCCGCCTTCTGTTGATCCTTCTGCGGCGCAAAACCGCGCCGCTCCCACCGCAACAAACCGGCCTGCAAATAACGGGGAAACTGCTTGAGCCAATACGGCGGCGTCTGCCGCAAAAAACCAGGGTAGATCAATGACTCCAGATGCAACCGCATCTCACCACTGACCGACTGCAAACCCGGCGTGCCACTCCCCTGCTGCAACAGGGCCAACAGACTCTGATGACGACTGATCATCTCCTGAACCAACGTCTGGCTCTCTTCTATGGCTTTTGACAATAATGGGCGACCCGCGGCCAGACGCTGCAAAAAAACAGCCTCTGTCTCAATCTCCTCCTCCGATACATCCAAAAAAACCCGCGCCAACGCCAAAGCGGTGATCTCCCACCAAAGGGTTTGGGCGGAACCAAAGGCGGGATGCAGTGTCCCCACCCCGCGTTGACTGCCCCGCTTTTTTTCCGGTGGACGCACCTGCTGAGGCAGTTGCAGGGCAAACAGGCGTACCAACCCCCAACGACTGATCTGCCGGGCCTGCTCCGCGTTTTCCACCAAACGCAGGGAGACGCTGTTCCCATCATCCTGAATGGCGGGAAAGCCAAAGCTGCTGCCTGTTTCGGCCGCGACAACCACCTGCTGCGGCAGGTTGCCAAAATCCCAGCGGCTCAAACCGGCACGCTCAAAATCCGCCTTGGGCAGCGCGCTAAAACTTTTTTTGGCAACCGATCCCCACTGCTGTTGCAGTGCCAACAGATCCCGACCCTGGGCCAGCAGCTTTTCGGCTCTGTCGTCCATGACCTTGAACTGCATGCGCAAATGATCCGGCAACTCGGCCGAACGCCACGCCTCCGCCGGGATGACAACCCCATACTGACGCAACAGCAGATGGCTCAAAAGGGTTCCCAACGGTTTGTTTCGATCCGCGCCCTGCAACTGTGCCAGACAATACTGCTGCGTCTGGGGGATCGGTACCAGAGGGCGGCGCAAACTCTTGGGCAAATTTTTTAACAGTGCCAACAGTTTGTCCGGCAACAAACCGGGCACCAACCACTCAAACGGCGCAGGGGTCATCTGATTCAGATAGGGCAGGGGGATATGAACGCTCAAACCATCTTCCCCCGCGCCCGGGTTAAAATGATACTCCAACGACAACTCCACCCCATTGACCACAAGATGGCCGGGAAAACTTTCCCCCGTGATGGTTTCACCCGATTGGCGCAACAACATTTCTCGACTAAAAAACAGCAACCGGGCATCGCGCTTGCGGGCCTGCCAATACCATTGATGCAGCAGATGCGCGCTGTGGACCGAGTCAGGTATCTGTTGGTCATAAAAAGAGAAAATCTCCTGCTCATCCACCAGCAGGTCTCTGCGCCTGGATTTGTGTTCCAACTCCCGTACTTCGGCGATCAACCCCTGATTGTGCGCAAAAAAGGGGGCCGAACTCTGCATCTCTCCCGCCACCAGAGCGGCCTGAATAAAAATTTGCCGGGCCAACTTGGCATCCAGAGGGCCAAACTGAACCTTGCGCTGACCGATCAGGGTGAGACCAAACAGCGTCACCCGCTCAAACACCAATACACAGCCCGACTTTTTTTCCCAATGCGGATCCTGATGATGCTTGCGGCATAACGGACCTGCCACCGCTTCAATCCACTCCGGCTCAACCCGGGCGCAGGTGCTGGCAAACAGGCGGCTGGTCTCCACCAGTTCAGCCGCCACAATCCAACTGGGCTTTTTTTTGAACAGGGCCGAGCCGGGATTGATCATGAATCGATTCTGCTGCACCCCCACATAGTCATGGGTTTCCGTCTTCAAGCCAATAAAACTTAACGAACCCGACAAAATGGCCTGATGAATCTCCCGGAAACTGGCCGGAGCCTCATTGAGCTGCCATCCCAACTCCCCAATCAGACGGCCAAGCTGCTCCTGAATGCCCTGCCACTCCCGCACCCGGAGCGGCGATAAAAAATTTTCTTTCAAAAAACGGCGAAATTGATTGTTTGAACCCGCGCCCTGACGACCATTTTCAATGAAGGTCCAGAGCGTGAGCAGGCCCACAAAATCCGATTGCGGATCAACATGCCGTTTGTGCGCCAATTCCGCCTTGCCACGCTGCTCGGCAGGCCACTCCCTGGGGTCGGGCAGGCTCAAAGCCGAGACAATGATCACCATCTCCGCCAGGCAGGAATAAGAGTGGCCGGCCAACAACATGCGTCCCAGGCGCGGCTCCAGGGGCAGTTTGGCCAACTCCCCCCCCAGAGCTGTCAACAGACCCCGTTCAGTGATCGCTCCCAATTCATGCAGCAGTCGCAGACCGTCCTGAATGGCTCCTCGACCCGGTGGGTCAACAAAAGGAAAGGTTTCGATCTCCCCAATTTTTAAAAATTTCATCTGTAAAATGACGGAGGCCAACGAAACCCGCAAAACTTCCGGATCGGTAAACCGGGGGCGATCCCCAAAATCCTCTTCCGCAAAGAGTCGCACACAGACCCCGTCGGCCAGTCGGCCACAGCGTCCCTGCCGTTGGTTGGCAGCGGCTTGCGAAATTTTTTCTATCGGCAAACGACGCACCTGGGTGCGTCCACTGTGACGACTGATCCGCGCCAGTCCGCTGTCGATCACATAGCGGATGCCCGGTACCGTGATGGAGGTCTCCGCCACGTTGGTTGCCAATATGATCCGCCGTTTGGAGCCCGGATAAAATATCCGGTGCTGGTCAGCCATGGAAAGACGGGCAAACAAGGGCAAAATTTCAGTATTGGGCCAGGCCTGATGGCGCAGCAGGTCGCCCACCTCGCGGATTTCCCGCTCTCCCGGCAAAAAGACCAGGATATCTCCGGCCGGCCCCAGCTTCTGCAACTCCTGCACCCCATCCAGAATACCCTGTTCCAGATCTTTTTCTTCGCTTTCGGCCTCTTCTTCCAAGGCATGCAAAGGCCGGTAACGGGTTTCGACCGGAAACGTCCGACCGGTTATCTCAATCATCGGGGCATTGCCAAAATGACGTGAGATACGCTGCATGTCCAAGGTGGCAGAGCTGATAATAATTTTAAGATCGGCCCGCCTGAGGGTCAGTTGTCTGAGATAGCCCAATAAAAAATCGATATTCAGACTGCGCTCGTGGGCTTCATCGATGATCAGGGTATCATAACGGTTAAGCTGTCGGTCGCTCTGAATTTCGGCCAACAGGATGCCGTCGGTCATCACCTTGATCAAGGAGTCGGGGCTGACCCGGTCGGTGAAACGCATCTTGTAGCCCACCGCTGCACCGATTTCACTTTGCAAATCCTGGGCAAGAAAATCGGCAATGCTGCGGGCGGCAATGCGCCTGGGTTGGGTCATGCCGATCCATCCCCCGGTGCCCCGTTTCAGATCCAGGCAAATCTTGGGCAGTTGAGTGGTCTTGCCGGAACCCGTCTCACCACACAAAATCACCACAGGATGTTTCTGAATGGCTTCGGCAATCTGTTCCCGGTGCTGGGCGACCGGCAATTCTTCAGGATAGCGGGGGGTGGGGAGGGAGGCCAACCGTTTGGCCCGTTTTTGTTGGGAGTTGCTCATCCGGGCCTGCCAACGGGCCAGATCCTCGGTGACAGACTCTCCCTGTCGCAGCCTCTGTTCCAGCAGGCGCAAACGCTGCCGCAGGTCGTTCTGGTCGCAAATCAGCCCGCTGGCAATACCGCGAAACAGCTCTTTGAGCGCAGGGGCAGTCACTGTTCAGGTCGAGCAGCAGCGGTTGACTTCAATGGTGGTGTGGTCCAAGCCAGGGATGGGTGCCAGCAACTGTTTATAATAGGCCGAGGGTTGGGGTACGTGAGCCACCAACGAGACGATGCAGGCATAGTTGGCGGACCCAACCCGCCACAGGTGCAGATCGGCAATTTCCACCTCTCCCTCGGCGGCCTGCAACAGGGCACGAATCTGCTCCTCCCGTTTGCCATGTTGTTCCGCATCCAACAATACCTGGGCACTGTCCCGCAGCAGACCATAGGACCAAACGGCGATCACCACGGAACCGGCCACTCCCATCAAGGGGTCCATCCAAACCCAACCCAGGTACATGCCGCTGGTCAAGGCAACCAGTGCCGTGACAGAGGTCAACGCATCGGCCATGACATGCAGATAGGCGGCGCGCAGATTGTAATCCTTGTGTTCAACAGCCGCATGCCTGGCATGGTCATGATGGTCATGATGGTCATGATGGTCGTCGTGGTCATGGTCGTGAGGGTGGTCATGATGATCATCGTGGTCATGGTGATCACCGTGACCATGATGAGTGCCGTGGCCATGGTGATGGTCGCTGCCACCCAGCAACCAGACGCTGGCAACGTTTACCAGCAGGCCGACAAAGGCGACGATGATCGCTTGCTGGAAGTGGACCGTCACCGGTTCAATCAAACGCTGGATTGACTCCCAGGCCAGTAAAATGGAGACCACGGCCAGGGCCACCGCACTGGCAAAACCGCCCAGCGTACCCACTTTGCCTGTACCGAAGGTAAAGCGGGGATCGTGCGCGTGCCGACGGGCAAAACTGTAGGCAAAGGCGGTAATGCCCAGGGCCGCCGCGTGGGTGCTCATGTGCCAGCCATCTGCGGTCAACGCCATGGAGCCGGTATAATAGCCAGCCAGCAGTTCGACGACCATGGTGGTGAAGGTCAAGCCGATTACCCAATGGGTGCGCCGCTCCCCGGTTTGCACGGCATCCTGTCCAAAGGTGTGCGGGTGTCGCCAAGCTTCCGGGTCGAGGTGGGTAATGGTCATGGCTGGCCTGTTGTCAATCCGTGTGGTGGAAAGTTGCCCGGGGGACGACCGGCGGTCCCCCAGGGCACATGGTGGGGTGTGATCAGTAGCGATAGGTATCCGGTTTGTAGGGACCATCCACCGTGACACCGATATATGCCGCCTGTTTGGGGGTCAGTTTGGTCAATTGTGCCCCCAGCTTGCCCAGATGCAGCGAGGCCACCTTTTCATCCAGGTGTTTGGGGAGCAGATAGACTCCGACCGGATATTTGCCGGGATTGGTCCACAGCTCGATTTGCGCCATGACCTGATTGGTGAACGAGTTGGACATGACAAAGCTGGCATGCCCCGTTGCGCAGCCCAGATTGACCAGGCGGCCTTCGGCCAGCACAATAATCCGCTTGCCATCGGGAAAAATGACATGGTCCACCTGGGGTTTGATGTTTTCCCACTGGAGGGCGCGAATGCCGGCAATATCGATCTCCGAATCAAAATGGCCAATATTGCAGACAATGCTCTGATCTTTCATGCTGTCCATATGGGCCCGGGTGATCACATCCACATTACCGGTGGCGGTGACAAAGATATCCGCCAGGGGGGCCGCACTCTCCATGGTGACCACCCGATAGCCCTCCATGGCCGCCTGCAGAGCGCAGATGGGGTCAATTTCGGTGATCCAGACCGTTGCCCCCATGCCGCGAAAGGCCTGCGCACACCCTTTGCCCACATCCCCATACCCGCAGACAACGCAGATCTTGCCGGCAATCATCACATCCGTCGCCCGCTTGATGCCGTCGATCAGGGATTCGCGGCAGCCATACAGGTTGTCAAATTTGGACTTGGTGACCGAGTCATTGACATTGAAGGCCGGGACTTTCAGGGTGCCATTTTTCAGCATCTCATGCAGGCGATGCACCCCGGTGGTGGTCTCCTCCGACAGGCCGCGAATCCCCTGCAGGGTCTCCGCATGTTCGGGACGATGCAGCACCACGGTGGCGTCGCCGCCATCGTCCAGAATCATGTTGGGCCGCCAGTTGTTGGGGCCGGAGAGGGTTTGATCGATGCACCACCAGAACTCCTCTTCCGTCTCTCCCTTCCAGGCAAAAACCGGGATGCCGGCCGCAGCCACAGCAGCGGCGGCATGATCCTGGGTGGAAAAAATGTTGCAGGAGGACCAGCGCAGCTCGGCCCCCAGGTGGACCAGGGTTTCCATCAACACGGCGGTCTGAATGGTCATATGGAGACAGCCGACAATGCGCGCACCGGCCAGGGGCTGGGCATCTTTAAACTCTCTCCGCAGAGCCATCAATCCGGGCATCTCTGTTTCGGCAATGGCAATCTCTTTGCGGCCCCAGGCGGCCAAAGAGATATCCGCCACCTTGTAATCGTTTGCGACAGACATGGTACATTCCTTGATAGTAAGTCAATAAAGAGGCCGCCGGATGGCGGCCGTTAATATAGTTCAGGCGGCTCGGTCCGTTTTCCTACAGTCCGGCGGCCTCTTTCAGCAGGTCGGCCTTGTCGGTTTTTTCCCAGTTAAAATCCGGCAATTCACGTCCAAAATGGCCATAGGCGGCACTTTTACGGTAGATGGGCCGCAGCAGGTCAAGGGTCTGGATGATGGCTTTGGGGCGCAGGTCAAAATGTTCGGCCACCAGTTGTTCGATACGCACATCGCTGATCCGTCCGGTGCCAAAGGTGTTGATCATCATGGAGACCGGTTTGGCGACGCCGATGGCATAGGCAATTTGCACCTCACAACGGGCTGCCAGCCCGGCCGCGACAATGTTCTTGGCCACATAACGGCCCATATAGGCCGAAGAGCGGTCCACCTTGGAGGGATCCTTGCCGGAAAAGGCACCGCCGCCATGGTGACCGGAACCGCCGTAGGTGTCGACGATAATTTTGCGCCCGGTCAAACCGCAATCCCCCACCGGACCGCCAATCACAAACCGGCCCGTTGGATTGATATGATAAACGACCGCGTCGCTCAACAACTCTGATGGCAGGACGGGCTTGATCACCTCCTCGATGACCGCTTCCCGGAGATCGGCGTGGGCAATGTCGGGTGCATGCTGGGTGGAGAGAACCACCGCCTCGATGGCGGCCGGCTTGCCGTCGGCGTAGCGAATGGTCACCTGGGACTTGGCATCCGGTCTGAGCCAGGGCAACTGGCCATTTTTGCGTACCTTGGCCTGTTGTTCCATCAGTCGGTGGGCATAGTGGATCGGGGCCGGCATGAAGACCGGGGTTTCGTTGCAGGCATAGCCAAACATCAAGCCTTGATCGCCCGCGCCCTGGTCCAGGTCCAGCCCTTCCCCCTCGTTGACGCCTTGGGCAATATCGACGGACTGCTTGTCCAGGGTGACCAGGACAGCGCAGGAATTATAATCAAAACCCATTTCTGAGGAGTTATAGCCAATCTCCCGGATGACATCCCGCACCACGCCGGGGTAGTCGACAACGGCGTGGGTCGTGATCTCGCCGGCAATCATGACGACCCCTGTGGTGATCAGGGTTTCGCAGGCGACGCGGCTTTTGGGATCTTGGGCAAGCAGGGCATCCAGAATACCATCGGAAACTTGATCTGCCACCTTGTCCGGGTGTCCTTCGGAAACCGATTCCGAGGTAAAAAGAAAATTGTGTGCCATGAATGTACTCCCTCTTGAGAACAGCGAAAACAATGTCCAGAATAGCATGACTGCCGGTAAATGGCTACCGAAATCCTGCAACTTGATGTGCAGGTTTTTTGCTGCTCGACAGTTGGCGGAGAGGGAGAACGACGGCAGCGTCACTCTCGGCATGGCATCATGGGTATGAAACCTCTCCGGCCTTTCCGCGTCCGGTCAAACCGGGAGCCAAGACAGCTAAAAAATAAAGCCAAACAAATTAAACAGTTTGCAGACTTTTTTCAAGAGACTTTTGCTTACCACACATGCAACCACTAGGAGTCGAAAGGTAGGTGCAATGGCATTTCATTCACCCTGGGGGAAAATAGATGGATCTACACGCCATCATCTGGCTCATCATTGTGCGGATGTGGCAGCATGCTTCGAGGGACTCGTCACACAACCGGTTGTGCAGAACCGGTTGGAGCGTGTGGCGGGCAGAGTACTCTCTGCGCGCGATATCAAACGTCTGGCCATGCTCGCCTTTCTTCACGATGCAGGCAAGTTGTATCCGGGGTTTCAAGCCAAGGGCTGGATAGACGCTTCCTGGCCTCATGCGAAAACAGGACATGTCGCTGCTGGTGCAGTAATTTTCTCCGGTGCGGTTGAATGGATCATCGCCAACAACTTGCACACAAAAACATTGACCCTCTGGGGCGTCGATGAACATCTGCTCTACGCCGTCCTTGCCCATCATGGCCGCCCGTTCCAGCCGCACAACGTTCCCTATTGGCAACCCGTGTTGGGGTACGACCCGAAGGAAGCGTCACGGGAGATTGGAAAAGCCATGTCTTGCTGGTTTGCGCCCGCTTTCATTGAGGACGGCGAGTTATTGCCAGCAACTCCTGATTTCCAACATTTGCTCTGCGGCCTAGTCACCCTGGCCGACTGGCTGGGATCAACGCAGGCAATTTTCGACTATCAACCCGAACTCGACCTGCACTACATAGAACAGGCAGAAGCCAAAGCGCGACGGGCACTGGTGGAGATCGGTCTGGATGTAGGGGCACTGCGGCGGATCGGTACAGGGCGGACCGATTTCGCTACCCTTAGTGGCAGGACGGATCCTCCCCGTCCAGCGCAACAACTCGTCGGCGAATGGTCGCTTGATGATCCGATGCTGATCCTCGAAGCCGAAACGGGATCGGGCAAGACGGAAGCCGCTCTTTGGCGTTTTGCCCGACTCTTTGAGATGGGTAAGGTGGATGGCCTCTATTTCGCTTTGCCTACGCGAGCGGCCGCCAAGCAACTCCATGGACGTGTGCAACAGGCGATGCGTCGCATATTCGGCGATCAAGCACCGGAAGTTGTGCTCGCCGTGCCGGGCTACCTCCAGGCAGGAGATGTCGCGGGACGAACACTGCCTGGCTGGAAGGTTCGCTGGGACGATGACGACCGAAAAGACGAACGGCAACGTCTGGTTCGCTGGGCAGCGGAAAACACCAAACGATATCTCGCCGCCACCGTTGCCGTCGGTACGGTGGATCAGGTCATGCTGGCGGGACTTCAGGTCAAGCATGCCCATCTGAGAGGATCGGCACTTTCCCGACTGCTGCTCGTGGTCGATGAGGTTCACGCATCAGACCCTTACATGAGTGCGGTACAAAACCACCTTCTCAAGATGCATGTCGGGCGCGGCGGCCATGCCATGCTGATGTCGGCAACCCTCGGTTCCGTGGCACGCACGCAATGGCTGACCCAGCGAAGAATGGTAACCGGGCCGGCATTCCAAGAGGCAGTTACCACCCCATATCCGGCGGTTTGGAGTATGAATCAGCCGGAACCTCTGCAGGGGAAGCCGACTGGACGGGAAAAACGGGTGGTTATGACGCTGGCCGCCTCCTGGGATGCCCAGGAGGCGGCGCATCGAGCCATTGCAGCGGCGCACGCGGGTGCGCGCGTTCTGGTCATCCGAAATACGGTCACGGCAGCACTGGGGAGTTTTCGTGTGGTCCGGGAAGAGGGAAAGGAGTCCCTGTTGTGGCAAACAGCTGGCGGGCCAACACTGCATCACAGCCGGTTCGCCGGTAAGGATCGAATGCTGCTCGATCAGTCGCTGGAAGCGGTGCTCTCTCCTCATGGCGCGCGTGCGTCGGGAGGGGTGATCGTTATTGGAACGCAGACACTGGAACAAAGTCTCGATATTGATGCCGACCTGTTGATCACCGACTTGTGCCCTGTCGATGTATTGTTGCAACGTATTGGGCGGTTGCATCGCCATGATCTACCCAGGCCTGCGGGGTTCGAAACGCCGACCTGCGTGGTACTCGCGCCGCAAGAAGGGCTCGATCGGCTGGCTACGCCGAACTTTGACAACGGGTTGGGCCTCTTTCAAAACGGCGGAGGCATCTACCGCAACCTGCATGCCTCTGAGTTGACACGGCGGCTCGTGTTAGATCATACGGTGTGGGTAATTCCCCTCATGAACCGATTACTAGTCGAAAGCGCGACACACCCGGAAAGAATCGCCGCACTCAATGAGGAAAAAGGAACGGTCTGGAAAGAGTATTGGAGCAAGGTTTCCGGAAGCGTAATGGCTGAGGCGGGTGCGGCGGTTAACGTGTTCCTGGCAACGAACCAAGACTTTGCCGATGTACAATTTCCAGAAAATGAGGAGAAGATCCGTACACGACTCGGCGCGGAAGGGGCACTGATCTCCTTCGAGGAGCCCGTGAAAGGACCGTTCGGACAGACCATCTGCGGCGTGACGCTGCCAGCCCACTGGTCGCATGGACCGGTTTCGGAAGAGAAGGTGAAAGCACTTGTCAAGAATGATTTTATATGTTTTAATTTAAATAATGACAGGTTTATCTACAGCAAAGAAGGATTGGAACGGATAAGAAAATGACAGTAATTCAATACAACCTTCTTAACGAACCGCATATTCGAATTTTGCCCTTTGGAGCGACAACTCTGCCTGGGCTGCTGGCTGCCCTGGCTCGGGATGAGGTTGAGGGCTTTCCAGCTCTGCGACCGCATCAGGTGCCGTGCTGGCACATGTTCTTGGTGCAACTGGCGACATTGGCACTCCATGGTGCGGGCGAGACCAACATTCCCGAAAACGAGGCAAACTGGTCGCGATTGTTGCGCCATCTGACCAGGGATTTCCCAGATGACGAACCCTGGTGCCTGCTGGTAAAGGATTGGACGAAGCCCGCCTTCATGCAGCCGCCGGTGCCGGTGGGAAGCGAGTTAAAGAGTGCCGTTCCGTCGCCCGATGCCCTCGACCTGCTGATCACCTCAAAAAATCATGACCTCAAAAAGGCTGTGGCCCATGATGGCGTGGTGGAGGATTGGGTCTACGCGCTCATTTCCCTGCAAACAGGGGAAGGTTTCGGCGGGGCGGGCAACCAGGGCATTGCACGCATGAACGGTGGTTCGTCCTCTCGCTCCATGTTGAGCCTCGCTCCCTTGCCTGCCGCCATGGGACGCAGTGGTTTGCCTCCCCGTGCGGGCGCATGGTTTAGACGGGATGTGCGGGTGCTGCTCGCGAAGCGGGACGATCTCCTGGAACATTCGTCACTTGACTATCGCACCGATCATGGGCTTGGACTGGTTTGGCTTGCGCCATGGCCAGAAGGAACACAGATTCAGATTGGTGAACTGGACATCTGGTTTATTGAGGTATGCCGCCGCGTGCGTCTGACAAGTGAAGACGGGCGCATCTGCGCACGCAGGGGAACTTCCAGGGAAACGCGCATCCAGGCCAAGCATCTCAAGGGTGCCCTGGGCGATCCCTACGCGCCGGTGCATAAAACCGAGAACAAAAGTTTCACCCTGTCTGGTGGCGATTTCGACTATCGTACCATAACGGAGTTATTCCTGTCGGGTGACTGGGTACGTCCGTTGCTGGCCGAACCTGCATCCTTCGAAAGCAACGGTGAGACCCTGGCACTCGTGGCCAGCGCGCTGGCTCGCGGCAACAGCAAGACCGAGGGCTTCAAATCCCGGATGATCCCCGTGGGCGGCAAGATCTCCCGTGCCCTTGGTCCCAAGCGTGCCGAACTGCACCGACTGGCTCGAGAGCAGATGGAAACCATCGGCGGGTTCGATAAGGTACTGCGTGACTCGTTGGTACTGGTTGCGGCAAATGGCGATCGCAACAAAATCAAAAAGGAACATTATAACTTCACCAGCACGGCCAGAGATCATCTCGACCGCTATGCCGATACCATCTTCTTTGAGCGTCTCTGGGCACGTTTTGAAGCTCAGGAACTGGGAGAAAAGGCGTTGCACGACGAAGAGGAATATTTTTCGCGCCTGCTCTGGGAGCGTACGCGCACGATCTTCGATGACTCCCTACCCTCCATGCCTTGCGCTGCCCTGTTTCGTCATCGGGCCGAGGCGAGGGCGCGCCATAAGCTGCATTTTGCAGTCCGCATGCTGCAACCTGGGCTTTTCCCCCATGCAATCACCCCAGATACGGATAAGGAGAACGCCAACGATGCCTCCAAATGAGAATGTGATCGGCCTGGGAGAGGCCATCTCCAGAACCTCAGCCTTTCTGTTGAAACTCGAGCCTGGACCTCTGGCCCGTTTGCGGCGCATGGATGTCAATGGTCCCGGCGAAACGGAGTTTTGGCAATTGGCCGGTAAGTGCGGATTCCTGGCAGAGACCCAGGAAGATAAATGGCTGCGACTGGTCAAGATTATGGCTATTTTGACTCCGAAAGGCGATCCGGCAAATCGGGACAGGCTGCACCAGAGTGAGCGTACCTTCGGGGCGGCACTGTGTGACGGTGGTCAGCCCGGTTGGTCAGGGGAGGTTCCGTTTTTCTCAGAAAGGCGGCTGGCGCGGTTTCTCACGCTACCCTTTGCCAGACGCGGAGAGGCTCTTGAAGGGATAGCACGCATGCTGGCAACCAATCGCGCTCCGAATTCGGGTATCAACTGCCTCGACATCGCATGCCTGTTGTTCTCGAATGACGCAAAGTACACCCGCAAGCTGGCCAGCACCTATTACAACCGTCTCGACTCCACTCGCAACCCCAAGTGTGTTGGTTCAGCGTGAATGATACAGATGGCCGTTGCGCGTAAGCACTTTTTCGGACACTCCCGGCACCTTTTCAGGGTCCAGGACTGCGTTTTTTGAGGCATGATGGGTCTACCGTCCGATGTGGGATAAAGCACGAGGGGCGTGTACCCCTCGTCTTGATAATCGGCTCGGTGAGCCCAGCCAAGCTATCCCTTGAC
>PEAG01000082.1 GCA_002753505.1 Magnetococcales bacterium HCHbin5 | reverse complement strand
GCCCTTCAACAAGGGGATCAGGCTACCGGGCGAACGGACAATTCCCCGGATTGACACTTCTCGGTCAATATGGATGCAAAAACATCTCGGACACACCCCCTGCACCCCACTGGGGACCGTCACGGTCCCCAGACCCCTGCCATTGTTTAAAAGATTAAAACCGAAGACTACCGCCGCAACCGCAACGCCTGGGCCTCCGCCATCCACCCCTGCGCCTCCAGCAAACGAATCGCCACCAGACGGGGATCTTCCGGCAGATAACGGTCCTCCTCCGGCTTTACATGCGGCGGAAACGCCAACGAGAGAAACTCCAACAACGCCCGATTGACCGAAACCGGAGAAGCGTCAGCCTCCATGCTCCACAACTGTGCCTGGTGAAAGGCCAACGCCCGCTGCACATCCCGGGTGTGCGGCAAGGCTGCCACCAACAGATCACGCAAACGCACCATCGGCACCGATTTGCCCTGAGCCGTCAACAAGAAAAGAGCCCGTACTGCACGGGACTTCAAACCATCCGACCAGGTCGCCACCTTGGCCAAACGATCCAACACCGCCACCAGGGACTCCTCTTCCGTCCCGGCATGGGAAGCCAACAGCAACAACCGCTGCCCCTCAGCCTCGCCGCTCGTCAGCCCCTCCAACCATTGCCAGGCCCGATCTTTCTCTCCCCGCTTCAGAGCCGCATCGGCATAAGCCACCCGATAGGGGGCAGGAACCCCCGCCGGCCACAAAACATCCGGCCGCAAAATACCCCCCTCCTCCAATAACCCCAACCCCTCCTCCCGATCCTGCTGCAACAACGCTTCCAGTGCAGCCAATGCCTGCGCCTCCGTCGGGGCCTTTTCACCCGACTGCAACAACAGCCGCAACCCGTCCATGCGCCGTTGAGCCCCCTGACGAACACTCTCCGGCAACGCAACAGCAGCCGCCCCGCCCACCTCGCTGCCCTCCTTGCCAGCAGCCAACCATTGGCGCAGCAAATGGGTATGCAGGCGCAATAAACGGGGCAGTGCTCCCTGCTGCCGCAAACCACTCTCCACCCAGGCCACCCCATTGCTCCAATGTTTCTGGCGTGCCTCCCAACTGGCCAACACAATCAGCCGCTCCCGTTGCGTCAAAGGATCGGCTGGCGCGGCCAGCTGTGCCAGTTGCGCCAGCCGACTGTTTTCCTCTTGTACCAGCCCCTTGCGCCGGGCCAACTCCGCCAGTCCCACCAGAAGCAGCGGATCCTGCTTGGGCCGATCCGGATCCTGTTCGTAAAGATTGAATTGCAACTCCGCCTCTTCCAGGGCACCACTTTCCAACGCACACAAACCGATCCCCAGCTGGGCCTGAAACCGCTTGGAATGGTGAGGCTGGGCAAGCAAAAAATCGGAATAAAGGGACCGGGCCGCCTCACAACACCCCAGCTCCCGCTCAAGGGTGGCCAGCAACAAGGTCAAATCCGGGTAGGCACTCCGGGCATCCGTCGGCATCTCAAGCAGAAAAGTCCGGGCTGTATCAAACTGCTCCAGCAGCATCAATGCCTCTGCCTTGATGCGCAACCAGTCGGCCACCGCCAACGGGGCACCGCCGCGACTGAGCACCTCGTCCGCCACCCGCAAAACCAGCTGGGCACCCCCACCCGCCAACAATCGCCGCGCCAACCCCACCGATAATAACGGCTGATCCCCTGACAACTCCTGACCGGAGAGAGACTCTTCATGCACCATCTCCGGCGGCACCGCCTCCACCCCCACAGGCATCGTCAACAGACACAGCACAGCAATACGATAAATAAACCTCATATAACACCACCCTAAAAGAAGCGCAGAGCCAACCGCACCCGACCCAGGTGATTCACTGGGAACGGATCGGCCCGACAACAGGAGATTTTAACAGATTCAAATCCCCCTGAAAACGCAACGGCAATACCTGTCGTTGCCCGGACATGGTGACACTGTTGGGCAAGGCAACACTATTGTTTGCCAGCAGTGCCGTCCCATCCACCTCCAGGGTATACTCCACCGCCGCCTGTCCCAGATCCACCCACCCTTTGCCCGTAACCGTCAGCCCGGGAGAGAGCAGCCGCAAATCCTGACTCTCCAGCAGACCATTACTGAGACGACCCGTTGCCGTCAGCTTTGAAAACGGGGTCACCCCCCGTTTTTCTGTGACCGGTTTTTCCGCCCCGGCAATGAAAGGCCGTTTTTCCTGGCTGCCGGCATAACTTTCCCGAAAACGTTCTGCCAGATCCATCCCCTGCATCTGGCCATCCTGTACCGTCAATACCAGAGTCCCACTCATATTTTTCCACAGCAGATCCGCATTCTGCCCACGACCATCCAGATGGATCGCCAGATTGGCCCGCCCCCCCAACCACTGTGCATAGGGCAGCAACCGCAACAACGGCTCGATTTGAACCTCCGTGGCACTCTTGTCCAGTGTCAACCGCGGCTCTTCACCCTGTCCATCCCACAAAAGACGGCTCTCCATCTCCCCACCGTAAAGGGTCAAACGATAGGGATGAAGCTGCAATTGGCGATCGCGCACCTTTACCACCAGGGAAAGATCGGCAGCCTGCGTCTTGTTTATCCGCAGTTCCCCCAACCGGAAACTCCCCTGCAGGTCCAGATTCTGTAACCAGCGGGGTGGCAGCTCTGGCAAAAGCAGCTCCGGGGCGAGCAACGTCTGCACAACCGCATTGCCCTGGCCAGGGTCGGTCAGCTCCGGGGGCAAATAGCCATCCAGATTGAGCCGGTCCGCTTGCACATCAAACCGAACCAAATCCCGACCGACCGCAGTGGCCGTCTGCCCATCAGCCCGCCAACTCAGATCACCGGTCAGACGGGAGTTGTCCACATTCAGCACCATCCGGGTTATGGCCAACGCCTGCTCGTCCAGATGAATGACAGCAGAACCGGTGGCACTCCGCAGGGCGGCCGGGTCGCTGGCTGGAGGAACCGACCGCCCCATGGCGACCAGCAAGGCGCGGGGATCAAAACGAAACGCCGTCAACTCGGCGTCTACGCTGGGGTTGCTGAACAGATGACTGCCTTGCAGATGGCCCTCCATTCGGATCTGGGCTGGACCGGTTACCTGCAATCCCGCCATTGCGATGGTCTCTTGCTGCAAATCCATCTCAATGGCAGACTGGAAGGCCAACTCCACCCCGGCCGGGGGCAACTGATCCGACTTGAGCCGCCAGGAGATACCCCCCGGGGGCAACTGGAGCTTGCCTGTATGGATGTCAGCCTCCGCTCCCCCCTTCAAGGTCAAGGTAAACTCACGAAACAGGGCCGCATCACTCCAAACGGTCAACTTGCTGTCCGCCTGAGCAATATGCAACCGGTTGGGTTCTGGTCCCAGGACAATATCAGAGAGCCAGAGCAACTCCAGCTCTTTGGCCGGCGGCATATTCACCTGACCCCGCACGCTCAACTTGGCTCCTCGCCACTGGGTAGTGGTCGGGGAGGTATGGGCTGGCTTCTGGTAGGAGAGGAATACATGCCCAACAAAAGGGGGGTCATGGGTGGTCAAATCTGCCTCAACCTGGACGGTGGCCGTTCGGTCAACAGCCTTCGGCGACGGACCACGGGGCATGAAGGAGAGATGGGTCGCCTGTGGACACAGTTTGCCATCTTCTGCCGACGCATACGGTCGACACAACCGCACAGAACCCTCCTGTATCGTGATGGAACGGGCCGACAGAACAGACAAAGCCCGCATGCCCAGTTGTATCGGGGAGGTGGTATTCTGACTGGCCGCCCGCTCCAAAACATTGTCCGGCAAATCTGCTGGCAAAGGCTGACCCGCCGCCGTGTTGGCAGCCACCGCATGGGTCACCAGATCATCCCAGTTGTTCTGCCCCCCGGCCCGCTGCTCCAGAAAAACCTCCACCCCGGTGACCGTCACATTCTCCAGGACAAATTGCAGCTTCAGCAGATCGCGCAGGCGCAGCCTGCCGTGTATGCGCTGGATGTTGACCATGGGCTCAGGACCAAAACCGGGAGCGTTGCCGAGAGACAACTGCTCCAGGGTCAAGGTGGGATCCGGGAAAAGATCCAACTCAACCGGACCGGAAAAGGTCAGTCTCCTGCCCGTTTTTTCCAATACCCGATCAGCGATCTGACCCTTGTAATGGTTGGGATTCAAAAACAGGGGCAGCGAAAGTGCCAGCAGAAAAGAGAGTACAAGAAGGGCAAGCGTCGAGTAGATCAGGACGGTAATCGATTTGATAAGGAGTGCATCTGCATTTTTCACAGTGGTCTAACCGTCTATGGCTGCCCGACCGCTCCTGTCTGCAGACAGGAGCCCTGTCCAACCGCCGCTCTGTATTGTTCGGCAGGGTATCATGGTGTCGCTCTCCCACTCTCTGGAGGTTTGATGACGGGCATTTTGATTGAACATCCTGAAGCACCAACCAGCAACAGAATAGAGGCAGATGCAGCGTTGGTCAATCCCAAGAAAAGGTCAATCACCATTCTCCCCCTGCTGCGCCACAGCATTTTTTTCCGACAACATCCAAAATGAAGATCAAATAAGGAAGAGCAAAGGCGCAGTACAGCCCCCCTTCCGCGAAAACAAATGACCCGATAAAAACCAAGAAACCCTGACGGCAAGCGGAGATAAAATTATTCTTGACGCATTGGAAAAAATTCGGCATCTTGCCAGAAAGGTTTGGGAAGGAATCGACGCAACGGCTTTAGCAAGGCACCGAGGGAGAACCACGACAATGTCGACCGTACGTTACGGACAATATCTGCGCGACGTATCTCTGATCGCACAGAGTATCAGCTACAACATGCTCGCCCCCAAAATTGCCCGGGATCCTTCGGGAGCCATCATTCCCCATGTCGCTCCTCCGGTCAAACTGCAAGGGTTGGACGTCTATCGGCTGCTCAAAAATTATACCCAGGGCCGATTCATCGAACAATTAAAGGCGGTTGCACCGCTTGCCATCTACCTGATGTTGTTCCAACTATTAATTCTCAACCAGGTGATCCAGGACTCCTGGTCCATTACCTTCGGACTGTTTGGTGTCATCATCGGCCTGATGCTGTTTATGGAAGGGCTGATGTTGGGTTTGATGCCTTTCGGGGAGACCATCGGCAATCTGCTGCCCAAACGCTCCTCTTTGCCGGGGGTTCTTACGATTGCCTTTCTGTTGGGCGTGGGCGTCACCTTTGCCGAGCCCGCGATCGGTGCCTTGAAGACGGCTGGGCAGATTGTCTCCGTCGAAAAGGCCCCTTACCTCTATACCCTGTTGAACGACTGGTCGGATGTCCTCGTGCTGGTGGTTGGCGGCGGGGTGGGTTTGGCAGCCGTGCTCGGGACGCTCCGCTTCATCTATGACTGGAGCCTGAAACCGATGATCTATGGCTCCCTGGCACCTGGTTTGCTGCTGACCCTCTACGCTCTGACCGATCCTGAGTTGGAAAAAATCTTGGGTCTGGCCTGGGACTGTGGTGCCGTTACCACCGGCCCCGTGACAGTGCCCCTGGTGCTCTCCCTCGGTATCGGGATTGCCTCCTCCGCCGGCAAGGGCAGTTCCAAGCTCTCCGGTTTTGGTATTGTCACCCTGGCTTCCATCTTCCCGGTTGTTGGCGTCATGTTGCTGGCCATCTATGTCAAGGCCACGGTGCCCGTCGAAGCCATTCTTGCAGCGGCCAAAAGTGCCTCCCAGGTGGGTGGGGCACTGCCCTGGTATGAAACCTCCCCAGGTGTCGACATTGTTTTGGGCTTCCGCGCCATTCTGCCCCTGGTGCTCTTTTTGTTGCTGGTCCTCAAGGTCATGCTGAAAGAGAAGGTGAAAAATGCGGGCATGGTGGCCTACGGCATTGGCCTGACCATTGCGGGTATGTGTATCTTCAACCTGGGATTGACCTACGGTCTCTCCAGTCTGGGCAGTCAAACCGGCGGCATTCTGCCGGCAGCCTTCATGAAAATTCCTGTCGTGGAGACATCCCCTCTCTACATGTATATACTGGGACTGGCCATTGCGTTGACCTTTGCCTGGATTCTTGGCTTTGGTGCCACCTTGGCAGAACCGGCATTGAACGCCTTGGGGGCAACGGTGGAAAACCTGACCCAGGGGGTTTTCAAAAAATCGCTGCTCATCAATGCGGTCTCCCTGGGGGTTGCCTTTGGTATCGCCATCGGCCTGGCCAAGGTTATTTTTGAGATCCGTTTGGCCTACCTGTTGGTTCCCTCCTATATACTGGGTCTGGTTTTGACCTACTTTTCCACCGAAGAGTTTGTCAACATCGGCTGGGACAGCGCGGGGGTGACCACCGGACCCATCACTGTACCGCTGGTGTTATCGATGGGGTTGGGCGTTGGGGGTGCCGTTGGTGTGGTGGAGGGGTTTGGCATCCTCTCTGCGGCCTCCATCTGTCCCATTCTTTCCGTCCTCATCACAGGATTGCTGGTCCGGATCAAAACCGGCAGGGCAGCAAAAGCATTGGCGGCAGAACAGGCGCAACAGAACGCTTAATAACGAAATTTTTTACGTGGGAGAGACCCGTAATGAGTACTGAAAAACGCAGTATCACCTTTTTGACCGATGTGCGCCTGATCACCTGTATCGTTCAGCGTGGTTTGGGGGATACCATCGTGCAGGCGGCCAGGGATGCCGGAGCCCAGGGGGCTACGGTCTATTTTGCCAAGGGCAGCGGGGTCCGGGAACGGCTGGGTATGCTGGGAGTTGCAGTCGAGGTGGAAAAAGAGGTGGTCAACATTGTCGTGGCCACCGAACAGTTGGATACTGTCTTTGACCATGTTTTCCTGGTGGGTCAATTGGATACGCCGGGAATGGGCTTTATGTACGTAACTCCGCTGGAAAAGGCCGCCACCTATATTCCCCATGAGTTGGTGAAGCAGTTGCAACAAAAAAGTGCGGAGTCTGCCAAATGACTACCCTCTCAGGTCACGCCGCCCGTGGTGACGCCAAGCTGATTACCTGCATCCTGCCGGATGATGGCCGGGACCGGGAGTTGCTCAAGGCGTTACGGGCTGAACATGCCATCATCACCGCCAATACCTTTCAGTGCCGGGGTATTGTTCCTGGTGGCAGCAAAAGGGACAAGGGTCTCTCTGTCAATTCGGTTCGGGTGGTGACGGTGGTGGTTGCAAGCGACAAAGCGGATGCATTGTTCGAGTATATCTATTTCAAGATGGGCTTTGACCAACCTATCCAGGGGGGCAGCATTCTCTACCAGGGCGACCTCCTGGGGGCGACCCCCTTCCAACTGCCGACTGGCGTAGCAGAGGAGTCAGAGGACTAGGCAAACTGTTTGCAGCCAGAACCTGCGATGGCGCGATGCGTTTTCTATCCTGAAAAGCGTTTCAAAAAACTCTGGAATTTCGGTATATTCCTTGGAGTTTTGTGGTATGCCGTCACCGTGCCCATCAGGCTGGCCATGCCAAACGCCGGGTTTGCCGAATGGGCTGTCTGGTTGGATCACCTGTACGCGGTGCTGTTTGTCCTGGATCTTTTTGTCCAGATGCGTACGGCGGTATATGTCGCCGGTGAACCGGTCACCAATCAAAAATTTTTGCTGGAAAATTATCTTAAAGGCTGGTTGGTGATCGACCTTCTCTCCGGCCTGCCTTTCGGTCTGTTGGCCGGGCTGGCTGGCTTCCCCCAATGGGCCCCTTGGTTGGGGCTGCTGCGACTGCTGCGCATACCAAAAATATCCCACCTGATGAAAGAGTCCGGCAGTTTTCTGCCCATGGGTCCGCTGGAGCGCATGGCTGTCACCCTGTTCTGGCTGATATTCTCCTTGAATGCAGTCTCTTGCGTCTGGGCAGCAACCTATCCCAATGATGGCAGCCAGGATTACTTGACGTTTTTCAACAAGGCCGTCTATTGGACAACCATGACCCTCTCTTCCACGGGGTATGGCGATATTGTTCCCACCGATAATGCCGGGCGTATTGTCTCTTCGGTTGCCATGTTGCTGGGGGTACTGTTTAACGGTTTTATCATTGCCAGCATCTCCTCCATCGTACTCCAGGCCAATAACTATCGCGTACGGCAGCAGGAAAAGCTGATCAACCTCTCCTCCTTTTTTAACCAATTCGGGGTTTCAAGGGAGTTGCAAAATGCCATTTTCAGTTATTATGCCCACTCGGCCACCGAAAAAAATATTAACAGCAAAGAGATTATCGAAGGTTTGCCGGATGCCTTCCAGAAGCAGGTGTTGCACCAGATCAACATGCACATGATTGCGCAGGTGCCACTGTTCAAGGGCACTTCGACGGAGTGTCTCTCGGCCTTTGCCGGGGTGTTGATTTCGGAAATTTTTAATCCTGGTGAGGAAATTATTGAGTACGGCACCATCGGCCAGGAGATGTTTTTTCTGCAGCATGGGGTTGTGGAGGTGTTGACTGCGGAGGGGTATCCGATCACACGTTTGCGCAACAACAGTTTTTTTGGTGAAATGGCACTGTTGGGGGGAATCAAACGTACGGCCACCATTCGTGCTGTCACGGTCTGCGATATTTACAAGTTGGAAAAGGCAGATTTTGATCGGGTCATGGAGCTGTTTCCCACTGTCTAGCAGCGTTTGGCCAGCCAGAGCAGTCAGCGCAAGACACCAACGACCACTCCAGTCCGTTCTTGAAATCGCAAGCAATATTTTTTGTTGCGGAATGGCCGGCAACACAGCAGAATGGCGCGCTGAATCTCTCTCAAGTGAGAGGGATGGGCGGTGCGACGGTTGGTGTTTTCCGGCCTGCCGGCGACCTGTCTCCGCACCAGGCCGTTTTTTTCTGGGAAAGATGAAAGAATGAGTCAGCATTTTTATGCCTTTCTTGCCCACATGAATCATTGGCACTGGGGTCTGTTTGCGGTTGGGTTAACCCTCATGGAGTGGGTTGCACCGCGCTCTGTTTTTCTGTGGTTGGGGCTGTCGGCGGGTGTTGTCAGTGCGTTGCTGTTTTTATTGCCAACCTTGAGTTGGCCGGTGGCGTGGGTTTTGTTTGTAGCCATCGCCGTGTTGGCCGCCGGGCTTGCGCGCATTCGGGTACCTCGTCGGCGCGCAGCCACTGCCGTTCGTTTGCCTGTCATCCCTCCCGGTCGCCGTGCCAGCCAGTATGTAGGGCGGCTGTTCACGTTGTCGCAGCCCATCCATGATGGTGTCGGACTGTTGCAGATAGACAACACACTCTGGACCATTTATGGCCTGGATATGGCGGCCGGCACTTCGGTAAAAGTGGTTGGTTTTGAGGGCTCCATCCTGTCTGTGGAGGCCGTGGAGCAGCAGGGGGATCTCCCTGTGGAGTAGCACGGTTCTCAGCCGCTGCGCAGCAGTTGTGTCCGTTCCAGTGGTTGCAGCAGGGGAATGTCGGCCAGGATGGCTACTTGGCCGTAGTGGGTGATGGCGCGTCTGTTTTCGTGATCCGGTACTCCGTTCAGTATGACGCCTGCTATTGTCAAATTTCGGCTCCGCAGTGCGGCCAGGCTGAGCAGGGTATGGTTGATGGTGCCCAGGGTTGTTCTGGCCACCAGGATGATGGGCAGTTCCAGTTGCACCATCAAGTCCAGCATGAGATGGTTTTCATTCAGGGGCACCATGATGCCCCCGGCTCCTTCCACCACCCAGGGGCGGGGGGCGGCGTTTGGGAGCTTGAGGTGGTCCATGCGGATGGTTATCCCTTCGTGGTTGGCCGCCTCGTGGGGGGAGCGTGGCAATGCCAATGTATAGGCCGGTGGATGGAATCGTTCCGCCGGCAAGCCGCTCAGGCGTTGTACAAATGCGGTATCGCTCTCTTCGGAGCCTGCCCCGGATTGAACCGGTTTCCAGTAATTCCCGTCCCAGCGGTGTAACAGCCAGGCGGATGCGACGCTTTTGCCGACGCCTGTGTCTGTGCCTGTGACAAAAAAGCCTCGTTCCATGGGTTGCTCCTGGTTTTAATCTTTTAAAACTATTGCAGGGGTCCGGGGACCGTCACGGTCCCCGGTGGGGTGCAGGGGCAAAGCCCCTGATGGCCATACCCATGCTTTTTTTTTCAATCTTTTAAAACTATTGCAGGGGTCCGGGGACCGTCACGGTCCCCGGTGGGGTGCAGGGGCAAAGCCCCTGCATGTACGGGCGCGCTTTCCCAAAAGCCCATTTGCGCAGCAAATGGGCGCAGCGCGCCCAAAACGCCCCGCAGGGGCACTCCTGGAGGGCGGCAGCCCGACCGAGAGCGGGCCAAATGGGGTATGGCTTGGAGAAAAAACACTCCTGGCCTTGTGTCAGACAAAAATCTGCATATCCACACGTTCTGGTTTCTTATCCAAACATTTTCCATAACATAACCGTGCGAGTCGGGCTGCCGCCCTCCCAAGGTCGCCCCTGCGGGGCGGTTTTGGGCGCGTTGCGCCAATTTTCTGCGAAAATTGGCTTTGGGAAAACGCGCATTTCATGCAGGGGCTCCGCCCCTGCACCCCGCTGGGGACCGTGACGGTCCCCAGACCCCTGCAATTGTTAAAAGAACAAAAAGCAGGTTGGGATTGGGCTCCGCCCCTGCACCCCGCTGGGGACCGTGACGGTCCCCAGACCCCTGCAATTGTTAAAAGCACAAAAAGCAGGTTGGGATTAACGCCGCGACCAACCCGTGAACGGCCTGCGCACCGAAATCTGCATCCCCCGAGTCTCCACCACATCCGGCGGCAACTCACTGAGAAAACGCGAAGGCTTGGTCTGCTCCCAATGGTTCATCATCAACCGGCGACGGGCATGACAAAGATAAAGCCTCTCCCTGGCCCGCGTCATCCCCACATAGAGCAGACGCCGCTCCTCTTCCAAACCACCGGCATCCACCGCCAACTTGTGGGGCATCAACCCCTCCTCCAACCCCACCAGAAAAACCACATCAAACTCCAACCCCTTGGCTGCATGCAAGGTGGAGATGACCACACGATTGTTGTCCACCTGCTCCCCCGGCCTGGGGGGATCGGACTCCAGGGCCGCCTGCTCCAGAAAGGCCATGAAATCACTGGTTTGAACCAGAAACGACTGCAACTCCTGAATATTTTCCCGCTTCTCCTCTGCCCGCTCCCCCCCCTTCAGACTCTCCATGTAACCGGAAATATCCAGCAGATATTGCAACACTGCCTCCTCCGAGGAGGTTTTGGCATACAGGCGGGCCGCATCGATCACCTCCACAAACCCCGCCAGACTTTTGCGGGCTGCCGGTCCCAACAGTCCGGTCGCCACCACCTGCCGCGCCGCCTCCAGCAACGGCAGCCCCTGCTTGCTGGCCAACTCCTGAATGGTGCCCAACGCCGCAGGCCCCAGTTTGCGACTGGGCACATTCACCACCCGCTCGAAGGCAATATCATCACGAGAGATGTAGACCAGACGCAAATAGGCCACCGCATCGCGAATTTCTGCCCGATCCATAAAACGCAACCCCCCCACGATGTGGTAGGGTATGTTCTGCCGCTGTATCGCCTCTTCCAGGGCGCGGGTTTGATAGGCTGTGCGAACCAAAACCGCCGCCCGATCAAACCGCCCATCCCGGCAAAGCCTGCCGACCTCGGCCGCCACAAAACGGGCCTCATCCGCCCCATCTTCTCCCAGGTACCGCTGCAACGGGCTACCCGCCTCGCCCTGGGTCCAGAGGGTCTTGCCCATGCGCTCCACATTATGGTCAATCAAAAAGCTGGCTGCCCGTAAAATATTGGCCGTTGAACGATAATTCTGCTCCAACCGCACCACCTGCACGTTGGGAAAATCCTCCTTGAACCGCAAAATATTGTCCAGGCGCGCCCCACGCCAACTGTAGATGGACTGATCATCATCCCCCACCACACAAACATTGCCATGCAGACTGGCCAACTGTTTGATCCAGTCATACTGCACCGCGTTGGTATCCTGGTATTCATCCACCAGAATGTGCAAAAAACGGTGGCGATAGTTGTCCAACACCTCAGGATACTCCCGCCACAGCAACAGGCAGTTGGCCAGCAAATCGCCAAAGTCCATCGCATTCAGGCGGCGCAGTTCGGTCTGGTATTCGGCAAACAGGTTGCTCACTGCTGCAATATCGGCTGTTTTTTTAATCTGCGCCGGACCAATATCGGCTGCACTCAGGCCATCATCTTTCCAGCGGGAAAAGGCGTTGGCCAACTGTTTGGGGGTCCAGAAAAGGTGTTCAAATCCCAATCGCAACACCAGCTTTTTGATGACTTGCAGTTGCTCATCGCTGTCCAGAATGACAAAGTCGGCACTGTAGTGCAGATGGCCCGCGTACTGGCGCAGAATGCGTGCCCCCATGCCATGAAAGGTACCAATCCAAAGCCGTTGGACAGCGGCTGGTTCCAGATGCAGCAGCTCTGTCACCCGGTCGCGCATCTCGCGGGCCGCCTTGTTGGTGAAGGTGACGGCCAGCACCCGTTCCGGCGAGACGGCACCCGTTTGCAGCAAATGGGCTAAACGCCTGGTAAGTACGCGGGTTTTTCCAGATCCTGCTCCCGCCAGCACCATCACTGCCCCCTGTTGGGCAACCACGGCAGCATGTTGGGGTGGATTCAAATCGTTCAACAGATATTTTTCTGTTTCTGCTTCGTCTTTTTGGAACATATGGTTTTTTCCGTAAACGGTACAACATTAAATGAACGGTGGGGTGCAGGGGCAAAGCCCCATACGCGCCAACATGCTGACCACACCCATGCTTTTTTTAATCTTTTAAAACAATTGCAGGGGTCCGGGGACCGTCACGGTCCCCGGTGGGGTGCAGGGGCAAAGCCCCTGCATGCGAGGGCGCGCTTTCCCAGAAGCCCATTTGCGCAGCAAATGGGCGCAGCGCGCCCAAAACGCCCCGCAGGGGCACTCCTGGAGGGCGGCAGCCCGACTGAGAGCGGGCAAAATGGGGTATGGCTTGGAAAAAAAACCGTTCCTGGCCTTGTATCAGAAAAAAAACGGAATATCCGAACCTTCTGCTTTCTTATCCAAGAATTGTCCATAACATAACCGTACGAGTCGGGCTGCCGCCCTCCAGGAGTCTGCCCCTGCGGGGCAGCTCTTGTGCGCGTTGCGCCAATTTTCTGCGAAAATTGGCTTTGGGAAAACGCGCAATTCAGCAGGGGCTCTGCCCCTGCACCCCGCTGGGGACCGTGACGGTCCCCAGACCCCTGCAATCGTTTGAAGGAAGACCGCAATCATGTTGGCGCATATGGAGCTTAAAAACACAAACCATGGCAGAGGGAACTACAGATCACCACCCGTCTCTCGCTCCATCAATGCCTTGTTGTAAGCCCGCATGATACCGTGATCGGTAATCATCCCCACCACCTTGTCCGAATGCTGGGCCGACAGCACGGGCAACTGCTCCATGTTGCTGGAACCCATGCGGCGAAAGGCATGATAAAGATTATCTTCCGGGGTCACCGTCAACACCGATGGATTGGTAATATCCCGCACCAGAACCAGATTTTCCAACCCCTCCTCACTCAAAATGCCCCGGATATCCTGAAACGAGACAATACCCTTGAGCCTGCCATTCCCATCCACCACCAGATAGCTCTCCTCTTTGGACTTGCTTATCTTTTCCCGAACCCGACGAATGGTCATGGTATCAACCAACAACTCACAATTGCGCTGCATGACCGCAGAAACCGATATCTGGTTTAACAGACCGGACTCCCGACCGGACCAGAGGTTGATATTTTTTCGCCTTAAAACCCGGGTATAGACCGAATCCCGATAGACCTGATTGACCAGCAGGGTGGCCACGATGGAAGAGACCATGAGGGCCAACATGATGCGGTAGTCATTGGTCAGTTCAAACAGAATCAGGATCGAAGCAAGAGGAGCCCCCAGAACAGCCGCAACCATGGCCCCCATCCCCACCAGGGTGTAGGCACCGGCACCAGCGGACAACTCTGGCATCATGCCGTGTATGAAGGTACCAAAACTGCCCCCCAGCATGGCCCCCAAAAACAGAACAGGGGTAAATTCCCCGCCCGCAAAACCACTGCCCAGGGTAACGGCTGTGGCAAAAATTTTGGCAAACAACAGGGCAAAGAGCAACAACCCGCCCACCTCTTCCAGCAAGGCCAGATTCATGGTGTCGTAGCCGACCCCCATGACATGGGGAAAAAGCAGGGCGATCCCCCCCATGACAATCCCACCCAGAATGGGTTTCAGGTAGCGAGGAATGGGTATTTTAGCCATCAGGTCTTCGGTCTTGAAAAGGGTGAACATGAAAAAAATGCCCACCAACCCGCACAACAGCCCCAACCCCACATAGGCGGGTATCTCCCAGGCCGACACCAACGTGTAATGGGGGACGATAAAGGCGGGGTAATCCCCCAGGTGCATGCGCGCCACCACAGTGGCGATCACGGAAGAGAGGACGATGGGGGAAAATGTGGCCAGCCCATAGTCTGCCAGAATCACCTCCAGGGAAAACATGACACCAGCAATGGGGGCATTAAAGGAGGCTGCAATACCCGCAGCGGCCCCGCACCCCACCATGGTTCGCATATGGCGCGTGGACATGTGGAGTTTACGCCCGACGGCAGAGGCCAATGTGGCCCCCAAATGGATCACCGGCCCCTCGCGTCCAACAGAGGCACCACAACCGATGGAGAGGGCACTGGCCAACATTTTGACCATTCCGCTGCGCAAATTAATCTTGCCGCTGTGCAGTGCCACCGCCGACATCACCTCCGGCACCCCCTGGCTCTCCCCCGGGGTCAAAAAATGGTAAGCCAGCAGTCCGACAATCAGCCCACCAACCGTTGGGGCCAACAAAATTTGCCACCAGGGGAGCCCCTGTACAATCATCACCACCCCTTCATGGCCGTCACCCATAAACAAGGTTTGAAACCAACCGACCAGCGTACGGAAAAAAATGGCCCCGTAACCAACCAGCAGGCCGATAAAAACGGCGACCACAGAGAGCACAATGTGTTCATTGACACTGAAAGAGTTGGTAAAACGGCGGTATAAATCGTGTGACATGACGATTCCGTTAGCAGGCGTGGGGTTTCTGATTCAGCTGTGACAAAAAACAGCCGATAAGAGGATCATACAGGGGATAGTAGCCCCGCAACGACAGCTCCACAAGTATTCGGTGACAAAAAAGGGGATTTCCAGCCATGATGATGTCCAATGTCGGTCCAGTGACAACGGCGCGGACCAATCGCAGTACCGTCAGCAGCTCCGGCACCTCCTTGTTGCTGCCCGGTGATCGCAGCGACGTGGTGGATTTTTCCCCGGAGGCCCGTGCCCTGGCGGCCGGCCAGTTGACGGTATCGCAACCGGCCGCTCTGTTGACGGGAGAGCAGGTGCAGGTCAAGATGGGTCTGCTGCGCACCCTCCTGGAGACCCTGTTCGGTCGCCAGGAGCGGGCAACGGCAAAAGACACCCCGGAAGCAGAGATTGTCAAAGCCGTGCTGGATGAACCTGTCACGCAGGAGGCCATGTTGACGCTGCAGAAAAACGGCTGGATCTCCTGAACCGCTGTCGACGGCCCTTTTTTTAGTCCAATTCCCGTAACAGCGTCTGCCAGCGTTCTGTTTCGTAGCTGTTGGGTTCGGTCGTCCGGCGGATGGGGATCTCCGTCAGGTATTGGCCCTCCTCCTCGGCCTCCCACTCGATTTCGTAGCCGTTTTGTTCAATCAACTGTGCCAGCTCCAGCAGGGCTTCCAGCATCTGTTTTTTTTTGTTGCGAAACTCCCTTTCGTAGATATGTTGCAACCAGGCATCCGCCTCTCCATCGGCCAGTTGTTGCCAGATCCAGCTTACCGGGTGGTCATACAGGGTGTTCTCCCACTGTTTCGCCAGCAGACGTCGGTCCGGGGTCTCTTTGGCTATCTTGCCGATGATCAGCCAGATGTCGGCTCCGGGTTCACCGGTCAGCAGGTGAATTTCGCCAAAGGCGAAGGGCTCCTCATCCTTGTGGGCTTTAAACCAGTGTCCCAGTTTTTGACATAACATATCTGCTTCCACGGCTCATTCACCTTTGCAAAAAGGTTGAGGAACAGGATTCCGTTGTGCCTTTCTCAATCCTGTAACGATTGCAGGGGTCCGGGGAGCGTCACGCTCCCCGCTGGGGTGCAGGGGCAAAGCCCCTGATGACCATACCCACACTTTTCTTAATCTTTTAAAACAATTGCAGGGGTCCGGGGAGCGTCACGCTCCCCGGTGGGGTGCAGGGGCAAAGCCCCTGCATGTAACGGGCGCGCTTTCCCAGAAGCCCATTTGCGCAGCAAATGGGCGCAGCGCGCCCAAAACGCCCCGCAGGGGCACTGCTGGAGGG
>PEAG01000081.1 GCA_002753505.1 Magnetococcales bacterium HCHbin5 | reverse complement strand
CAGGGGCAAAGCCCCTGCATGTAACGGGCGCGCTTTCACCGAAGCCCATTTGCGCAGCAAATGGGCGCAGCGCGCCCAAAACGCCCCGCAGGGGCACTCCTGGAGGGCGGCAGCCCGACCAAAAGCTGGCCAAGTTGGGCATGGCTTGGGAAAAAAACATTCCTGGCCTTGTGTCAAACAAAATTCTGCATATCCACACGTTCTGGTCTCTTATCCAAACATTTTCCGTAACATAACCGTGCGAGTCGGGCTGCCGCCCTCCCAAGGTCGCCCCTTCGGGGCGGTTTTGTGCGCGTTGCGCCCATTTTCTGCGAAAATGGGCTTTGGGAAAACGCGCAGTTCAGCAGGGGCTCTGCCCCTGCACCTCGCTGGGGACCGTGACGGTCCCCAGACCCCTGCAATGATTTTAGAAGACTGGATGGGATTGGATCCGCTGGGGACCGTGACGGTCCCCAGACCTCTGCAATGATTTTAGAAGACTGGATGGGATCTACTGGTTTTCCGACTTGTTCTCAAGGGCGGGAGTCGCTTCCGTGCTGGCTGGAACGCGAACCGGCACGGTGCGCGGCGAAGCGGGTAAACCACTGATGGCCGCCATCAACAAAGTGACCGCGTAGGGCAATGATTGCACAAGCAACACATTGACCCACACCCGCGTATCAAAAAAATCAAACCCCACATGAACCGCCACCCCCCAGGCCGCAATCCAAAAGGCCAACATCAATAGGGTTTCATCCCGCGCTGTGGCAATGGCACGCCAAAAACGGTGACCATCCGCATGCTTGGGGGTACGGAAAAACGGTTTGTCACTGCCAAAAAACCCCTCTATGATGGCCAGCGAAATGGTATGAGAAAGCGACAAACCGGCAATGGCCGCCGCCAAAGAACCGCGTATACTGACACCCACATGGGAATAATAGAGGTAAAAGTGCTTCAGCAACTTGAAGGCAAACAGGGCCAAGGGTAACGAACTGAAAATCATGGAGGGCGAATCGATATGCTGCGGTGCCACAATCATGGCCGCCGACCACATCAACGCAAACAGGTTGAACAGCAGATTAAAACCATCCGCCAACCACGGAATCCAACCCGCAATAAAATGGTAGCGTTGTCCCCAGGTCAACGAGGAGGGCCGCCAACCGAGCAGTTCACCGATATGTTTCCGCAGGATGCGCACCGCACCATAGGCCCAGCGAAACCGTTGCTTTTTGAAGTCGACAAAGGTGTCCGGCATCAAACCCTGACCGTAACTGGTGGGCACGTACAGAGCCTGAAACCCTTTCTCAAAAATGCGCAAACCCAGCTCGGCATCCTCGGTAATACACCACTCGGCCCAACCGCCCACCGATTCCAACACACTGCGACGCACCATGGTCATGGTGCCATGCTGGATGATGGCATTACGCTCATTGCGGGTGATCATGCCGATATAGAAAAAGCCCCGATACTCGGCAAAACACATGGACTTGAACAAACTTTCATGCTGGTCGGAATAGTTTTGCGGAGCCTGAACGATGGCCACATCCGGCTGTTGGAAGGGAGGGGTGAGATGGCGCAACCAGTTTGGTTCCACCAGATAGTCACTATCGATCACCGCCACAATCTCAGCCCTGACATCGGTATGACGCAAGGCAAAATTTAACGCACCCGCCTTGAAACCGGCAAGCGGGTTTTCATGAAAAAAGCGGAATCGTTCCCCCAGAGTCAGGCAATGGTCCCGCACCGGCTCCCAGACCGCCGGATCCTGGGTGTTGTTGTCTATCACCACCACCTCAAAATAGGGATAATCCATCCGTGCGAGCGCATTGAGGGTGGCGATCAACATTTCCGGCGGCTCATTGTAGGCCGGAACATGGATGGAGACCCACGGCAAATGGGTATCATCCAGATCGTTGGGGGGTGCCAAGGCCCGACGACGGGCATTGACCCAGGCCGCCTCGGCCCACTCGTGGGCCTCGGCAAAAAAGACCACAATGACACCGATCATCCCAATGCCCAGCAGTACACCGACCAGCACGGCACTGCGGCTGAGATACTGCTGACTGTAGTTGTAGACCACCCATACCGAAAGCGAGGCCACCGCATAGGCCAGGGTGGCCAGAAAAAAGCGACCCCGTCGTCGCAAGGTATGGCTGTCGATGAACAGCAGGGTAAGCACCACCATCCCCACCAACAGGGAGGCTCCAGCCAGAATATACCATTGAGGAATGCCAACGATGGGGGTATCAAAGGGAAATTTTGGTTGTCGGTCGGCGTCGTACACACCCCAGTACGCGCCCACACCCCGCTCCAGGGATTTGGTCTTCCAAGGCTGATCAAACGCCTCGATCACATAATAGACATATTTTTCCTGGGCAGCCCGCGCCAGGAAACGGCGCAGAAAGGTGGCCTGTTCCACCATGCCCACCTTGGCGTTGATGCGGGTACGGCCTGCGCTGGGCCAGCCCACCTCACCGATGATGATCGGTTTGTCTGGATAGGCCGCCCGCAGTTCGTTCATGCGACCGACGATATAGTCCACCGCCTTTTCCTGCTCGATCCCTTCCCAGTAGGGCAACATATGGACGGTAATAAAGTCGCAATGTTTGGCGAGTTCAGGATATTTGAGCCAAATGTGCCAAGGTTCCGCCGTGCTGACGGGCACGGTGACCGCAGCCCGGACCCGGTCCAGATGGGCGGTGAGCTGTTCCACCGTGCGGAGATTGTGCAAAATGGTTTCGTTGCCGACAATCACCCGGATCACGTTGCGCCAGTTATTGTTGACAACCTTGACCAGATTGTTCAATTCGACGTTATTGCGCTCTTCGTCCGTATTGTCGACCCAGGCTCCGACCATCACATTGATGCCGTAGGGACGGGCCAGTCTGGGTACTTCCGAGAGGGTGGCCTGTACCGTGTAGGTACGCACCGCATGGGTTTTTCCCGCCAACAGGGCCAAATCCTGCTCAATCTGCTCCGGGGTGGGATGGATACCCTCTTGCGGGTTCTGGTCAGCCCGATAGGGAGAGAAGGCAAACCCCATCACCCGGTCCGGCCACAGAGGCTCTTCCAACGGTTGGTTAAACCAAGCCCACAGACTGAACGTAAAGAGGGAGACAGCAAAAACGATCAACCAATGGCTTGGCTTCATGGGGCAGGATCCGAGGGGCTGCAAAAGGTCAAAACTGCACGATGGGTTGGTATGACACCAACCCATCCTCCGACCAGCAAACATGGTCGTCGATCCTTATACCACACATACACGGGCGTTGAAAAGAGGCCAGATAGAGCGGCCCAAAGGGAAAACTCTGGCCGCTTGAACCCCAAATGGTACGCCCATGCGACAGCGATTGGTCGCGACAAGCTGAACCCTGGAGTACTGGTCGAAGCGGAAACGGGTCGCTGGTGCACGGAAAGGTTGAATGGATGGTTGCTGCAGTAAGACAGGGTGATACCAGGCAAACTCAAAAACGTTTGACCAACAGCGGTGTATCGACCTCAACCGATTGGACGGCCAAGGGAACAAAAAATTCAGCCGGGGTTGCGCTCTCCTCGGTTGCATCCAACAGGGCAGATTGGGCTGTCGCTTCCAAGGGAGGCTCTGCAGGGGACCGTTCAGCAGGCTTTTTGGTTGACGGTTTGTCCAACGGCTTGCCCGGCCTCTTATCCGGTTGGGGTTGGGGCTGGGACTGGGGCGTCGTCTGCCATGTCGGATCTGTCCGCTCCTCCAGCAAATATTTTTTTGTCTCCGCATAGGTGACCGTTTGCGGCACCACCCCCGCCGGCAACGGAATCTGCAAGGCGGAGAGCAACCCCCCGACGCTGAACAGCAACCGATAACCATCCATCTGCCCCTGATACAGCTCCCCAATCAGGCTGTTTTGGGCCGCAAACCATTCGCTTTCCGAGTCCAACAGATCCAGCATGGTCCGTTTGCCCAGATTAAACTGCTCTCGATAGGCCATCCGCACCCGGCTCAACTCAGCGACCTGAGCCCGGTATATTTTGACCAGACCCAGCGAGGTTTGCCACGACCGGAAGGCACTGGCCACCCGTTCGGTCACATCCAACCGGGCTTTGGCAAGGTTTTCCTCGGCCTGCTTGGCCAAAAAGGCCGCCTCCCGCTGGAGGTGACTGTCGCGGTGACCGGAAAACAGATTGAACGTCACCTCCAGCATGGCACTCTTGGTGCTGGTCTGCCCTTCCACACCGCTTTGATCCCGGACCTGACTGGCCGTCAACACCAGATTGGCCGCCGGGGTGTAGGCCCCATTCTGGGCCCGTTCCCTGGCCTGAGCTTCGGTGACAGACTCTTGCGCCGCCAACAGGGCCGGATGCTGCTTCAACGCCAACGCCAACGCCTCTTCCGCACTGTTGAAAAACGCCACAGAGTCGCCGGGCTCCTGCAACCCTTGCGGCTCAAACCCAAACAGGGTTTGGAAACCGGCCTCAGCCACCTGCAAACTGCCCTGGGCCTGGGCCAGCGAAGCCTCCGCACGCTTTAAACGGGAACGGGCCTGACTGACCTCCGCCTGGTTCGCCAGCCCCTGGGTCAGCCGATAGTGCACCATCTCCAGCAACTCCTGATGCGCGGCCAGATTTTTGTTACCCTCCTGCCATTGGGCCCGACCTTTCAACACGGTCAGATAGGACTCCACAGCCCGCATGCCCAAATTTTCCGCCACCTCCACCGATCTCCAACCAGAAGCACGGCTACCCGCTTGGCTGCTCGCCACCTGGTTGGAGGTGCGAAATCCATCAAAAATATTTTGATTCAAAGAGATACTACGATCTTCCCGATTCATCCAGACGGTGTCTGCGTAGGGACGTTGACTGCTCAACTGTTGTGTGCCCTCCGACCCCTGGGCAACACGGAGGTTGATACTAGGCAAAAATCCGGCGTAGGCCTGCCCCACCCGCTCCTGGGCCGCCAACGTGCCGTCGAGTGCCACCCGAATCTCCGGGCGACTGCTCAATGCCTGAACAACCGCATCCACCAGTGCCACCGCACCGGCCGACCCGCTGGCCATGCCAAGCACCGAACCCAACACGATCCCCACCTGCACCGGGCCCCGCCTGTGCGCCTGGGCCTGCAGGGAGAGCAACCGCCTCTGCTTTGTGAGGCGCGCCCTGTTCATGGCAAGGAGACCGGCGGGTCCAGATTGCGCTGAATGGTCGACCGCACCAGATCCATCGGCACCGAGCGATGTATGGCCCCCTGGCCAATCCTGTGTACCAACACAAAGCGCAGGGCACCATCCAGTACCTTTTTATCCCGGGTCATCGCCTCCAGATAGGCCTCCACCGGAAAATGGGGAGCCCGCACCGGCAGTCCGCAGCGGCCAACCAGTTGCCGGATGCGGTCAACATCTGCGACCGTACACAACCCCATCTGCTGCGACAGATCGGCCGCCATCACCATCCCGATGGCCACCGCTTCACCGTGCAAGATCGCCCCATAACCGGTCAAGGTCTCGATGGCATGGCCAAAGGTATGCCCCAGATTCAGCAGGGCACGATGACCCGCTTCCGCCTCCCGTTCATCACTGGCTACGATCTCCGCCTTGATGGCACAACAGGTGCGGATGGTCTCGATCAGCAACCTGGGCTCCAGCTGCAATACCCCCGTGATCCCCTGTTCCAGGCGGTCAAAAAAGGCTGCATCCCAAATGATGCCATACTTGATCACCTCGGCCAGACCAGCCAACCGCTCCCGCTCCGGCAGGCTTTCCAGGGTGGTCACGTCAATGATCACCTGCCTGGGTTGATAAAAGGCCCCGATCAAATTTTTGCCCAGGGCATGGTTGATACCGGTCTTGCCCCCCACCGAGGCATCGACCTGGGAGAGCAAGGTGGTGGGAATTTGTACAAACGAGACCCCCCGCAAAAAGGTCGCCGCAGCAAAACCGGTCATATCCCCCACCACACCCCCCCCCAGGGCCACCAGGGTGGCGGAGCGTTCAAAACGGTGTTGGATCAACGCATCAAAAATGGTCTGCAGATGCCGCCAATCCTTATAGCTTTCGCCATCCGGCAGCAGGATGGGCAGCGTCAGAAAGCCGTGCTGGCGCAAGCTGCTCTCCACCGGTTCCAGATAGAGGGGAGCCACGGTGGTGTTGGTGACAATGGCCACCTGCTGGCCAGCCAACAAAGGCTTCAACCGGGCACCCAGCTGGGCAAGCAGATGGGGACCGATCACAATGTCATAGGAGCGGGCTCCCAACGGGAGAGAGAGGGTTTCAGTCAGCGTCATAAGAGCCTCAAGCATTACAAAAACAATCTGTTGTCCCCATCACAACCCGGCCACGGCAACGGGCATACACCATCCCCCTTCCTGCCGCACAAAAACAGGGGCTAGGAAGGATTCACGATGCGGGGGGTGATAAATACCAGCAATTCGGTCTGATTGTTCGATGTCACCTTGTTTTTGAACAACCATCCCAGAAATGGAATATCTTTCAACTCCGGGATGCCCCGCTGGGAATCGTTCTGACTGTTCTGGAAAATGCCCCCCAGAACAATGGTCTGACCATCCTTGATCAGGGCCTGGGTCTCCACCTCCCGGGTATTGAGCGCAGGAGGAGCCCCAGGGGAGACCGCACCCTTGATGGAGTTGTTTTTGGCCATCACCTCCATGGTGATAAAACCATTGGCGGTCACATGGGGGGTCACTTTGAGGCTCAAGGCGGCATCAATATATTGGTAGGTGACACCACCGCTTTCCGATTCCGTGGGATAGGGCTGCCGTACCCCCTGGCTGATGGTGGCCTCCTTGTTGTTGGCCGTCAGCACACGCGGACTGGAGATGGTTTTGGCCTTGCCATTGACCTCCAACGCCCCCAACTCAATGTCCAGGTCCAGCAGAGGCGACAGGGAGCCCAAATGAACACCCAGATTGCTGTTGACCCCACTCCCCACCCAGCTCGGCATCTGGCTGGAACTGGGCAGCATGGCCACGTTGGGGCTGGCCAACTCGCCGTTTGCCATGCTGGGCCGGGGTGCGGTCAGGGTCGTGGCGTTTTGCTGCACCAGATAGGCATTGGTCGCCGTGCTGGAAACCCCCATATTGGCGTTCACCGATCCCTTATAGTTGAACCCCCAGTTGATGCCCAACCCCAATGCGCTATCCCGACCAACCTCCACAATACGGGCCTCAATCAACACCTGGGGAATGGGCTTGTCCAACTTGGCCACCATCTCCCGCACCTTGGCCACATTGACCGCCATATCTTTGACAATCAGGGTATTGGTCCGTTGGTCCACCACAACACTGCCGCTGGCGGAGAGCAGGCGAGGTGCCCTGTTCCCCTCCCGACCGGGTGTCGGGGTCGCGCCCTTGGCGGCCGCAGAGTTGCCGGTCGCCGGCCCGCTGCTTTTTTGATCGGTCTCCAGCAGCAGATCCCGAATCTCGACCGCCTTGGCAAAACTGACCGGGATCAGTTCGGTGATGATCGGCTCCAGTTTTTGTTTGCTCTCCCGGGCCAGCAACTGGGCATCCGCCATGGTTTGCAGATCGGCCAATGGTGCGATGCGCAACACATTGCCCTGCAACTCCTTGCCCAACCCTTTGCTTTCCAGGATCAGATCCAACGCCTGATCCCAGGGCACCGCCACCAGTCGCATGGTGACCGTCCCCTTGACCGAATCCGCCACCAACAGGTTTAAATGGTTCAGTTCCGCCAACAAGCGCAGGGCGTTATGAATATCGATCCCCTTGAAATCCATGGAAACCTTCGCGCCCGTGTAAACCGGCTGGCCGTTGCCGGCCTCCACTGTCGCCGGTTTGACCCGCACCAGGATGGTTTTTCCCTGCTGGATAATTTCATGCTGGTCGGTTGGCGAGGTCAGGCTGACGACGATGCGGGTATCCTTGCCCTCCATGAAGGTATCGATGGTTTTGACCGCCCCACCAAAACTTTGCACATCCTGCCGCTGTCCGCCGCTGCCCTGGTGGGAGAGCCGGCCAGCCAGATGGGTTCCTTTCAGGGTCAGGGTCAACTGTTTCTCTTCCCGGTGGCTGTCCAGCACCACCCCGTCGTCGCCGGTCTGAATCGTCACCAGCCCGGTCTCACCCTGCTGGGTAAATTTGACCGCCTCTACACTGGCCACCGGCGGCAACACATTGTCGGCAACCTTTTTGGGTTGCACACCCTCCTGCCCCGTCCGGCTCAAATAGATCACCGGCAGGGGATCATTGCGGTCGAAGCGAAATTGTATCTCTGGATCCGCCAAATCCACCACCAACCGGGTTTTGTGCTCTTCGGAGGCCATCCGCACCGATTTGATCTCCTGAGAGGTCACCACCACCTCACGACCAACACCTGGACCGGTAACGCCGATAAAATCAAAAATGATCTGTGGCGGATCAAACAGGCGAAAGGTTTGTGGTTCCGGCAAATCTCCCACCCCAAGCAGATGAATGCGGGTGCCGGTTCCACTGTGTGCGACCTGGACAGCATCAATCCGCTGCACCGAATCAGCCGGCCGGTTTTGATTACCCACACCCCCTTCCTGGGCACCCTGCGCGACTGTTCCCTTGGTAAACAGCGTCAAATCCAAACCATCCTCCCGCTCTCGGACGGTATACTCTGTCTTCTCCCGCAGGACAACTTCCAATTGGCTGCCATGATCCGCCCCCTCCATGGGAAAGATCCCTGTCACCCCCGGCAGCGTCACCATCCTCGGTTGCACGGCGGGTTCCAGGCGGATGCCGGGAAAGGTCAGCAGCAGACGGGAGGGAGCATCGAGCGCGAACACCTGGTAGGGCAGCGATCCGTTGCTGGCCAAAGCGATACGAACCCCCTGGCTGGTCTCGATGGCCTCTGCACTGGCAATGTGGGTGGCCGTCGGGACCACCGGCTTGACCGACTGTGCAGAGGCAGAGGTGGCGACAGAACCATCGGCGACAACGGGCGACTGCTCGGAGGTCAGGCCAACCGGTCCCGGTGTCGGAATGCACCCCTCCAGCCCCACCACTCCGCCCAGCAGAACGACGCCCGTTGAAAGGGTCAGCAACCTATTGTTGATTTTTCGTTTTTGTTGACACATTGTCCTGTCCAGGTTCCTCCGTTTTGTGCAACTGCAACGTGATGGTGCGAACAGCCGCTGGATCCCCTTGTCTGGGAGCGGGCTCCTCTACCAGGAGTTCATCCACAGCGATTCGGGCCACCCGTCCCTCGTTGACCCCCATATAACTGCCTACCCGAACCACATGGCCCACCCCCTCCGGATCCTCCACCATGGCCACCGGTTCTCCCAGCTCCGTTGTGGATGCGTTGGGGTCCGTTTCGCTTTTTCCCATGAACAGGATGGCGACCAGCTTCAAGCTGTCCATCTGAAAGGATTCCAACAACTCCTTTTCACGCCTCTCCCGCCGCTGGGGCAGATCGGTCAAACCACTGGCTGCCGACTGGTCCGGGAAAAAGCGGGCCAGCCAGGCGGTCGGGGGTTGAAAGGGATTCCGCTTGTTCTCCGCATGGTAGACAAACGGGTCGGACGGGCGACCGTCTCCTGACGGCATCCCTTTCTCCTCTCCCCAACTTTTGCCCGCACCCAGCAGGGCGGCCAGCAAAATAAACAGGTGGAGTCCCATCATTTCCCCCCCTTTGTTTTGTCCGCCCGATCACCCGCCCCCTTGCTGGCACGCTCTTTTTGCTCCAACGCCTGCTGGCTGAGAAATCGGTAGGTGGTGGCGCGGGCCTTGGCAACCAGCATATCCCGCTGGTTTTTTTGCTCTTTTGGATCTTTGGGCGGTTCCATGGAAATATCTGCAAAGGTGACAATACGGGACATTTTGGCGACCCGATCCACAAACAGGGCGATGGCATGAAAAGAGCCCCGCATCTCCATCCCAACCGGCACCTCTGCGTATAAATCCCGGCTGATTTCAGGACCGGGGGCAAACAGGAGAAACTCCAACCCCTGCTCATGTCCGGCGGTGGAAATATCGGTCAGCAGGGTGGGAATCTCCTTTTCAGAAGGCAATTTTTGCGCCAACCGCTCCTCTTCCATTTTCAGGCGGGCCAACTCTTCGCGCATTTGCGGCAATTTGGTCAACAGACGCCTTTTGGAGCTGATCTGGTCCTCCTGCTGCTGGATTTCAGCCTGCAGCTTTTCCATGACATTCAGTCGATCCTGCAGAAAAAAATACCAGTACAACGCCGTGAACAGCAGCAGCAAACCCAGGGCAACCCCGATCTTTTGAATCGGTTTCAGGCGCAAGACAATCAGGGGATCAAATCCAAGTTCCATGGTCTTATTTTCCCGTCGTCGAACGGTCAGGGGCCTGGGCACCCGCCACCGGCGCACCCTCTGAAGCTGGACTGGAGGCGGCCGTCACCGGTTTGGGCATGGCAAACTTGAGTTCCATGGTAAATGATTGAATTTTCTCTCCATGTTGAACCTCCTGCTGCACAATTTTGGACAGCTCCACATTGGAAAAGTAGGGCGAAGCGGCCAACTGGCGCATAAAGTCCGCCACAACCGCACTGGATGTTGCCAACCCGTTCAACATCAATTGGTTGATTTGGGTCTCCATCCGGGTCAACCAGACCTGTTCCGGAATGGCCCGGGTCAATTCATCCAACACATGAATGGTGATGCTCTGCTCATGACTCAACCGGTTGATAATTTCCAAACGGGTCAAGGCCAGTGCCTTTCTGTCGTTGATATCCTTGATTTCTCCAAGTTTTTCATTCAGATCCTGAATGGTTTTGCTGTTATTGTTTTTGCTGTTGGTCAAGGTCTGGATGGTGTCCAGCACAAACAGGTCGACCCCAAACAGCAGCAGCAGACTGAGAAGAGCCGAGACTCCCCAGGCGGTTAAAATGGTGTTCAGTTTGCGCTGTCGCTGCGCCGGACGGTAGGGCAACAGATTGATGCGAATCATGGTCTATCCCCCCGCAAAGCCAACCCCAACGCCACCATGAATCGGGGAGCCATCCCTTTTAACAACGCGGTTGCCGGGCTCTCCTTCTTGTCACGACACCAGCGATGAGTCAGATTGGCGAACGGATCAGCCAGGTAGAGCGGCAACTCCAACCGCTCACCAATCCGCCTGGTTGCATTGGGCAGCAGGGAACACCCTCCGGCCAGCCAAACGGCCGTCACCGGATGGTCCGGGTTGCCTGTTTTGTGGAAAGAGATCGCCTGACGAATTTGCTGGACCACCTGTTCCAGAAAGGGATCAATCAACTCTGTTTGCCAAGACGCCGATTCTGAATGGTGTTCTCTCTCCTCTCCTGGCATAATGAGCATGCGTTCCGCCTCGACCCAAGGCAATGACTGGCGTGTCTTGATCTCATGTACAATCTGCCGACCGCCCAGGGCGTGGTCGCGGATATAGCCGGGCAGGCCGTTTGCGGTCACGATGGCGATATTGATAAACGCGGCCCCCATGTTGACCAGAATGACCACCGGTTCGCGGCTGGGCTGTTTGTCGCTTGGCCCTCCCTCGGCGGGAGAGGGATTGAAGGCCAGGGCGCGGGCCTGGCTCTGCGGATAGGGCTGAAGAAAAGTTTGGTAGGCATTGACGAGGCAAAACAGATCCAGATCGCACACCAGAGGCTCCAGACCGGCTTGACGAACCGCCTCTGAGTGGCTCAGAATCAAGTCCTTTTTGCAGGCCGTCAACAATATTTCCATGGTCTCGTTATTTTGACCGAGAATATGAAAATCCAGATTGACATTTTCGATGTCAAAAGGGATATACTCTTCGGCCTCCATGGCAATCTGGTCTTCCAGCTCCAGTTCGCTCATGACCGGCATCTGGATTTTTTTGGTGATCACGGAAGAGCCACCGAGGGAGATGGCGGCCTGTTTGGTTGTGATATTATTGGCTGCCAACAGCTCCCGAATGGCCTGGGTGACCACTTCCGGTTGTTTGATCTGTCCATCCACGACGGCCTCGGGGGGCAGCGGCTGTATACCACAACGGTTCAGGCTCCACTGTTTGCCGCCCCGTTGCAGTTCGGCCACTTTAATGGCAGAAAAACCAATATCCAACCCCACCACCGGACGATGCGGCACGGATGGCTGCGGGCGATTTTTTCTGCGGAACAGATGGGAAAGCGAAAACATGGCGTCTCAGTCGCAAAACAGGCCCTGCTCGCCAAGGCAAGCAGGGCAACGATGGATATTCGTATTTGGCCAACTTTTTTGGTAACGCTCTACATAATCCATGGACAATACTCCTGAAACACCACCCGCCCGCAGGCGACCGCGCCCCGCCGCCCCACCCCCGCGGGGAGAGGGGCCACGCCGCCCGCCCACCGTACGCAGAAGGCATATTGAAAAAATAGCCATGCCAGGCAGTAGCTGGCGATGGGTCCGTTATGTTTTCCTGTTCCTGCTGATCATCGCTGTGGCAGGTTCAGGGTTGTTGTGGGGTGCCTATCTCCATTTTTCCAAGGGTTTGCCCCCCTTGTACGGTCTGGCCGATTATCGACCCAGCCTGGTGACCCGGGTCTACGCCCGGGACTACCAGTTATTGGGCGAATTTTTTTTCCAACGGCGTCAATTTGTCCGAATGAATGAGGTTCCCCGCCTGCTGGTTAACGCTTTTTTGGCGATTGAGGATTCAAAATACTTCCAACACCCCGGTGTGGATCTTTTAGGCATTTTTCGTGCCGCATTTGCCAACCTCCGTGCAGGCCGGGTGGTGCAGGGGGCTTCCACCATCACCCAGCAGGTGGCCAAGACATTTTTACTGAGTTCCGTTAAAAGTATTGACCGGAAAGTGAAGGAGATTATTCTGGCCTTGCGCATTGACCAGGAGTTTTCCAAGGAGGAGATTCTTGAGTTGTATGTCAACCAGATCTACATGGGGGCGGGAGCCTATGGGGTGGGAGCGGCGGCGCGCATCTATTTTGATCGGGATGTTTCGGAGTTGACCTTGGGGCAGATGGCTCTGTTGGCCGGGTTGCCGAAGGCTCCCAACCATTACAGCCCGTGGCGGTACCCGGAGAATGCCCAGAAGCGGCAGCGGTTGGTGTTGAACCGGATGGCGGAGGTGGGTTTTATCACCCAGGCGGATGCGGATGCAGCAGCGGCTGAGCCTTTGGGGTTGGCGCGTCCCCAGGAGCCGATAGAGTCGGTGGCCCCCCACTATCTGGAGCATGTACGGCGCACCATTGTGGGGGATTGGGGCGAAGGTCAATTGTACAAGGCGGGGTTGGATGTGTACACTCCCCTGGACCCGGTTTTGCAGGGATATGCGCAGGATGCGGTGCGTCACGGGCTGGTGGATTATGATCGACGGCATGGTTATCGCGGTCCGTTGAGCCATCTGGACAAGGTGAAGGATACGGCAGTACGCCAGGGTTGGCTCACCTCCAAACAGGTTACCGAGTTCAGTTCTGTCTCCAAATATGTGATTGGTTTGGTTGTTGGGGTGGAGAGTCGCCGTGCCAAGGTGCTGCTGGGCAGTGGCAAGGAGGTGGAGTTGCCGCTGGAGGGAGTGGTCTGGGCCCGCAAGCGTCTTGACGAAAAAAAGCGGCCGGGCAAGGTGATGGGTTCTGCCATCAAGGCGGTATCGGATGTGGTGCAGGCGGGGGATGTCATTTTGCTGGACCCGCCGGATGGCAAGCGCAAATCCTATTTTCTGGCCCAGGATCCGGAGGCGGAGTCGGCCTTGATCAGTCTGGATCCCCATACCGGGCAGGTATTGGCCATGGTGGGGGGGTATGACTTTGACAGGAGTGAGTTTAACCGTGCCACGCAGGGACAGCGGCAACCGGGCTCCTCTTTCAAGCCGTTCATCTATGCGGCGGCCCTGGACAGTGTGCTGACGCCGGTCTCCCTGATTGATGACAGCCCGATGCCGTTGGCCTATCGGGATCCGGTGACCGGTCAGCGGAAGGTGTGGCGGGCGCAGAATTATGAACACAAATTTTATGGTCCGACGACGGTACGGGTGGGTTTGGTACACTCCCGCAACCTGGTGACGATTCGCATTTTGAAGCGGGTAGGCATGGGAACGGCGATACCGTTTCTGAAAAGATTCGGGTTTGACATTCCGGATTATCGTCAGGATCTTTCGCTTGCCTTGGGCACTTTGGGCTTCACCCCGTTAAAAATGGCATCGGCCTATGCGGTTTTTGCCAATGGGGGCAAGCTGGTGGAACCGGTGGTGATTGCGCGGGTACAGGATCGGTTTGGCCGCACGGTGCATCGGCATCGCGGAGGGGACTGCCTGTTGTGTCATGAATCGGTGGGCCGGAATGAGGGGGTCTTGTCGGAGCAACCGGAAAACAAGGAGGAGGAGTCGGCGGCTTTTGGCAAGCCTGTTTTGGACCCGGCCACGGTTTATCAGGTGATCAGCCTGATGAAGGGGGTGATCACCAACGGGACCGGGCAGTTGGCCAAAAAGTTACAGCGGCCGTTGGCGGGCAAGACGGGGACCACCAACGGTTTGCGTGATGCCTGGTTTGTCGGATTCAGTCCCTCTCTGGTGACGGCGGTTTGGGTTGGCATGGATGACAATACCGGGTTGGGTCAAAAAGAGTCCGGCGGTCGGGCGGCACTGCCCATCTGGGTGGACTATATGGGCAAAGCCCTCAAGGATATTCCTGTCACCGATTTTCCGGTTCCCAAGGGGATTGTCCTGGAGGAGATTGATGCGGAAACGGGCATGTTGCCCTCTGAGGCCACGGCACACAGGGTGATGGAGGCCTTCAAGCCGGGCCAATCGCCTCTCTCGGCGGAATCCAGAGATCCTGCCGCCAGCGAAGCTGGTACAGGCGGAGCTCCGGTGGTGGGAAATGGTTTTTATTGAGTACGGTTGACCAAAAAACTTTTTGGTCCGTTGTTTGTTGTGCAGGGATTGACAAGCGCGCCGGTATCCTTTATGGTGCGGAGCCTGAGTCGTGCGGGTTTGGCAGTTGGCGACTGGGGCGGTTAGCTCAGCGGGAGAGCACTACCTTGACACGGTAGGGGTCACAAGTTCGATCCTTGTACCGCCCACCATTCAAAACAAGTATTTGCGGCCACCCTCCGGGTGGCCGTTTTTGTTCCAGCACCCAAGCAGCAATCATCCGGAAAAAAATCAGCAACCAGCAATCACTCGCCATGCCCCCAGTTCACCCGGCAACCATCCCGAGATGGCCGGTAGGATCCCGGCCAAAACCCGCCATCCCTGCCCGGTCATAAACCCCGTTATCTTTCTGCGGGAGTCTCATTCAGGTTGCTATTGACAATTGAGGGAATATAGCGCAAATGAAGGGTGTCGCAGTGCCTGTTTAAGAACCCCGGGATGAGTGTGGTTTAAAAAATGAACAACAGCGAAATCCACATTGGAAAAATTCTCTCCCTTCTCACCAGAGCTGATGGTTCCTTGAAGGCGGACATGCTCCGGAACGTATGTCAGATGCCTGGGTTTGAGCAGGTGGTCAAGGGAGAACCGATTGTCGTAGCCATTCGCTATCTGACCTTTCGAGATGCCTTTCGTATCTTCCTGGACCCGCCCGGCAACGTGGGAGAAGGCCATTTTCAGTCGGCTGAAAGCTCCCTGCTCTACGCCAGACAGTACCTTGAAATGTCCAGAACTCCAGAAAACAGGCCCGTTATGGATCACATCCTGGCGTCACTGGAGAAAAGCCTGCGCGACATGAACACGCTGCGGGACATTTATCGACGTATTGACACGTTCATGGCCGCAGACAACCCGGATGCACAACTGGAACAGTTCGTACAGCAACAGCTCAACACCGCTTTTTGGGTGGATGAACAACAACATGCTCTGTACCGGGACAATTTCTGGTTTGCCTGGATTGCAACATGGGCCATGCGTCTTAATGGCGTTGGGGGCAGCAGCATACCGGAGCTGAAAAGGGTATACAGCCAGAGCCCCTGGCTGGATCGCAGACTCGGCGATCGCAGAATACTTCGTCCCCCGGGAGGCATGATCGACCCGGATGAACAGGAAGAGACAGACTTTTTATTATTTTAAACCACACATATTCCGTAACCGAGGGGAAGTTTTTTTGGACGGGCACTCTCGGACATCTGGCAGATGCGCCAGCATCTGCTCATCATCGCTGTAAGCCTCCCAAACCTGAACGACCTGCGGGAGCGGTTCTGCCCAAAGTGCAGGCAGGTCGCACTCGGCGCGTTCGCCAATGGCGAACGCGAGGGCCTCTCGTCACTCCCCACCCCGCAACCGGGTCAGTGCCCGGCGATCCTTCTTGCCGGGCCGTCCCGTGAAGACGGGCAGGGCCAGTCTCTTGCTGTCCATCGCTGCCGTTGCGCGATCTTTCTGGCTTTGAGCCGTCTCTTCGTAAAGCAGTACCGCCTCCCTGGCAGGACCACGCCGATCAGAAAGGGCACGCACCAGGACGACGAACAGACCCGCCTCCGTGCGAATACTGAGGCTATCCCCGATATGGGTTTCGTGGCCGGGCTTGGTGCGTATGCCGTTCAGATGCACCTTGCCACCGACAACCGCCTCGGTTGCCAGGGAGCGGGTCTTGAAAAAACGGGCCGCCCACAGCCATTTGTCCAGACGGTAGCGCGCTTCTGCCAACGAAGAGGGGTGGTTCATGTCGTTCTCCGTCGGGGCATAATGGTTATCGTGGAGTGCATGGAGATTGCACCGACGGGCCAGTATAGAGGCCAGCTCCTCTCACCGCAACAGGGCCAATACGATCTTTGTGCGCTGTTCCGGGATCAAATTGGATGGTTTGCCCATGTACGATCTGTGTTGCCTCAGACGGAATGTAACGATTGCCTCGTTCGGGTAAGCCGGATATAATGGCCAACCAACGGAGGTATGCACCATGTCAAAACAGGTCAGGAAATATCACTCCCCCCGGGAGAA